>JBILYN010000377.1:0-4511 GCA_044377715.1 Aquabacterium sp.
CAGCGCCGTTCGCGTGCAGAGCGTTCGATCGCGTCGATCAGTCGATGGATGCCCAGCGCCGTGTCGAAATCAGGGTCTATGCCCGCCCGACTGTGAAAGACTTTCGCAAAGCGCGCATAGGCATGGGCGACATTTTGCGGCGGCCCTGCAGGCGTGTTCGCGGGCGCGGACCTGTAGCTCTCCGGCACCGGCAACTCGGCCAGGTTGTTCTTGCCCTGCGCGCCAAACAGCTTGTTCGGACCGATATTGACCGAGCTGGACGTCACCGCGAGGCTGCCCTTGCGCCCGTAGATTTCCAGCCGATAGCCTGGCGCCGCAGTGGGTGCGGTGGCGATCTGGACATTGACCTCAACGCCGCTGGCGAGCTTGCCGATCGCGCTCACCGCGTCTGGCGCGTCCACCGTCATGGTTTCACCGGTATCGGTGTTGTGCCATTGCGTGATGCGCGTGGCGATTCGCGCCGACACCTCGACCATGTCGCCCAGGATGAACAGCATCGCGTCCATGCTGTGGCCGCCGGGGATCGTCAGCGGATTGGCGCCGTTTTTCGCCAGTCCTTGCCAGATGCGGCCGTTGCCGCGCTCGAGTTGTGCAGCCGGTGTGATCCGCAGGTCGGCAAAAAGCACGTCGCCAACATAGCCTTGCGCGACCAGATCCTTCGCATAGCGAATCGTCGGGTCGCTGCGCGATTGCAGGCCGCACATGGTGGCCAAGCCCATCCGCTTCGCGAGGTCCGCCATTTCTTGCGCCTCTTTCAGGCCGTTGCCCAGCGGCCACTCGCAGTACACCGCCTTGCCCGCGCCAAGCGCCTTCATCACGATCTGGTGATGCAGCGGCACGCGCACCACCACCGACACCAGATCAAGCTCGCTGCTCGCCAGCATGGCGTCGATGTTGTCGAATGCGAGCTCAGCGCCAAAGGCCAAGGCGGAGGCCTTCGCGGTGGCCTCATGCGCCGTGCACACCGCTTTGATCTGGTATCCGGGCACGGCCTTCAATGCCGGCACATGCGCGCCGGAACCCCAACCGCTGCCGAACTCGGTCACCGTCGCCCCAACCAGTCCTACGCGTATCAAATCGGCCATGAAGCCTCTCCTTCTCAATGGGTCACATTCGCAAGAACCTGCCCGGCCGACAACGCGCTCAACCCTGCACGCCAACTGCGCTGGGACAAGGACGCACTCTACTTTACTGCCGTGAGCCCCTGCACGCGGTGCCGCTCGATCGAGCGCGCCACAAAGCCAGAAGCAATCATTTCTTCAGCGAACGCTTTCAGATACTCGGCCGCCGCGCGCCGCGCGCGAGGCGTGCCAAGGCCGTGGTTCACGGTCATGAACTTGCCTTCGAGCATTCGCGCCTCTGGCATCTTGCCCATGGCCTTGAGCAAGTCCGGTTTCAGCCCGGCCAACGCATCCGCGCGCCGCTCCGTGAAGAGATCGATCGACGCTGAGCCCGCCTTCGTCCGAATCAGCGTGGCGTTGCGAAGCGTTTGCGTCAGGTAAAGCTCATACCCAGCTTTTTCCGGCGCGGCAATGCGGATGCCAGACGCATCGACCTGTTCGACCGACTTGAGCACCGAATCCTTGTGCACCACGTAAGTCGCCTCGATCTCGGTGATCGCTGGGGAAAACGCAATCGTCTGTGCCCGTGCCTGCGCGATCGCGAGGATGGCGACATCCCATGTGTCCTTGTCCACCGCATCCGCCACATCGCCCGGTGTGGCGTGGACGACGAAGACGACAGGCACGCCGAGCCGAGACGCCAACTCGCGCATCAAGTCCACGCTCACGCCGCGCAACTCGCCAGTCGCAGCGTCCTTCGTCGTGAACAGAGAATTGCCCAGGTTCATGCCGGCGCGAAGCTTGCCGCTAGGCGCCAACTCCGACCTTGCTGCATCGGGCACAAGCGCAGATGTTGCGCAGCCCGCCACAAGTACCGTCGCCACCGCGGTCGTCAATGATCCGAGCATCGCCATTTCCCTCTGGAGTTGAACATCCGAGAAATTCCGTCGAATTGATTCGATCAAGCCAAGGCCAAACAATTCGAGTCGCACAGGACCGTCGAACGGGATCATGGCAGGGGTGGAGCGACCGGCGCCATTCCTGATTGCCCAAGCTTGCGCCGATGGTATCGCTGATCCAGGCCGTCCAAATTTGACGGCATGAGACCCTCTGCTTGCGTCAAGCACCTGCACCGCTGGGCAAGGTGCTCACATCAGCTCTTTCGGTGCAAACGCAAGATCTGCGGGCGGCGCGTTCCGCAGGCAGATCGACGCTGTCTTCGCCGATGGCGCGCTGAGCTGGCCTGTCAGCTCGCCCGATTCAAGCCCGACCCATCCAAGCCAGACCCATAAGCGGCCGGCGTCAGCAACTCACCGCCTGGCTCGACCCGCACCGCGCAGTACTTGAACTCCGGGATCTTGGCGGTCGGGTCAAGCGCTGCGTGGGTCAACAGATTGGCCGCCGCCTCGGCATAGGCAAAGGGGATGAACACCGCGCCCGTCGGTGTGCCGTCGTCGCGCCTTGCGCTCAACGTGACGCTGCCGCGGCGGCTCGCCACCGTCAGCACGTCACCGGTTCGCAACCCCAGACGCTGCAGATCCGCGCCATGCATGCTGGCGGTGGCCATCGGCTCGAGTGCGTCGAGCACCTCGGTGCGGCGCGTCATGCTGCCGGTGTGCCAGTGCTCGAGTTGGCGACCCGTGATCAGCACGAAGGGGTAGTCGGCGTCGGGCCGCTCGGCCGCCGGGATGATGTCGGCCGGCACCAGGTGGACAAGGCCGTCGGCGGTGGCGAAGTGCTCGGTGAAAACGATAGGCTGGCCAGGATCGTCTTCGCTCAGACAGGGGTAGGTGACGCTGTGCTGATGCTCGAGCCGCTGCCAGCTGACGCCGGCGATCACGCCGTGCAAGGCCTGGCGCATCTCCTCGTAGACCGCGGCGACGCCGCTGTCCTCGCCGTCGTAGCGCCAGTCCAAACCCATGCGGGCAGCAATCTGCTGGATGATCCACAGGTCTTGTCGGGCCTCGCCCGGCGCGTCGAGCGCGCGCCGACCCATCTGCAGCATGCGGTCGGTGTTGGTCACGGTGCCGGTCTTCTCGGCCCAGCCCGATGCCGGCAACACCACGTCGGCGAGCCAGGCAGTCTCGGTCATGAACAAGTCCTGCACCACCAGGTGTGCCAGGCTGGCCAGGCCTTCGCGGGCATGGTTCAGGTCGGGGTCGCTCATCGCCGGGTTCTCGCCCATCACGTACATGCCGCGGATCTTGCGTGGGTCGGTCTCTGGCGCCTGGGCCTTGCGCAGGATCTCGACCACGGTCAGACCAGGCTGGTCGTCGAGTCGGGTCTGCCAGAAGTCCTCGAACCAGGCATGGACCTGCGGGTTGTCGACCCGCTGGTAGTTCGGGAACATCATCGGGATCAACCCGGCATCGCTGGCGCCTTGCACATTGTTCTGGCCCCGCAGCGGATGCAAGCCGCTGCCGGGCTTGCCGATCTGGCCAGTCACGCAGACCAGCGCGATCAGGCAGCGCGCGTTGTCGGTGCCGTGCACATGCTGGCTCACCCCCATGCCCCACAGCACCATCGCTGACTTCGCGCCGGCAAAAGCCCGTGCCACCTCGCGGATGGTCTCGGCCGCGATGCCGCAGATCGGCGCCATGCGCTCCGGCGTGTAGCCCGCCACGTTGGCCTTCAAGGCCTCGAAGTTGCTGGCCCGGTCGCGGATGAAGTCCTGGTCGGTCAGCCCCTCGGCGATCACGGTGTGGATCATCGCGTTGAGCAGCGCCACATCGGTGTCGGGATTGAACTGCAAGCTGCGCCAGGCGTGACGCGCCAGGTCGGTGCGTCGCGGGTCGGCGACAACGATCTTGGTGCCGCGGGCGGCGGCGTTCTTCATCCAGGTCGCTGCCACCGGGTGGTTGGACGTCGGGTTGGCGCCGATCACCAGGATCAGCTCGGCATGCTGCACGTCGTTGACCGGGTTGCTGACCGCGCCAGACCCCACGCCCTCGAGCAGCGCGGCCACGCTGCTGGCATGGCACAGCCGGGTGCAGTGGTCGACGTTGTTGCTGCCGAAGCCAGTGCGCACCAGTTTCTGGAACAAATAAGCCTCTTCGTTGCTGCCCTTGGCCGAGCCGAATCCGGCCAAGGTCTTGGGGCCATGCTGGTCGCGCAGCGCTTTCAGGCCACCGCCGGCCAGCGCCAGCGCTTCGTCCCAACTCGCCTCGCGAAAGACCTCGTGCCAGTCTTCGGGCCGCGGCGTCGACTTCGAGTCCTTGGCCACACCAGGCTTGCGGATCAACGGGCGCAGCAGCCGCTGGCGATGGTGCACATAGTCGAAGCCGAAACGGCCCTTGACGCAGAGCCGGCTGTCGTTGGCCGGGCCTTTGCGACCCTGGACCGCGACGATCCGGTTGTCGCGAACCTGGTAGCTCAGCAGACAGCCGACACCGCAGAACGGGCAGACCGAATCGACCACCTTGTCGACCCGCTGGTCGCCGATCAGCGTCT
>JBILYN010000378.1:0-4494 GCA_044377715.1 Aquabacterium sp.
GGTTACCGCGGCAAGATCGCGCCCGAGGCTGCGACGCTGGCCGAGATGCTGCGCCCGCAGGGCTATGCCAACTACATGGTCGGCAAATGGCATGTCACCTCGTTGACCGAGACCGGCCCGACCGGCCCGTTCGACGGCTGGCCGCTGGGCCGGGGCTATGACCGCTTCTACGGTTTCATGGACGCCGAGACCGACCAGTACGCGCCCGAGTTGGTGCGCGACAACACGCAGATTCCCGCGCCCGGCAGCTTCGAGACCGGCTACCATTTGAGCGTGGACCTGGTGGATCAGTCGCTGCGCTACCTGGCCGACCATGCCGCCGACCAGCCCGACAAGCCCTGGCATCTGTGGCTGGCACCAGGCGCCTGCCATGCGCCACACCAAGCACCGGACGCGCTGATCAAGAGTTATGCCCCGCTGTTCGGCCACGGCTGGGACGAGGAAAAAGCCCGCCGTCTGGCACGCCAGATCGAACTGGGCATCGTGCCACCCGGCACTGTCTTGCCGCCGCCCAACGCCGGCGTTCAGCCTTGGGACAGCCACGCCCCGCCATTGCGCGCGCTGATGACGCGGCTGCAGTCGGCCTATGCGGCGATGTTGGACCAGTTCGACGGCCAGATTGCCCGGCTGGTGGATTTTCTCGAGGCCAGCGGCCAGGTCGACAACACCATCATCGTGGTGCTGTCGGACAACGGCGCCAGCCAGGAGGGCGGGCCGCTGGGCTTCATCAATGCGATGGGGCCTTACAACCAGCAACCCGAGGCCTTGGCCACCAAGCTGTCGCGCATCGACGACATCGGCGGGCCCGACACCCACAGCAACTTCCCCTGGGGCTGGGCGTCGGCTGCCAATACGCCGCTCAAGCGCTACAAGCAGAACACCCATGGCGGCGGCATCCGCGATCCGCTGGTCATCAGTTGGCCCAAAGGCCTGACCGCGCGTGGCGAACTGCGCCACGGCTTCCACCATGCCACCGACCTGGCGCCCACCTTGCTGGAGTTGATCGGCGCGTCCAAGCCCGATCGCCTGAAAGGCCTGGACTGCCTGCCCTTTGACGGCGAGAGCTTCGCGCCCGCGCTGCGCGATGAGGCTGCGGCAGCACGGTCGCGTCCGCAGTATTTCGAGATGTTTGGCCATCGCGGGATCTGGGCCGATGGTTGGAAGGCGGTGGCTTTTCATCCACGCGGTCAGGCCTTCGACGACGACGTCTGGGAGCTTTATCACCTGGACCAGGACTTCAACGAGAACCATGACCTCGCGGCCGCCCGCCCCGAGCAGTTGCAAGCGCTGCTTGCGCAGTGGTGGCGCGAAGCCGAGCGCTGTCAGGTGCTGCCGCTGGACGACCGCTTCGGCCAGCGCTTTGCCGAGAACGGCCGGCGCGTGCAAGGGTCTCGGCGTCAGTTCGTGATGCACGCCGGCATGGGACACCTGCCCAATGACATTGCGCCGGACATTCGCGGCCGCAACTATTCAATCGAGGCCGATGTCAGCCTGCCCGAGGGCGGCGCCGAAGGCGTGCTGATCGCCCACGGCGATGCCACCAGCGGCTACAGCCTGTACCTGCAAGGCGGCCATCTGGTGCATGACCTGAACATCGGCGGCGTGCACCGGGTGTTGCGCTCGGACCGACCCGTGACCGCTGGCCACCACCGGCTGGCAGTGCAGGTGGTGCTGGGCGCCTGGGTGCCCTACACCTGCCCGATGGCCGGACCGATCAAAGTGCCTGAGCAGCGCACCGCCACCTTGTTGATCGACGGTGAGCCGGTCGGCAGCCTGGTCAGTCCGCACGGCTTCAACAATTTCATCTCCTGGTCCGGACTGGACATTGGCCTGGACCGCGGCTCACCGGTGTCGCATTACGCAGCGCCTTTCGCGTTCACAGGCAAACTTCGTCGGGTCACGGTGACACTCGACCTGTTGCAGGTGCTGGACGGCGGTGCCGTCGGCCAGGCCGAGATGGCTCGCCAATGAGTGGATTCGGGCGCGTCTCAAACCATGTTTTTCAACTGGAGTCTTTTTGATGGCCAACACCCAGGAACTGACGCTGATCGACATTGCCCAGCGCTACCAGCACATCCGGCCGGTGCCGCGCATGCCCAACTTCGCCGCCTGGATCGAGGGCGTCGACCTGACACAGCCGCTGACCGAACCAGTGCAGGCCGAATTGCGCCAGGCGCTCAACGACTTCGAGGTGATCTTCTTCAGGCCGCAGACCATCACCCCGGCCCAGCATGTGGCGCTGGCCAAGGTGTTCGGTCCGATCTCTGGCGGCTCGTACTTCGAGCGCAAACCCGGCGCGCCCGAGCTCGAGATGATCGTCTTCGACCGCGACCGGCCGCCCTCGATCGACAACTGGCACACCGACATCAGCTGGAAGCCCAACCCGCCGCTGGGCACCGCGATCCAGATCACGGTGACGCCGCCGGCCGGCGGCAACACCTGCTGGAGCAGCACCAGCAAGGCCTATGACGGGCTGTCGCCGGGCATGCAGGCCTACCTCGAAGGCCTGAGCGCGGTGCACACCTGGGAGGTCTCGGGTTTTCGCGAGGCGCTGGGCCGGCGCGGCGACGACGCGCTGATCGCTGCGATCAAGGCCTTCAAGCCGGTGATCCATCCCGTCGTCAGAACCAACCCCGGTTCGGGCCGCAAGTGCCTCTTCGTCAACGCCGACTTCACCCGCAACATCGTCGGCATCGACCGCCACGAGGCCCGCAGCATGCTGAATTTTTTGCTCGACTGGATGCAAAAGCCCGAGTTCATGGTGCACCACCAGTGGGAAGCCGGCGGCATCGCCGTCTGGGACAACCGCAGCACCCAGCATTACGCGCTGGCCGACTACTGGCCGCACCAGCGGGTCAACCAGCGCGTGACCTTCGACGAACCCGGTGCGCCGGCGGCCACTGTGAACGTCAACCAGCAGGTGCTGCAAGGCGACAAGCCTTGAGCCAGTCCTGCCACTGGACCGCGGTGCGCCGCGGTACCGAAGGCGACAGCGTGCACCGCTCGACTGGCGTACGCTGAAAGCCGCAACGCTGGCCGTCGCGCCTGGCCGACAGAGGAGATCCCTTGCTGCATCCGTACTTTCATGCCCGCACGACCCCTGACAAACCCGCGCTGATTTGCGCCGGCAGCGGCCAGGTCGTCACCTACCGCGAACTCGACGACCGCTCCAACCAGGTCGCGCAACTGTTCCGATCGCTCGGGCTGCAATCGGGCGACCACATCGCGCTGATGCTCGAGAACCACCCGCGCTACTTCGAGATCTGCTGGGGTGCGCACCGTGCCGGCCTGATCTATACCGCGATGAGCACCCGGCTGACGGAGGGCGAGGTCAGCTACATCGTCGACGACTGCGGCGCGAAAGCGGTGATCGCCTCCAAGGCGATGGGCGCTGCTGTTCAGCACCTGCCCGCCGCCTGCAAAGCCGTGAAGTCCTGGTTGATGCTCGGCGGTGTGATCGACGGCTGGTCGGCCTACGAGTCGGCTGTTGACGCGCAGCCCGTGGCCCGCATCGCCGACGAACGCGCTGGCGGCGACATGCTGTATTCGAGCGGCACCACCGGTCGGCCCAAGGGCGTGTTCGTGCCGCCTGAGTTCACCGAGATCGACGCCACCGGTCCGATGACCGACACCATGACCAAGCTCTACGGCGTGGACCCGAGCACGGTCTACCTGTCGCCCGCGCCGCTGTACCACGCTGCGCCGCTGCGATTCACCTTGGGCGTGCAGCGCCTGGGTGGCACGGTGGTGATGATGGAGCACTTCGACGCCGAGGAGTATTTGCGGCTGATCGAGCGCTACCGCATCACCCACAGCCAGCTCGTGCCGACGATGTTTGTTCGCATGCTCAAGCTGCCCGAGGCGACGCGCAAGCAGTACGACCTGTCGTCGTTGCGCTGCGCGATCCACGCCGCCGCGCCTTGTCCCGTGCCGATCAAGGAGCAGATGATCGCCTGGTGGGGCCCGGTGATCTGGGAGTACTACGCCGGCACCGAGGGCAACGGCGTGACGATAGCGAACTCTGCGCAGTGGCTGGCGCACAAAGGCACGGTCGGCCGCGCGGTGATCGGCGAGCTGAAGATCTGCGACGACGAGTCGGGCGCGCTGCTGCCGCAGGGTCAGAGCGGCACGGTCTACTTCGCCAACGGCCGGCCCTTCAAGTACCACAACGACCCGGCCAAGACTGCGGGGTCTACCCATCCGCTGGGCTGGACCACGCTGGGCGATGTCGGCTATGTCGACGCCGAGGGTTACCTGTACCTGACCGACCGCAAGGCCTACATGATCATCTCGGGCGGGGTGAACATCTACCCGCAGGAGGCCGAGAACGTGCTGATCAACCACCCGCAAGTGGCAGACTGCGCGGTGCTGGGTGTGCCCAACGAGGAGTTCGGCGAGGAGGTCAAGGCGGTGGTGCAGCCGCGCGACATGCGCGACGCCGGCCCCGAGCTCGAGCAGGCTTTGATCGCTTATTGCCGGCAGCACCTCTCGCAC
>JBILYN010000379.1:0-4492 GCA_044377715.1 Aquabacterium sp.
AGTCGGCCGACGGCAAGTCGCTGCGGCTGGAGGCCGGCGACAGCTTCTCCTTCACCCGCAAGCGCCCGCACCGCTGCCACAACCCCGGTGCGGTACCCGCTGTCGTGCTGTGGGTCATCACGCCGCCGTCGTATTGATCGCATTTCAGACCGCGAGGCCGAGCCCGATGGCCAGGCCGGATGGCCAAGCCGGATGGAAGGCCTTAGCATCGCGGGTTTGTCACGAACCCGTCTTCCCGGAGAATTCATGAACCAACCCAATCGTCGCAACTTTCTGAGCCAGGCCGGCCTGCTGGGCGCTGGCAGCTTGTTCGGCATCCCGTTCGAGCTTGCGGCCCAGGCCGCCAAGGGTGGCGTGCTGGTGATCGGCACGACCCAGAAGCCGCGCCATCTGAATTCAGCAGTGCAGAGCGGCATCGCGACGATGTTCCCGGCGGCGCAGCTCTTTGCGTCGCCGCTGCGAATGGGCGCCGATTGGAAGCCGCAGCCTTTTCTGGCTGAGCGCTGGGAGCTGTCGCCCGACAATCGCAGCGTGATGCTGCAGTTGCGCAAGAACGCGGTTTTTCACGACGGCAAGCCGATCACGGCCGAGGACATCAAATTCTCGATCGAGATGGTGCGTGACAACCACCCGTTCAAGTCGATGTACGCGCCGGTCAATGCGGTGACGATCAGCGACACCCACACTGCGGTGGTTCGTCTGTCCGAGCCTCATCCAGCGCTGCTGCTGGCCTTGTCGACCTCGCTGACACCGATCCTGCCCAAGCACATCTTCGGCGACGGTATCGACCCCAAAGTCCACCCACGCAACGCCAGCCCGATCGGCTCGGGGCCGTTCAAGCTGGTCGAGTTCAAGCCCGGCGAGCACATCGTGATGGAGCGCTTTGACCGCTTCTTCCTGAAGGACTTGCCACGCTTGGACCGCATCATCATCAAGGAGTACAAAGACCCGTCCAGCCTGTTGCTGGCTTTCGAGCGCGGTGAGATCGACGTGCACCAGGGCATCGGAGATCCACGTGATCTGGCCCGTGCTCGCAAGATTCCAGGGGTGCAACTGGTCGAGAACGCTGGCCCGGCGATCGGACCGCTGCTGTGGTTGGCCTTCAACACCAAGAACCCCAAGCTCTCGGACAAACGGGTGCGCCAGGCCATCAGCTACGCGATCGACCGCAAGTTCATCCTTGAGTCGCTGCTGGGTGGCTTGCACAAGGCCAGCACGGGGCCGATCGCGTCTGGCAGCCCGCTGTACAGCGCCGATGTCGAGAAATACGCGTTCAACCTCGCCAAGGCAACGCAGTTGCTCGACGCGGCAGGCCTCAAACCCGGCGCCAATGGCATCCGGCTGTCTCTGGAGGTCGACACCATCCCGGGGTCTAGCGAGCTCAAGACCATCCAGGAGTACCTCAAACCCGCGCTGGCCAAGGTCGGCATCGAGGTCGCGGTGCGGGCGTCGCCCGACTTCCCGACCTGGGCGCGGCGTGTCGCTTCGCAGCAGTTCGAGATGACGATGGATTCGGTCTGGAACTGGGGCGACCCGGTGATCGGTGTGCACCGCACCTGGCTGTCGAGCAACATCAAGCCGGGCGTGATCTGGTCCAACACCCAGAGCTACAGCAACCCCAAGGTGGACGAACTGCTTGCCGCCGCTGGCAAAGAGATGGACACGCCCAAGCGCAAGTCGCAGTACAAGGAAGCACAGAAGTTGATCGTCGACGACTGCCCGGTCGCTTTCCTGGTGGAGCCAGTGGTCGTCGAGGGCTACCACGGCAAAGTGAACAAGCCGCCGCGCGGCATCTGGGGTCTGACCGACGCGGCGGTCGACGTCAGCGTCAAGGCCTGAGGGCGCCAGGTCTGTCATCCGGATGCAAGTGCTCGTGCTGATCCTTCGCCGTCTGGCGCTGGCCTTCGGGCTGGTGCTGGCCGTGCTGGCAGTCAACTTCACGCTGATCCACGCTGCGCCAGGCGATCCGGCGCAGGTGATCGCCGGCGAGATGGGCGGTGCCGACGAGGCGGCGATGGCCAGCATCCGCAAGAACTACGGGCTGGACCGGCCGCTGCCCGAGCAATTCCTCACTTACATCGGCAAAAGTATTCGCGGCGACCTGGGCTTGAGCTATACCTACAACCGGCCGGTCATTGAGCTGATCCTCGACCGGCTCTGGCCCACGGTGCTGCTGGTGCTGACCGCGCTGCTGGGTGCAATCTTTTTCGGCACCTTGCTTGGGGTGCTGGCATCGCGCAAGCCCGACAGCCTGCGCAGCGCTGCGGTCACCGTGCTGTCGCTGGTGGGCTACTCGATGCCTGTGTTCTGGACTGGCATCCTGCTGGTGATCTTGTTCGGCAAGGTCTGGCCGATCATGCCTATCGCTGGCATGCGCGACGTTCGCAGCTTCGGCGCGACGGGCTGGGCCAACGCGCTGGATATCGCTCACCACCTGGTGTTGCCAGCGCTGACGCTGGGCATCATCTACCTGGCGCAGTACAGCCGCTTGGCGCGCACCAGCATGCTCGAGGTGCTGGGCTCGGACTACATCCGCACCGCGCGAGCCAAGGGTTTGTCGGACGCGGTGGTCACTTTCAAGCATGCCTTGCGCAACGCGATGATGCCCATCGTCACCGTGGCCGGGCTGCAGTTCGGCAACCTGATCTCGGGCGCGGTGCTGGTCGAGACCGTGTTTTCCTGGCCCGGCCTGGGCACGCTGGCGCTCGACGCGATCCTCGGTCGCGACTACCCCACCTTGCTGGGCGTGCTGACCTTCTCGGCGCTGCTGGTGATCGTGGCCAACCTGCTGACCGACCTGAGCTACCGCTGGATCGACCCGCGATTGCGCGGTTCTTGACGAAGTCCTCGATGACGATCACCGAATCTCAACGGCCCGCTGCGCTGGAGGCCTTGTCGCCCTGGCGCGAGGCATGGCGCGTTTTCTGCAGCAACAAGGCCGCGATTCTCGGGCTGTGCATGCTCGCTGCCATCGTGCTGGTGATGCTGTTCGGGCCGACGCTGTATGGCGTCGCGCCCTTCGACATCGTCGCACCGCCCTTCACCGAACCCTTCACCATGCGCAGTGTCTGGCTAGGCACCGACTACTTGGGCCGCGACGTGCTGGCCGGCATTCTGATCGGCGGGCGCGTGACCTTGCTGGTCGGTCTGGCGGCGGCGACGGTGGCAGTGAGCATCGGCGTGACGGTCGGCGCGCTGGCGGGCTATTTCGGCGGTGCAGTCGACACCGCGCTGTCGCGGCTGATCGAATTGTTTCAGGTGCTGCCGGCACTGCTGTTCGCGATGGTGCTCGTCACGCTGTTCACGCCTTCGCTGATGGTGGTGGTGTTTGCGATCGGCGTCGTTGCCTGGACCGGCACCGCGCGACTGGCGCGCGCCGAGTTCATGCGGCTGCGCCACCTCGAATATGCCAACGCGGCGCGGGCGATGGGCGCAGGCCACTTGCGGCTGATGCTGCGCGAGATCCTGCCCAACGCGCTGCCGCCCTTGATCGTCTCGGCTTCGTTGATTGTCGGCTCGGCGATCCTGTTCGAAGCGGGCTTGAGCTTTCTCGGGCTGTCGGATGCCAACGTGATGAGCTGGGGCATGATGATTGGCGGCAACCGGCGCAACGTGCTGGAGTGCTGGTGGGCGGTGACTTTTCCCGGCGCGGCGATCTTCCTGACGGTGCTGTCGGTCAGTCTGATCGGCGACGGTCTGAACGACGCTTTCAACCCCAAGCTGCGCCTGCGATGAATGCCGCGATGACCGAATTGCCGCTGCTGTCGGTTGAAGGCCTGGGCGTCGAATTCCGCACCCAACGCGGCGTCGCTCGAGTGCTAGACGAGGTGGGCTTCACACTGGCGCGCGGCGAGACCTTGGCCGTGGTCGGTGAGTCGGGCTGCGGCAAGAGCGTGACCGCGCTGGCGATCATGCGCTTGATCCCCCAGCCGCCGGGGCGCATCGCTTCGGGTCGGCTGATGTTCGACGGCCGCGACCTGCTCGCGCTGCCCGAGTCCGAGATGCGCCGGGTTCGCGGCAACCGGATCGCGATGATTTTCCAAGAACCGATGACCTCATTGAACCCGGCTTTCACGGTGGGGGATCAGATTGCCGAGAGCTTGCGACTGCACCAGGGCCTGACCCGCAAGCAGGCGCTGGAGCGCGCTGCCGAGATGCTAGATGCCGTTCACATCGCCGTGCCGCGGCGCCGGGTCCACGAGTACCCGCACCAGTTCTCGGGCGGCATGCGACAGCGGGTGATGATCGCGCTCGCACTGGCTTGCCAGCCCGACCTGCTGATCGCCGACGAGCCGACCACGGCGCTCGATGTCACGGTGCAAGCGCAGATCTTCGACCTGATTGCCGAGCTGCGCGAAGCCTCCGCCACCCAGAAAGGCACGGCGGTGATGCTGATCACCCATGACATGGGCGCGGTCGCCGAGATGGCCGACCGGGTGGTCGTGATGTACGCCGGCCGGGTGGTCGAGACCGGCAGCGCGGTCGAGATTCT
>JBILYN010000108.1:0-13162 GCA_044377715.1 Aquabacterium sp.
CCGAAGGTTGCCGCGGCGACGGGGGCCTGCTCAAGGACGTGGACGGCCACCGCTTCATGCCCGACTATGAGCCCGAGAAGAAGGAACTGGCCTCGCGCGATGTGGTGTCGCGCCGCATGGAGACCCACATCCGCAAGGGCAAGGGTGCGCAGTCGAGATTCGGCGAGCACCTGTGGCTCGATATCACCCAGCTCGGTCGGGCTCACATCGAGAAAAATCTGCGTGAGGTCAAGGAGATCTGTGAGTCTTTCCTCGGCATAGACCCGGTGACGCAACTGATCGCGGTGCGCCCGGCGCAGCATTACACGATGGGCGGCGTGCGCACCGACCACACCGGCGAGAGCCCGACGCTGAAGGGCTTGTTCGCCGCCGGCGAGGCCGCCTGCTGGGACATGCACGGCTTCAACCGACTCGGTGGTAACTCGGTCGCCGAGACGGTGGTGGCTGGCATGATCGTCGGCGATTTCATCGCCGATTTCTGCGACCGCAGCGCTAACGACGCGTCTATCCCGACCGGCTTGGTGCGCGAGTTCCTGGCCGCCGAGCAGGCCAAGCTCGACCAGTTGGTCTCGGGTGGTGGCAGCGAGGACGCCTCCGCACTGCGGGTGGCGATGCAAGAGATCATGACGGCCAAGGTCGGCATCTTCCGCACCGGCACCGAGCTGTCGGCTGCAGTGACCGAACTGCAGGCCTTGCTCGAACGCAGCCGCCACATCGGTTTGCGCAGCAAAGCGGCGGGCCCGAATCCCGAATTGGTGATGGCCTACCGCACACAGAAAATGCTCAAGCTCGCGCTGTGTGTGGCCTACGGCGCGGCCCAGCGCACCGAGAGTCGAGGTGCGCATTTCCGCGAGGACTTCCCGCGCCGTGACGATGCGCAGTGGCTCAAGCGCACGCTGGCGACCTGGCCGCGGGCGGCCGATACCTTGCCCACGCTGGCCTATGAGCCACTCGACGTGACGGCAATGGAGTTGCCGCCGGGCTGGCGCGGTTACGGCGCCAAGGACTATGTCGACCATCCCGACACGGTGGCGCGCGCCGCCGCGGTGGCCGTGTTGCGCGATCGATTGGCCGACGCGCCGCGATTCGAGGTTCAGCAGGCGCTGATGCCTTACGACAAGCTGTTGCCCGCGGCACTGCGCGGGCGCAATGAACGCATCGACGAACCTCTCCCATGATCATTCCCATCCATCCGGTGTCGTCAGCATTCACCGCTGCGGCGCCTGCCGCTACACCGGCTACGAATGGCGCAGCTATGCGGCAGCTCAGGATCCGCGTGCTGCGCTTCAATCCGCAACAGCCCGGCGATGCGCCGCGCTGGCAGAGTTATGACTTGCTAGACGCGGCCGGCATGACGCTGTTCATCGCGCTGAGCGAGATCCGCGAGAAGCTTGACCCGTCGCTGCAGTTCGATTTCGTCTGCCGCGCCGGCATCTGCGGCAGCTGCGCGATGCTGGTCGACGGCCGTCCGGCGCTGGCTTGCCGTACCTTGACCAAGGATCTGGGCAATGAATTCACGCTGGCGCCTCTGCCGGTGTTCGAACTGATAGGCGATCTGTCGGTCAACACTGGCAAGTGGATGCGTGGCATGAGCGAGCGGCTGCAGGCCTGGGTGCACCAACAGGAAGCACTTCCCGATCTCACTCGGCTCGAAGCCCGCATGGAGCCCGCACTGGCCGAGAACATCTACGAGCTCGATCGCTGCGTCGAATGCGGTTGTTGTGTGGCGGCTTGCGGCACGGCGCGCATGCGTGAAGACTTTGTCGGCGCGGTCGGGCTGAACAAAATCGCGCGATTCAGGCTAGACCCACGCGACACCCGCGACGACGAGGATTTCTACGATCTTGTCGGCGACGACGACGGCGTGTTCGGCTGCATGTCGCTGCTGGGCTGCCACGATGTCTGTCCCAAGCATCTGCCGCTCGCCACCCAGATCGCGTTCGTGCGCCGCAAGATGGTGAGCATGGCCTTGAAATAGTTTCCTGGATCATCGGGTCCATGACCTTGCGCTCGCATCAGCAAAACCAGTTCACCAAAGTCAAAATTTCACCCGCGAGGCCTGGCCAGGCCTCGCTTCACCGCTAGCCTCGCGCGAATTGGTATCAAGCGACAGGCTCGGAGACGGGTTTGCATCCTGTCTTTGCTGGTGGTGCCTGCTGCCTATGCCTTGTTGCGGCGGCGAATCCGTACCCAGAGGCTCTAGATTCGGGCGATGCGGCCTTCAGCAACCAGCGGTGCGTAGAGCGCGATATCGGCGTGGATGCGATCGCGAAGTGCCTGCGGCGTTGATGGCGTGATCTCGAATCCGGCCAGTTTTGCCCGGTCGCGCACCTCGGTCAAACCAAGAACGGCCAGGATGTCGCGTTGCAACTGCTCGATCACGGGCGCTGGCGTGCCGGCCACTGCCACCAGTGCAGCCCAAGGGTGCATGTCGACCGACGGGCCACCGGCTTCGGCCATGGTCGGGATGCCGGCATGGCCGGCCAAGCGGCTCTTTGCGGCCACCGCGAGTGGCCGGAGTCGGCCGCTGGCCATCAACCCTGCGACGGTGTTGACGCCTATCGCGGTGAAGTCGACATCGCCGCTGACCACCGCTGCGAGCATCGCGCCAGCATCCTTGAAAGGCACATGCAGCATCTGCGCGCTGGCGGCACGGGCGAAGGTCTCGATCGCGACGTGGCTGGCGTGTCCGTTGCCGAGCGTGGCATAGCTCACGCTGCCTGGCACCCGGCGGGCCGCGGAGAGCAGTGCTGCCAGACTTTGATACCGGCTGCTAGCGCCAACCCAGAGCACAAAGGTGGCCTGGAACAGCAGCGTCAGCGGCACGAGGTCGCGCGTCGGGTCGTAGGGCAACGCAGCATGCAGCAGCGGGTTGACTGCCAGTGTGGCGGTATCGGCGAGGAACAGCGTATGGCCGTCGGGTGCGGTTCGACGAACCTCGCCGAAAGCGACGATGCCGGACGCGCCGGGCTTGTTGTCAACCAGCACGGCTTGACCCCATTGACGGGCCAGATGCTCGGCGAGGCTGCGTGCCACCACATCGGGGCCGACGCCGACCGAGTACGGCACGACCAGACGTACGGTGCGATCGGGAAAAGAGGTTGTGCGCGCGGCCTCGGCCGACCAACCCGAGCCAACCAGTGCGGCCAGCACGGCGCGGCGCCTGAACCGTTGGCGCGCGGCCAGCGCGGTCATCAGCCCAACATCCTGGCCAGTAGCGCGCCGGCTGACAGCAACGCCGCGAACCACAACTCCAGCTTGAAGGTGCGGAACAGCACCGCATTGAATGCCGTGCCGCGCGGGCAACGCACAAAATCTCGCCGCAATTGCAGCGCCACTGGCAGCAGCAGCAGCGGCAGCAGCAGCGTGAGCGCATGTGCGAGCATCGCCATCACCGGCACCAGCGCGTAGGGGCCGAGCAGCAGCACACCGTACAGGCTACGAGACGCGGTCTCGCCAAAGGTGACCGCAAAGGTGCGACGGCCGACCAAGCGGTCGTGCGCGATGTCGCGGTGGTTGTTCACTGCCAGCGCGGCCGCTGCCAGGCCTCCGATGGCCACCGAAGCCAAGCCATTGACCAGGCCGATGCTGCCGGTCAGCACCCAGTCGGTGCCCATCACCGCGACCAGGCCGAAAAAGACGAACACCGTCAGTTCACCGAAGGGCGAGTAGGCGATAGGCTTGGGGCCGCCCATGTAAGCAAGCGCTGCGAGCAGTGACGCGGTGCCGATCGCCAGCACCGGCCATCCTCGGTATGCCACCAAGGCAAGGCCCATCGCGGTGGCCACCAGCGCTGCCAGCACGATGCCAGTGCGCACATGTTGGACGCTCAGCCAGCCGTTGGCCGTGGCACGAGGCAGTCCGGTACGGGTTCCGCTGTTGTCGCCACCGCGTACCGTGTAGCCGACGTCGTTTTGCATGTTGGTGATCACTTGCATCAACAAGGCCGCACCGAACACCAGCATCGCCGCTAGCAGATCGATCGTGCCGGTGCGGTCGAAGCCCAGCGTGGCACCGACCAGCACCGGGCTGATCGCCACCATCAGGCTGCGCGGCCGAACCGCCACTGCCCAGGCTTGAAGCGATCCGGATCGAACCGGTTTGGCAATGGGCAAGCAGGTTCTCTCTGCGGACATGGGGCGCTCGCTTCCGGCAGGACGGTATGCGTTTCGGAGGCTCGATTGTGGGCGTCGAGTTGGCGAGCGTCACTTGCGCAATATCAAGACGAGATGGTGTCGTTTGGCATTGACTCGATGAAATGCCTTGCTTGGGTTGTCGAGCATGCTTGATTTAGGTCAAGACAGACCGGCCATATCGGCGCACATTGCAGCACTCTGAGAAAAGAGGCGTTTCCGTTGAATGTTTACAAGGAATCCCATTGAATATTCGTTGGATTTTGGTGATGGGGCTCGGTGCGATGGCGGTCGTTCCCGCATCCGCGCAGTCGGTCACCGCTTACGGTCTGGTTGACTTGGCCGTCGAGCATGTGGCGAGCGTGGCGGCGTCAGGCGGGGGGGTGAACCGAATGCCGGGCCTGACGGGGAGCTACCCGTCACGACTGGGATGGCGCGGAGGTGACGATCTTGGCGCCGGGTTGCGCTCGGTGTTCGCCTTGGAGATGGGGGTCACGCCCGATACCGGTGGCATCAGCCAAGGCGGCCGGGCATTCGGTCGCCAGGCGTTGGTCGGTTTGACCGGGCCTTGGGGTGCGCTGACGCTGGGTCGCCAGTACACCATGCTGTACTGGTCGCTCCTCGATGCCGATGTTCTGGGTCCCAACCTTTACGGCTCAGGGTCGCTGGACAGCTACATCCCGAATTCCCGCGCTGACAACGCTATCGCCTACCGCGGAAGCTTCGGCGGCTTGACCTTGGGCGCAACCTACAGCCTGGGGCGCGACGCCGTGAACGCCAGCAATCCGGCGGGTACGAATTGCCCTGGGGAAGCCACTGGTGACGCCAAAGAATGTCGCGAGTGGTCTGCGCTGGTCAAGCACAACGGTTCGACTTGGGGCGCTGCACTGGCGGTCGACGAAATCCGCGGCGGACCTGGCGCGTTTGCGGGCTTGACGAGCAGCGCGCTGGCGGACAGGCGCTTGTCAATCAATGGCTATGTCAATCTCAGCGACCTGAAGCTGACGAGTGGCTTGGTGCGTCGAGACAACGGTGCGAGTGCGGCGACCTCGCGCAGCGACCTTTGGTATGCCGGAGCGGTGTATCCCATCACACCGTTGCTGCAGGCCGAGATCGAGGTCTTCAGTTTGAAATTCAAGCATGGCGGCGCCAAAGCCGAGTTGGTGGCCGCGCGGGTCAGCTACAGCTTGTCCAAGCACAGCGCGGTCTACACCACTTTCGGACGAATCAACAATGGCGGTGGTTTGGCACTGTCAGTGAGCGCTGGTGCAGCGGGCAGCAGTCCTGTTGCCGGCGCATCGCAGGGCGCCATCGCCTTTGGTTTGCGCCATTCGTTCTAGGCGACTGGTGGGCCGCTATGACTTGCCGACCGGGCGTCAACGAAAGGGCTCTGCGCGTACCAGCAAGTCCTCAAGCCCGGCTTCGTTCGGGTCGCGCGGTTTGCCAGGGTGGATGATGGCGACTTGGCAGCTCTCGGCGGCCTCGACCAACTGGCGGTAGCTGCCGGCCTTGAGGTCCTTGATGTAGGCCTGTTTCTTCGCGTCGTAGCCGAACATCCGGTCGTTGATCAACTGGCACTCGTTGCAACTCGGGCAGCGTGCTGTGTCGATCCAGGTCTCGTCGCGCGAGTGCACCGGTGCAGCGGCGGGTGCAATGGCTCCGGCGTCTGCCGTCACAGCGTCCGCAGTTCCAGCGGACACGGGCGCGGCTTCAGAGGCCAGCGGTTGTTGCTCGGCGATCCAGGCCGCCCGCTCGCGTGCCAGCAGACGCTCGGCATGCGAGTCGTGCACGCCGCCATGCTCTTGCAGACGATGCCACAGTAACTGGCTGCGGCGCGTGGCCTGCATCAGCCGGGCATCGACGATGACGCGCTGCAATGCGTCCTGCGCGTCGACCGCCAGCAGATAGGGTACCCGCTGTGCCGCGTCCCGCTCGTCCAGCAGCAGCCAATCAGCGACCGGTAGCATCGTCGCATCCCAGTGCGCGCTGGGCACCAAGGCGAAATGCGCCGCCTGGCGGTCATCGCAGAGCACGAAGTCAGCGAAGGTGAAGGCGCAGGGCGTACTGACCCGCTGCTGCTCGCTGTCGACATAGACCAGTGTCTCGACCGACCAGTCTTCGTCGGGCTGCGGGTTGTTCTCGAGCGAGAAGCGCTCGGCCCAGTTGCTGCCCGCGGTGGCGTCATAGCTGAAAGCCGGGAAAGCGCGTGACTGCATCGCCGCCGCTGCGCTGAGGTAGGGCGGCAGCGCGCCGGTGGTTTGCGTCGAACCAGTGAAAACACTGAACAGCGCCGGCCCACGGCAAGCCAGACCGCGGGAGATCCTGGCGTGCATCGCGACCAGGTTGGCGCTGGAGGACTGCAGCACGAACATGCCGCCCAGCCCCATCGCCGTGGTGGCCAGGCGCGCGCTGCGCACGCCGAAGGCGAAATGACCGGTGCCGATAGACGCCTCTTCGAGCAGATCCGAGGTTTGCACCAGCAACTTGACCGGCAGCCCGGACGACAGCATCTCCATCAGGTTGGCGTTCTCGGTGGCGTCGTTGCGGTCGGGCGGGATGCAAACCAGGTAGTCTGGAAAGCGTGCCAGATCCTCGCTGGTGAGGGCGTTCTGGTCGAAGGATTCAAACAACAAGTCGTGCTCGGCCGGCCGGTAGTGGCCCCGGGCCTCGAGTTCGGCGACCGCGATGGCCTTGACCAGTTCGGACAGTTCGCCCAGTCGATCGCGGTAGGCTTGAGCCGCCGCCGCGCAGTTGTCGAAGGCGAAACCGAAGACAGAGTCCGAGGTGTCGTCCTCGCCCGCATCGGGCGCGGCGAAGAAGCGCTGCGACTCGAGCACGCCCAGGCTGTGCACCAGCCGCGCCCGCCGGTCGGCGGGCAGCTCATCGCGCGGCACGCCCTTGCCGACGATGCGCGACAGCATGTTGAAATCGAACGCGTCCTGGTGCGGCCCGCCTAGCGAGGCCCGCAGGCTCTGCGGCTGGCGCCCGGCTTGCGAATGACTGAAGGCTGCGCGCAGGATGTCCGAGAGTTTGAGCACCAGCCTGGCCAGGTCGGCATGGAACAGCCGCTCCTTTTCGCGCTGCGCCGCGCGCCAAGCATGCTTGATCAGGCGCACAGGCATGTCGGGTGTGCAACCCAGCAGTTCGCCTTCCGCGCGCAGTGCGCCGCCAGCGTGGCTCAGCACTTTCTCTAGCGTCTCGCCTTCACGGGTGCCAAGCTCGGCTGCGGCCTGGTCCCACAATTCGGCCAGCGTGCCACGGGCGCCCTGGTCGACCGCGCGACGGATCGTGCATTCGAGTTGCAGCGCGTGGCGGCGCAGGCGCTCCCCTTCGATGCCGCGCGGTGCCACGTCCTTGAGCACCGCGTCGACCAGGCTGGTCAGCGAGTGCATGACATGAGATCCCTGGCACCGTTCGTCGAGCAACAGCGGAAAGTCATGGCGCAGCGTGCTCAGATCTCGGTAAGGCGCAAGCAGGGCAGGGCGCAGGCCAAGGCCGGCTATCGCGGACAGGTCCGTCTCTCGGCCGTTGGCTTGCAGCCGGCTGGTGAGGTGGAAGATCATTTGATCGGGGTGCTTGACTGGCATGTCCATCGCGGGCTCTCGTTCGGTTGGGACGGCTTGGAGGCCATCAGCTGCGTTCAGGCCGCCTGCTGTGTCAGGGCTGGCTCATCGGGCCAAACCGTGTACTTGTCGAGTTCGCGGTTGAATCCGCTGCGGATGTACTCGGGCGAGCGCATTTGGCCAGCATGGCGCAAGTCCTCGTAGCACGGCGCAGCGGGGTTGCGGTAGAGGATGCCCACGGGGATCGGATCGTCCATCGAGGCGATCTCGCGCGCACGGTCGATGTCGATCGGATCGTGCACAAGCTGGTTGCGGTAGCTGGCCGACAGGCCGGGGCTGAGCGTCAGGCCATCCGGGTGGGTCAGCAGCACCGTGCGTTGCGGATCATGCAGCCAAGGGTCGAAGGCCTTGGGCATGAACTCGGGGCAGCGCTGCAACACCCGCACGAACGAGAAGCCTCGGTGCCTGAACGCGGCCTGCATGATGTCGAACAGCACCTCTGGCACCCAGTCGACCGCCTGAGCGATGAAGGACGCGCCCTGCACCCCCAGCGACACCGTCAGCGGGTTCATCGGCTCGAGTGTCGAGCCATAGGGCGTGGTGTTGCTCTTGAAGCCCCGCGGCGATGTCGGTGAGGCCTGCTTCTTGGTCAGGCCGTAGACATGGTTGTCGTGCAGCACCACGGTGATGTTCATGTTGTAGCGCAGCGCGTGGATCCAGTGCGCCGCGCCTATGCTGCAGCAGTCGCCGTCTCCGGTGCTGACGAAGACGTTGAGGTCAGGCCTGGCCATCTTGATGCCCTCGGCGACCGGGAAAGCGCGGCCATGCAGGCTGTGGAAGCCGTAGGTCTTCATGTAGTGCGGCAGGCGGCTGGAGCAACCGATGCCCGAGACGAACACGGTGTTCTCGGGCGCCAGGTTCTCTTCGCTGCACAGGCGCTGCATCGCCGCCAGGATCGCGTTGTCGCCGCAGCCGTTGCACCAGCGCGGCACGCCGCCCTGGTAGTCCTCCAGCGCGTGGTGCTCTTCGTGCAGTTTGATGACGCATTGGGTCAGCGAGGGGGAGAACGATCGGCTCATGATGTGTGCACCGTGGGTTGCAGGGTTGCTCGCAGGGTGGCCTGCAGGGGGGCTTGCAAGGACGAGCGCGCAACGCGGCAGATGTCGCCGGGTTTGATCGGCTGGCCGCGTGCCTCGCTCCAGCAGTCGATGTCGACCAGGAAGCGCGCGCGCAACAGCATCGCCAGCGCCGAGTAGCGGCGGTTGTCCTCGTCGATCAACTCGTCCTCGAGCTTGTCGGACCAGTTGCCCTCTATCGTCATTACCTGCTTGAAGCGCTTCAAGATCTCGCGGATGCCCGAGGGCATCGGTTGCAGGAAGCGCAGATGCATGGACGATACGGCCAGTCCTTCGGCGCGAAGTCGGGTCACCGCCTCTTCGATCGCGCCCATCGTGCTGCCCCAACCCACCAGCAGCAGGTCACCGCCCTCGTCGGCATCGCCGCCGAAAACCGGCGGCGGCTTGAGCGTCTTCTGCAGCGCGGCGAGCTTCAGGCTGCGAGCACGCAGTGCCTCCTCGTTGATCTTCGGGTCGTAGGCGACCTTGCTGGCGCGGTCATGGGCCAAGCCCGTGAGGGTGTGCATGCCACCCGACTGGCCAGGCTGAAAGCGCCGCGACAGGCCGGTGACCGGGTCCCAGTCATAGGGCTTGCCGCCGGGCGGCACGGGGGTCTGGTCGACTGGCGGCGCCAACCAGTCCTCGCTGAACTGCGGCCGCGGGAAGGGTTGTTGCGCGGTGGACAGGCTGGCGTCGGACAGCACCACCACCACCATGCCGAAGGTCTCGGCGATCTTGCGCGCGGTGATCACCGAGTAGAAGCAGTCCTCGATGCTGCAAGGCGCCAGCACCACTTTGGGCGCGTCGCCGTGGCTGCCGAAAATCGCCGCCAGCGCATCCCCTTGCTCGACCTTGGTCGGCTGGCCGGTGCTCGGGCCGCCACGTTGTACGTTGACCACCACCAGCGGGATCTCGGCCATCACCGCCAACCCGATGACCTCCTGCTTGAGCGAGTAGCCTGGGCCCGAGGTGATGGTCACAGCGCATTTGCCGGCGTAGGACGCGCCCAAAGCGAATGCGCAGGCGGCGATCTCGTCCTCGGCTTGGTGTACCAGACCGCCG
Organism: Aquabacterium sp.; assembly: GCA_044377715.1. GTDB lineage: Bacteria > Pseudomonadota > Gammaproteobacteria > Burkholderiales > Burkholderiaceae_C > Pseudaquabacterium. Next base: position 9,874 of record JBILYN010000108.1, read on the forward strand.
ACTTTCTCGAACACTTCGCTCAGATAGTGCGAGGCGGAAGTGGCGGGCGTGATCGGGTACATCGCGCAGATGTCCATGCCCGAAGCCATCACGCCCAACGCGATCGCGGTGTTGCCGTTGACGACGATCTGTGCCTGGCTGCTGCGCTGTGCCGGGATGCAGTACTTGAAGTCGAGATGGGCTTCGCCCCAGGCGGCGCCAGCATCGTAGAGTGCGACGTTGCTCGCAATGATCTTGTCGTCCTTCTTGCCAAAGATACGGGCGATCTGCTCTCGCGCCAAGGCGGCGTCCAGGCCGTAGACATTGCACAGCAGGCCCAGCACGAACATGTTCTTGCCCTTGCGCGGGTCTCCGACGAGTTCTTTGCAGCGCGCTTCCAGCGGCACCTCATAGAGCTTGAAGCCGTCACGCCGCAGCGCCTCGACCGTCTTGAGGTAGGAGTCCACCACCGCCGGGTCACGGTGGGTGCGCCACATGCTCTCCAGCAGGATGGTGGCGCCGGGCTTGAGTTCGTCGGCCTGCACCCGGCCGATCAGCACCTGCTCGTTGAAGGCCACCACCAGATCGGTCTGGTCGCCGCCGTTGCTCACTCGCTCGGAGCCGATCCGGATGCGGATGCCGCTGGCTCCGGCCACGCTGCGTGCCGGTGGCTGGATCTCGGCCGGGATGATTTCGGTAGTCCAGATGCCGTTGCCCATTCGCGCGGCGATCGCGGCCAGCGACTGACCACAACGCTGCGCACCTTCACCCGAGTCGCTGATGACCTCGACGATGTGCTCGCCGATCGCCAGCGCAGGTCGCGGCTTGAGCTCGGCAACGCGGACCGGCGTTCCTGGAGGGGAGAGGGTCTGCGTGTCGTTCATGGTGTGCGTAAAGAGGTGAAGTGCTGCGGGTGAATCGGTAGGCGGGGACGCCGAATTCAGGCTGAATCCAGGCTGACCGGTCAGGCCAGATGGACGCGGGCGAAATTGCGCTCGCCGCGCGCAATGCCGAACAACCTGGCCGCCGGATCTGGGTCATCGGGTTGGTAGACGACCGCGGTATCGCGCAGCCCGAGGTAAGCCTTCATGCCGCGGGCTGCCTTACGGCCGGCGCCCATGGCCTGGATCACTGTGGCGGCGCCTGTGACGATGTCGCCGCCAGCGTAGACGCCGGCGATCGAGGTGGCCAGGTGCTCGTCGGTGGCGATGTAGCCGCGCTTGTCCAGTTTCAGGCCCGAGGTCTGGCCGAGGATGGGGTTGGCATTGGTGCCGATCGCGAACACCACCATGTCGCATTCGAATTCGAATTCGCTGCCCGGCACGGCCACCGGCCTGCGCCGGCCCGAGCTATCAGGCTCACCGAGTTCCATGCGCTCGCAGCGCATCGCGCGAACATTCTTGGCTGCATCGCCCAGCAACTCCAGCGGGCTCGTCAGCCACTGAAAATCGACGCCTTCCTGGTGCGCATGGTGGATTTCTTCGGCTCGGGCGGGTGCTTCGGCCGCGCTGCGCCGGTAGATGCAATAGACCTTCTCGGCGCCAACCCGCAGCGAGACGCGCATCGCGTCCATCGCAGTGTTGCCGGCGCCTATCACCGCCACGCGCCTGCCCGGTTGCAGCGGCGTGTCGTAGGCCGGGAAGTCGCGCCCGCGCATCAAGTTGCAGCGCGTCAACCACTCGTTGGCCGACAGCACGCCGCCCAGCGATTCGCCCGGGATGCCCATGAAGCTTGGGTAGCCCGCGCCGGTGCCGATGAACACCGCATGGAAGCCCATCTCGGTGAGCATCTGCTCGACCGTGAACAGCCGTCCGACCAGGGTGTTGCACTCGAACTTGATGCCCAACTGCTTGAGCTTGCCGATCTCCACATCGACCACGCTGTTGGGCAGGCGGAAATCCGGGATGCCGTACTTGAGCACACCACCAGGTTCGTGGAAGGCCTCATAGACGGTGACGTCGCAACCGGCCTTGACCATGTCGGCGGCGCAGGCCATGCCGGCTGGACCCGACCCGACGATGCCGATCTTGAAGCGCGTGCGCTCGATATAGGGGATGTTGGCCCAGCCTTCGGCAATCGCCATGTCGCCGACAAAGCGCTCGAGCCTGCCGATCGCCACCGGTTCGAGCGTCTCGCCCACGGTGCAGACACCTTCGCACTGGTTTTCCTGCGGACACACCCGGCCGCACACCGAAGGCAGCAAGTTGGTGTCGGTGATCACGTCGTAGGCGCCGTGGAAGTTCTTCGCGCTTATCTTCAGGATGAAGCCAGGGATGTCGATGCCGACCGGGCAACCCCGCACGCAGGGTTGGTCAGCGCAATCCAGGCAGCGCTCGGCCTCGACCAGCGCGTCTTCCAAGCGGTAACCGCAAGCCACCTCGTCGAAGTTCGTCACCCGCGCCTGCGGGCTCTGCTCGGGCATGGGTGCGCGCGCCTGCGGGATGGTGCGTATCGTCTTCTTCTTGGCCATGGTCGGTTCCTGATCGGGGGTGCCGGCGAGCGAGTTGCTGGGCCGGTCGCTGGGCCTGGGATTCAGTGCGGGTCCGCCGCCGTGTCGAGCGCCAACGTGTCGGCCGCGCCGCGGATGCGGCAACTTTCGTTGAAGGTTTCCAGCGCGCTCTTCTCGGTCGGCTTGTAGCGACCCAGGCGTGCGATCAGGTCGTCGAAATCGACCTGGTGGCCATCGAAATCAGGCCCGTCAACGCAGGCGAACTTGACCGTCTCGCCGATCTTGACGCGGCAGCCTCCGCACATGCCGGTGCCGTCGACCATCACCGGGTTCAGGCTGACCATGGTCTTGATACCCTGCGCCCGCGTCGCCTCGGCGCAGCCCTTCATCATGATCGGCGGGCCGATCGCGACCACCTCGTCGATGTCGGCATGTTGGGCCGTCGCCTGTCGTATGCCCTCGGTGACCAGTCCCTTGATGCCGGCCGATCCGTCGTCGGTGCAGACGATTAGTTCATCGCAGCAGGCGCGGAACTTGTCTTCCCAAAACATCAGACCGCGATTGCGGAAACCCAGTACGCCGATGACATAGGCGCCGCTTTCCTTGTACGCTCTGGACTGAGGGTAGACAGGAGCCACACCTAGTCCGCCGCCGACGCAAATCACTTTCTTCGCCTGGCCGATGTGGCTGGGGATGCCCATAGGTCCGACCATCGCATGCAGATGCGTACCGACGCGGCAGTTGCGCTGCATTTCCCGGGTGGTCTTGCCCACCGCCTGGATCACCAGCGTGATCGTGCCCTTGTCGCGGTCGAAGTCGGCAATGGTCAGTGGGATGCGTTCACCCTTCGCATGCTCCATC
>JBILYN010000380.1:0-4485 GCA_044377715.1 Aquabacterium sp.
GGTCTTTGCCGACGAGATGGGCGCGCGCCTGACGCCGCCTGCGGGCACTGCCGCCGGTCTTGATGTCGACGCATTCGACGCCTGTTGCGAACACCTGCTGGTGCGCACTGTTGAGACTGCCGATGCGCCGGCACAGGTTGTGGCCACCTACCGCGTTCTGACGCCGGCGGCCGCACGCCGGGTCGGCGGCCTCTACATCGACAGCGAGTTCGATCTGTCGCGGCTGGACGCGCTGCGGCCTCGGATGGTCGAGATGGGCCGTACCTGCATCGCCGCTGACTGGCGTTCCGGTGGCCTGGTGTTGATGCTGTGGTCGGCGTTGGCAGAGTTCATGCTGCGCAGCCGGCTCGACATCACGCTGGGCTGCGCCAGCGTGCCGATGCGCGACGGTGGACACCATGCCGCCAGTGTCTGGCACGGCCTGCGCCAGAGCTACCTGGTCGCGCCCGATTTGCAGGTGCTGCCGCGTCTGGCTTTGCCGGTGGACGACCTGGGCGGCGATCTGCAGGCCGAACCCCCCGCGCTGATCAAGGGTTATCTGAAATGCGGCGGCAAATTGCTTGGCGCGCCAGCCTGGGACCCCGATTTCGGCACCGCCGACCTGCCGATGATGCTGGACCTGGCTGACCTGCCCGCGTCCTACCGCCGGCGCTTCATCCGCGCCTGAGGCCGGCCTCGGCCTAGCCGATCAGCGCCGCGTCAACAGCGCCGGCAAGCCGGTGGCCAGCATCGGCAGCGCGGCGATCAGCAGCGTGCCGATGAAGATGGCCAGCAGCGCCGGCAGCACCGATCGGGCGACATAGCCTATAGGCTTGCCGAACATCGCCGACGCGAAGTACAGGTTCATGCCGGCCGGCGGGCAGAGGAATCCCAGCTCCATCGCGGCCAGGAAGACGATGCCGAAATGCACCGGGTCCATGCCGTAGCTGCGGGCCAGCGGCAGCAGCAGCGGCACCAGCACGACGATGGCCGCAAAGATCTCCATCAGCGCGGCCGCCGCGCACAGGAACAAGCACAGCCCGAGCAGGAAGACGAACTTGTTCGGCACGGCCGAGCGCACCGCATCGATCGCGGCATCCGGAATGCCGGCGTCGACCAGGTAGTTGGTCAGCGCCAGCGCCATGCCCAGGATCAGCATCACGCCGCCTATCAGCCGCGCGCAGTCGCCCAGGCATTTGCCCAGCAGTCGCCAGCCCAGCTCGCGGTGGGCCAAGGCCTGGGTGGCCACCGCATAGGCAGCGGTCAGCGCCGCGCTTTCGGTAGGCGTGGCCAGCCCGCTGAGCAGCGCGCCCACGGCCAGCACCGGCGCCAGGATCTCCCACTTGGCCCGCCATGCCGCCGCGCCCACACCGGCCAGCGCGCGCCTGGCCTGCGGTGTTGCCGGCGCGGCGTCGCTCGGAACGATGTCGGCGCGCCTGAGAAAGCCACCGAAGACCAGCAGGCAGGCCACCATCACCCCTGCCGGCAGCAAGCCGGCCAGCAACATGTCTTGTATCGGCACGCGGGCGATCACCGCGACCATGATCAGCGGCACCGACGGCGCCAGCAGCACGCCCAGCGCGCTGGCGCTGGTCACCAGGCCGATGCCGCGCTGCTCGGGGTAGCCGGCCCGGCTCAGCATCGGCAACAGCAGGCCGCCCAGCGCCAGGATGGTCACGCCACTGCCGCCGGTCAGCGCCGTGAAGGCTGAGCACAGCAGCGCGGTGGCCAGCACCGTGCCGCGCACCGCGCCGCCGAACAAGGCCAGCAAGAGCTGGCTCAGTCGTTGCGCGGCGCCGGTGCGGGCGAATACCAGGCCGGCCAGCGTGAACAGCGGCAAGGCCGGCAAGGACGGGTTGACGGTGATCGAATAGTGCGACAGCGCGACCGACGCCGCCGGCAACGCGTCCTGCCAGAACAGCGCCAGCGCCAGCCCGCCCAGCACGGCAAAGACCGGTGAGCCGGCCAGCAGCGCTGCCAGCAGCACCGGCAGCAGCAGCCCCAGCGGCACGGCCTGGCCGTCGAAAGCTGACCCCAGCAGCCAGCCGGCCAGCGGTAGCGCGATCGCGCAAGCCGCTCGCGCCCAGGGCAGGGCGGTGCAGCGCGCGCCCAGCTTGACGCCCAGCAGCCCGAATCCCAGCGGCATCGCCGCCTGGACCCACCAGACCGGCACGCCATAAGCCAGCGGCTGCGCAGCGCTGATCTCACTCGCCACGAAGCGCCAGCTGGCCAGCGCGAGCAGGCCGCAGACCAGCGCGGTGCTGCCCTTCGCGAAGGCCTGCACGGCGGCCTGGACGCGCGCACCACCGACCCGCCCCAGGCTGCTGCCCAGCGTCGAGAGCTCGCCGCTGCGCTCGGCCGCCAGCGCGCCGGCCATCGCCAGCACCAGGCCGAGGTGTTGCACCAGCACCGACGCGTTGTCCACGCCCCGGCCCAGCAGCGGCCGCAGCGCCACCTCGAGCAGCGGGATCAACACCATCAGCGCCAGCGCCAGGCCGCCCAGCCCCGAGTCAAGCCGGCCCAGGGTTCTCAGCCGCATGGTCAGGCGCGTCGCCATGGCCTACAAACCCTTGCTGGCGCGGTAGGCCTTGAGATGGCTGAACACCTCGTCGAAGGTTTCGGCCGGCACCATCGTGCCGCGGATGCGCGGGTAGAGCTTGTCGGCCAGGTCTTGCCACTCGCGCAACTGCTCGGGGCTGGGGCGGTTGACGACCAGACCGCGCTTTTTCATCGCCGCCACCGCCTCGTCCACCTCTTTGCGAGCCTGGGTTCGCATCGCGACGCCGGCCTTCTCGCCGGCCGCGCGCAGCGTGGTCTGTGCTGCAGGCGTCATCTCGTCCCAGGCCTTGCGGGTGACGACCAGCGCGCCGACGATGGGCGCCCAGTTGATCTCCAGCATGTGGGGCGCGGTCTCGTAGATCTGGCTGGCCAACGCGAAGTAAGGCGTCGACGGCACCACGCTGATCATGCCGGTCTGGATCGCCGGCAGGATGTCGGCGGTCTCCAGCGGCACCGGGGTGTAGCCCAGGCTCTTCATGATGGCTTGCTGCTCGGGCTCCGAGCCCCAAGCGAAGAACTTCTTGCCCTTGAAGTCGTCGGGCCTGAAGGCGGCCGTCTTCGAGAAGAAGCGCACCCAGCCAGCGTCGCCCCAGCCGAGCACAACAAAGCCCTTGTCGAGAAACTTTTTCTCCATCGCCGGGCGCATCTTCTCGCGCACATGGTCCACTTCGTCCCAGCTCTTGAACAGCAGCGGCAGGCTTTGCAGCGCGCTGATCGACGGCTCGATCTCGCGCAGCCCGACCACCGACAACAGCGCACCCTGCAACTGGCCTATGCGCATGCGGCGCGCTAATTCGGCCTCGCCGCCCTGGCTGCCATCGGTGAAGACAACGAACTTCGCGCCCGCGCCCTGGGTGGCGCGCCAGGCCTCACCCAGTTCCAGCAGTTGCTGGTGGTAGAGCGAGTTCTTGGGCACCAAGCTGGCGATCCTGAGAGCGCCGCCGGCGCCATGGCTGGCCAGCGGCAGTGCGAGCGCTAGCCAGAGCAAGGCGGCGAATTTTGTCAAGCGGTTCATGGATATGGGGGACAGGGTCAGGTCGTTGGAATTCAGAAGCGGTCGTCGGCGCTGTCGATCAGCCATTGCGCGCGCTCGCGCATCACCGCATTGGCCAGACTGGGGTGGGCGGTGGCGATGGTGATCGCTTGACGCAACATCGCTTCGAAGCCGGCGCGGTCGCCTGCGGCCAAGGCCAGCGTCTCGGCCTTGGCGACCCAGGGCCCGGCGCTGCGGCTGGCGCCGGCAGCGATCGCGCGGTCGAAATAGGCCTCGGCTTGGCGCATCGATCCGCCCGGGCGTGCGGCCTCGAAACTGCCCATCAAGCTGGCCAGCGCGCCGTCGCCATGGTCGGGGTCGCGCGCCCAGGCCAGCCGCGCGAGCGCGATGGCCCGCGGCAGATCGGCCACCGCGTCGGGCTGGTCCTTGGACAGCGAGATGTAAGCGCCCCAGGCCGCCGCCGCCCAATAAGCCACCGCCACCTGGTCGGCCGGCAACTGCAGCGCTGTGGCCTTGCCAGCCAAGGCATCGGCGAATCCCGGCCGATGCTGCTCCAGCGCGGCCATCGCATGGCGGTGTGCGCGTGCATACAGACGGGCCGCACGCTTGCGCAAGCGCTGGGCCGCCTTGGCCTCGGTCGATTCGATGCGATCGGCTTCTAACTCTACGAAGGCGTAGGCGTACTGCGTGAAGCCACCGGCAACAGCCTCGGCCAGCGGCAGGTGGCCTGGTGTCTGGCGCAGTACCGATTCCGACAGCTTGAGGTAGAAAGCACTGGCGTCGCGCGCCAGCAAGAGGTCTTCTTCGTCGGCCTGGCCCTGGCCAGCCAACTGGTCAGCTGCTGCGCGCAACAGCAGCGACTGCGGCGAACAAGCGCACAGCCCGGTGACCGCGGTCACTGCGGCGGTCCGCCAGATCATTGGCCAGATCAATGACCAGATCGATGACCAAGC
>JBILYN010000109.1:0-13119 GCA_044377715.1 Aquabacterium sp.
AAGCGCCTGGTGGTCGAGCGCGGACTGGGCGTGTTGTTCACTGAGCACAGCATGGACGTGGTGTTCGCCCACGCTGACCGGCTGATCGTGCTGGCACGGGGTCGCTTGATCGCGCAGGGCCGGCCGGCCGAGATCCGCGACGACCCGCAGGTCCAGGCGGTCTACTTTGGCAGCGGCAAGACCTTCGAGAAGGAGGGCGGCGCATGAACCCAGTGAACGAGGTCTTGCTAGAGGCCAAGCGGCTGTCAGCCTGGTACGGTGCGGCGCAAATCCTGTTCGACGTCGACCTGCAGGTGCGGCGCGGCGAGGTGGTTGCGCTGATGGGTCGCAACGGCGCGGGCAAGAGCACCACGCTCAAGGCCTTGATGGGCATGCTCGCGCGACGCAATGGCCAGGTGAGCTTCATGGGCCGCGACATCAGCAGCGCCGAGCCGCATGTGATCTCTCGCGCCGGTCTCGGTTTCGTGCCGGAGGATAGACGCATCTTCGCCGACCTGACGGTGCTGGAAAACCTCGAGGTCGCGCGCCAGCCGCCGCGGCGTTGGCCCGACGGCAGCGCCGCGCCGAACTGGACCCCTGCCGCCTTGTTCGAGCTTTTTCCCAACCTCGGCGAGATGCCCGACCGTCCTGGAGCGCGCATCAGCGGCGGCGAGCAGCAGATGCTCACGGTCGCAAGAACGCTGATGGGCAATCCCTTGCTGGTGCTGCTAGACGAGCCCAGCGAGGGTGTCGCGCCGCTGATCGTCGAGCAGATGGTGCGGATGATCCTGGCGCTCAAGCGCCAGGGTGTCAGCATCCTGCTGTCAGAGCAGAACATGCATTTCGCCGAGCTGGTATCTGACCGTGCCTATGTGCTCGAGAAAGGCCAGATCCGCCACCAAGCCACGATGGCCGACTTGGCGGCGAACGAAGAGGTGCGCAGGGCGTACCTGTCGATGTGAGTCAGCCATGGTTCAACCGGTACCTCGACCGATTCCTCCATCGATAGCCCTGCGGGTCAACGGCCGGGTCGAGTGCCTGGCCGTGGACGGCGCGGTTCCGCTGCTGACCGTGCTGCGCAACGACCTGGGGTGCAACGGCCCGAAATACGGCTGCGGCCTCGGTCAGTGCGGTGCCTGCATGGTGCTGGTGGACGGCGCGGCCGCGCGTGCTTGCGCGATCCCGCTGGCCGGGGTCGCGGGGCGCGAGGTGACCACGCTCGAAGGCTTGGGCCGCTTCGCTGGCCTTGGTCCATCGGCTGACGAACTGCACCCTGTGCAAAAAGCCTTCATCGCGACCCAGGCTGCGCAGTGCGGCTATTGCCTCAACGGCATGATCATTGCCACCGTCGCGCTGCTACGTCGCCATCCCCGACCCACTGAGGCGCAGGCCAGGTCAGCGCTGGCGCACAACCTGTGCCGCTGCGGCAGCCATCTGGAGATTCTGGCTGCGGTGCAGCTCGCTGCGAAGTCGATGGCTGATGGGGTTTCGTCGCCGGTGACCCGGTCATGATCGCGCCGCCGCGCGTCTGGCGCAGCCGCGCCGATTTCCGCGCTGCGCCTGATGCGCTGCTGGTGCTGCGCCAGCCACCGGTGCCGCCGCCACCGACCCCGGGCCAGCCACCAATCGTAGGGGCCAATCCGGCCGAAGGGCTGGAGGTCTTGCTCGCGCTGTATGACGCTGGCCAAAGTCGGGTCGCGGCGATCGCGCTGGTCGGCCATGTCGACCTGGGCACCGGCATCGCGACGGCCTATGGCCAGATCGCCGCCGAGGAGCTTGACCTTGCACCCGACCAGGTCCAGGTGATCCTGGGCGACACCGCGCGCGCGCCCAACCAGGGCCCGACAATCGCCAGCACTTCGATCCAGCGCCATGCCGAGCCCTTGCGCCTGGCCGCAGCCCAGGCCCGGGCCTGGTTGGTTGCCGAAGCGGCAGCGCGCTGGGGCCTGCAGGCGCAGGACTTGCGCAGTGCCGATGGCGAGCTGCACGCACCGGACGGTCGCCGTCTGGCCTATGCCGAGTTGCTGACTGGCCGCCATGTCGAGCTGATGCTCGACGACGCAACCGTCACCAAGCCTGAGGCCGATTACCGGGTGGTCGGGCGCTCGATCCCGCGCGTCGACTTGACGGCCAAGGCCAGCGGTGGCGATGTCTATGTCCACGACATGCGGCTGCCCGGCATGCTGCATGGCCGGGTGCTGCGCCCGCCCTATGCCGGAGTCGATGCAGGGGACTTCGTCGGCCGATCGCTGCTACGCGTCGACGAAGCTTCGATCGCCCACCTGCCGGGCATCGAAAAGCTGGTCGTGATCGGCGACTTCATCGGCATCGTCGCCGAGCGCGAAGAGCAGGCCGATGCCGCAGTCCATGCGCTGGCGGTAACCTGGGCGCCGTTCACGCCGCTGCCGCCGCTGGCCGATCTGGCCCAGGCGATCAGCACCCACCCCAGCCAGCCGCGGGTGGTGGCGCAGCATGGCGATGTCGAGTCGGCGCTGGACCAGGCGACGCTGCGCGTCGACAGCAGCTATGTCTGGCCTTACCAGATGCATGCGTCGATCGGCCCGTCTTGCGCGCTGGCCGACTGGCGTGGTGACGGGCCTGATGCGCAGGCGACGGTCTGGACCGGCAGCCAGAACCCGCATGTGCTGCGCGCTGACCTCGCGCTGCTCACCGGCCTGGCCGACACCGCGATCGAGGTGATCAGGCTCGAAGCCTCGGGTTGCTACGGCCGCAACAGCGCCGACGACGTGGCCGCCGATGCGCTGTTGCTGTCGCGCGCGGTGGGCCGACCGGTGCGGGTGCAGCTCAGCCGCGAGCAGGAACACGCCTGGGAGCCCAAGGGCGCGGCCCAGCTGATGCAGGTGCGCGGCGGGTTGGCGGCGGATGGCGCGCCTGCAGGCTACGACTTCGCCACCAGCTACCCGAGCAACGGCGCACCGACGCTGGCCTTGCTGCTGACCGGCAAGGTCTCGGCGGTGGCGCAGGCCTACGAGATGGGCGACCGCACGTCGGTGCCGCCTTATGCCTATGCCCACCAACGCGTCACCGTCAACGACATGGCGCCTATCCTGCGCGCGAGCTGGCTGCGCGGTGTTTCGGCGCTGCCCAACGCCTTCGCCCACGAAAGCCACATCGACGAGCTCGCCACTGCGGCCGGTGTCGACCCGGTGGCCTACCGTTTGCGCCACCTGCACGACGACCGCGCCGCCGAGCTGGTTCGCGCCACCGCCGCCAAGGCCGGCTGGTTGCCGCACAGCGCGCCGCAGCTGCAGGCGGCGCAAGGCGATTGGCTGCAAGGCCAGGGCTTTGCCTACGCCCGCTACATCCACAGCAAGTTCCCCGGCTTCGGCGCGGCCTGGGCGGCCTGGGTCGCCGATGTGCAGGTCAACCGTGTTACCGGCGAGGTGCATGTTGCGCGGGTGGTGGTGGGTCACGACGCCGGGCTGATGATCAACCCCAAGGGCGTCGAGCAGCAAGTCCACGGCAATGTGCTGCAAACCACCAGCCGCGCGCTGTTGGAGCAGGTCCGGGTTGACCCGGTCACGCGCACGGTGGCAAGCCGGGAGTGGGGCAGTTACCCGATCCTGAGCTTTCGAGACGTGCCGGTGGTCGAGGTGATGTTGATGCCCAGGCCCGGCGAAGCGCCGCTGGGTGTCGGTGAATCGGCCTCGGTGCCCGGCACCGCAGCGATCGCCAACGCGATCTTCGATGCCACCGGCGTTCGATTCCGCAACCCACCGTTCACGCCCGAGGTGGTTCGTGCGGCGCTCAACCCCTTGCCGCCGCCCGCAGCGCAAACGGTTCCGATCGCAGAGGTGGTGGCGATGGCAGCCGACCCGCAGCGCCAGCGCAAGCCGCGCTGGGCGCTGGCCGGTGCAATCGCCACCGGGCTGGTCGGGCTGGCGGCGGCAGCGCTGGGCTGGCGAACCGCGATCGCGCCGGTGCAGGCCAGCACGAGCGCTGTCTACAGCGCTGCGCTGGTCGCGCGAGGCCAGCAGCTCGCGGCGGTCGGCAACTGCGTGGCTTGCCACACCGCCGAAGGCGGGCTGCCGGGTGCCGGTGGCCGCGCGCTGGCCACGCCCTTCGGCACGGTCTACAGCAGCAACCTGACACCTGACGCAGCCACCGGCATCGGCCGCTGGTCGTTCTCGGCCTTCCAACGCGCGATGCGCGACGGCTTGTCGCGCGACGGCAGCCACCTCTACCCGGCTTTCCCCTACACCTCTTTCACGCAGACCGGCGACGAGGACCTGACGGCACTCTACGCCTGGCTGATGTCGCGCCCGGCGGTCGCGGCCAGCGTGCCCGAGACCCGGCTGGTCTGGCCTTTCAACTGGCGGCCACTGATGGGTCTGTGGAACGCGGTTTACCTGCAGCCCGGACCGGTGGCGCAGGCCACGCCGCACAGCGCGCAGTGGCAGCGCGGCGCCGAACTCGTCAATGGCTTGGGCCACTGCAGCGCCTGCCACACGCCGCGTGATGCGCTAGGCGGTGAACGCGCTGGCCGGTCCTACCTGGCTGGCGCATTGGTCGACGGCTGGGAGGCCCCGCCGCTGGGGGCGCTGAGTCGATCGCCGCTGCGCTGGACCGAGGCCGCGATGCTTCAATACCTGCGTCAGGGCCACCACCCTGAGCACGGCATCGCCGGCGGATCGATGGCTGAGGTGGTGCGTGGGCTGGCCGATGCCACCGAGTCCGACCTGCGGGCCATGGCGCATTACCTGGTGTCGCTGCAGCCTGACCGCCCGCCAGTCCCGGCCCATACGCTGGTGGCGCAGGCCGCAGCGCGCGCCGCGGCTTTGCCGGGTCCGACCCAGCGCTTGTTCGAATCAGCTTGCGGCGCCTGCCACCACGACGGTGACGGTCCCGAGGTGCTGGGTCTGAACCAGCCGCTCGCGCTCAACACCAACCTGCACAGCGAGCGGCCCGACAACCTGATCCGCACCGTGCTCGACGGGATCTGGCAGCCGGCCTATGTCGAGATCGGCCACATGCCTGCTTTCGGCCGGGCGCTGGACGACCAGCAGATCGCCGAACTCGCTGCGTACTTGCGGCAGCGCTTCGCCCCCGACCGGCCGGCCTGGACCGACCTGGCTGGCACGGTAGCCAGGCTGCGTACTGCGGTACGCTGAAGCTTTTGCCGGCGGGTCTCAGCGACCGACTTGGCCGAAAGCCACTGCCCAGGTCAGCGACGCGACCGGGCTGGCGCCGCCACCGCGCAGCGATGCTGCACGCCCCAGGCCCAGTCGCCATTGCTGAGCGCTGCCCACAGGCGTCAGGCCGGCCCACATCAGGCCCTGGGCGATCGCGCCGCTGACGCCTTGAACCCCGGCACCGCCCGCACCGCCGACCAGCAATTCGGCGCCGACTTGCCAGGGCGCGGGCAGCGATGTGCTGGCCCAGCCGGCACCGATCAGGCCGACCGAGTAAGCGCCGGCCTGGCCGCCATAAGCGCTGTGCGCCTGGGCGCTGACATAGACCTGAGGCGTCAGCCAGCGGTTCAGTGCGAGGCCCAGCGTTTGGATCGATGGCTTGCTGCCGTCGCGGCGCGCCACATCGACCATCTGCTGCAGACTGCCCGCCCATTCGGTGCGCACGACGGTGCCACTTCGCCCCGGTGTCGAGGGCAGGACGGCCGGCTCGAGGTCGGTGGCGAGCCAGAGCTCGGTGACCTGCCCGCGCAAGCCCGGGGCCGGTCCCTGGATCCGACCGAACGAGGCGCCGGCCTCCCAACCGGGCGCCAGTTTTGCGCTCAGCGTGCCTTCGAGTCTGGCCATCAAGCCGCCGCCCGTGGGCACACCGCCGCCGCCGCCCAAGCCGAGGCTGACGCGCGCGCCCAGCCGCAAACGTTCGCCCAAAGCCAGCTCGCGGCCGACAAAGCCCAGGATCTCCATGTAACCGGCAACGTCTTGTCGCACCGCGGCGGCGGCCGACAGGCCCCAGACATCGCCTTGGTTGTCCAGGCGCTGTGCCGCCCGAGCGCCGACCAGCGGGAAGTCCATCGACTGTGCAGCGCTGCGCAACCGGACCTGCGTGTGGGTCAGTGCGATCTGGTCGAAACCCAGACCGCTGCGCTGCTCGGCCTGCACCTGTTCGCCGACCCGGCCCAGCGGCTTGATTTTGAAGTCTGTCTGCCACTGTGCGACCAAGCCGACCTGCTGGCTGCGGATCGCGGTGCCTGGAAACTGCACCGTTGACACCGACAAGCCGGCGCGCATTGGGCCGATGGTCTGCAGCAGCGCGATCGACGGCCGCAGCATCAAGCCATTGCCCACTGGTGCAGCGCCGCCGCCGCCGCCGCCCAAGCCCAGGCCGGCGAGCAGTTCCAGGTCTGTCGTCAAGGCCCAGCGCCGCTGCAACTCAAGGCCCAGCACGAAAAAGCCGCCGCGTTGACCGCTTGCTGCGCCATAGGCCACTGGCCCGAGCCAGTAGCCCGGCCGCAGTTCGAACAAGACCTCGGCGGCGGCCAGCCCCATGCGTTCTTTGCCGGGCAGCCTGAGGGTCTCGAAGCCGGTCAGCACCGACACCGGCAGTGGCGACTGGGCTTCGTCGGCCTGGGCTGGCAGCCCGCACAGCAGGACCGAAGCCAGCGCCAACGACTGGGTCCACGCCAACAACTGGGTCCAGGTCTTGTCGGCAGTCGAGGTCATGCTTGGTCCGTTTGCTGAGGGAAGTGATGAAGGAAGTGATGAGGGTCGAGAACGCAAGTTCTGGATGGCTTGGGTGTTCATCGCCAAGCCGCCAGGCCAGCCAAAGCCAGCGGCAGGCCTAGCGCGGCCAACAAGGTAGAAACAGTGACCAGCCCTGCAACATAGGCGCCGCTGCCGCCCATCCGGACCGCGAGCACATAAGCACTGCTGGAGGTGGGCAAGGCCGAAAAGGCGACGATCACCGCTTGCTGTGCCGGCGGCAGCTTCATGGCGACCACCAGCGTGATCGCGAGCAATGGCAAGGCGGCATGGCGGATCGCCAGCAGACCAAGTGCCAGTTTGGGCGCTTCGCCCAGTGCGCCCAGGCGAAGTCCCGCGCCCACGGCCATCAGGCCCAGTGGCAGTGCTGCGCCTCCGATACGCGACAGCGTGATCGACGCCAGCTCTGGCAACTGCAGTCCTATCAGGTTGGCCAACAATCCGGACAAAGTGGCGACAATCAGCGGGTTGCGCAGCAACTCCTTGAGATATCCGTGGCCGCCTTGTCGTGCCAGCGGCCAGACCGCTGCGATGTTGCAAAGGGGTACGCACAAGGACATCAACATCGCCACCCAGGCCAGTCCGGGTGCGCCGGCCAGCCGCTCGGACAGCGCCAGTGCGACATAGCTGTTGAATCGGAAAGCGCATTGTGCGCCGCTGGCATGCAGCCTCGCGTCCACCCCAGGCAAGCGACCCAGTGCCCAGGCCAGCGCAATGCCGCTGGCAACCACAGCCAGCCCGGCGCTGCCCAAGGCCAGCAGGTCGCCGGGATGCAGCGGGTTGCGTGCGATGGCGTGAAATAGCAGCAGCGGGAACAGCAAGTAGTACACCAACCGCTCGACCGCATCCCAGACCGGGCGACCCAGTGCGGTATGGCGGCAAATCAGGTAACCGAGTGCAATCAGCACAAAGTCGGGCAGCAGTATCAACAGATCGGACATCGCCAGAGTGTGCCAGCGTCGGCCGGTCAGATGCTGTCGCGAAGGACGAACGGGTCAGCCAGGTTGGTGTTGACAGCGTTACACCTGGATCGACTTCCCTATCCATCGAGCAACATGATCTCTCGAACCTCCTTGTCAAAGTGCTGCTTGTGGACGCTTTCCCGGCTTCGTTGGCTACTGGCGAGCTTGCTCCTGCCTCTGGCGCTGGCTTGTTCGGCCGCTGAAGCGCAGAACCCGATCGGCGGCGTTCGCTTCGATCCCAGCGTGCAACTGGCCGGTCAGGTCTTGCAGCTCAACGGCACCGGTTTGCGGGCTCGGTTCTGGATCAAGGCTTATGCAGCGGGCCTGTACCTCGGTCAGCGGGCCCAGAGTGCCGATGCGGCGCTGACCCAGCCTGGCGCCAAGCGGTTGCAACTGCGCATGTTGCTGGCAGTGCCGGCGGCCGAGTTCGTCAAGGCCTTGCATCTGGGCGTTGCGCGCAACAACCCGCCTGAGTTGCAAGCCAGGTTGGCGGAACGGGTGGCGGCGTTCGATGCGATGCTCACGCCATTGGGCGAGGTCAGGAAGGGCGACACCGTCAACCTTGACTTCCTGCCAGGTCGGGGCCTGCTGTTCTTCCACAATGGTCGCTTGCTGGGCCCAGCCATCGCTGGCGATGAGTTTTACAGCGCGTTGCTGCGCGTCTTCGTCGGTGAGCATGTCAGCGACGAGGGATTGCGCGCTGGACTGCTGGGTCAGTCCTGACCCGCGGCGGCGCACAATCGTGGGCTTAGGGCCGGGAAGGCCTGCTTGAATTTGGAGACATTCTCGACATGAAGCGATTTTTGCTGATCACGTTTGCAATTGCCGTGGCACCCCTGGCCGTGCTGGCCCAGCCTTATCCCAACAAACCGGTCAGGCTGGTCGTGCCGTTTGCGCCCGGCGGCACCACCGACATCATTGCCAGGGTGCTGGCTGAAAAAATAGGGCCGGCCTTGGGTCAACCGCTGATCGTCGAGAACAAGGCCGGTGGTGGTGGTTCGGTCGGTGCCAACGACACCGCCAAGTCCTTGCCCGATGGTTACTCACTGGGCATGGCCACGGTGTCTACGACGGCGGCCAACCCGGCGATCAATGCCAAGATCCCTTACAACCCGATCACCGACTTCACGCCGATCACCAATGTCGCGGCCACGCCCAACGTGATCGCTGTCCACCCATCGTTTCCGGCCAAGGATTACAAAGGATTTCTGGCCGAATTGAAGAAGAACCCTGGCAAGTACAGTTTTGCCAGCTCGGGTACCGGCGGCATCGGTCACCTGCAAATGGAGCTTTTCAAGAATCTGTCGGGCACTTTTGTCACCCACATCCCGTACCGTGGCGCGGGTCCAGCGCTCAACGACACGGTGGCGGGTCAGGTGCCGATCATTTTCGACAACATGCCTTCGGCGCTGCCGTTCATCAAGGACGGTCGGCTGGTGGCGATCGTCGTCGCCGCGCCTAACCGCTTGTCGCAACTGCCCAACGTGCCGACCTTCAAGGAAGTCGGGCTCGAGCCAGTCAACCGCATGGCTTATTACGGCATTTACGGTCCCAAAGGCCTGTCCAAAGAGGTCGTTGACAAGGTCTATTCGGCGGTCAAAAAGACCACTGAGCAGGCCGACGTGAAGAAACGCATCGAGGAAACCGGATCGCTGGTGGTGGCCAACACGCCGGCCGAATTCTCGGCTCAGATCAAGGCGGAATTCGAGGTCTACAAGGGCGTGGTCGAAGCCCAGAAACTCAAGCTCGATTGAATCCGGTCGGCTGCCATGCCTCCCATAGACAGTGGTCCCGGCCTACCAACTGCCAGCCAGGCCTTGATCTCGCGTTTTGTCGATGCGCTGTGGATCGAGGATGGGCTGGCCAAGCTCACGCTCGAGGCCTACCGGCGTGACCTGACGCTCTACGCCCATTGGCTGTCGGACACTGCGGGCCGCGCGATCGTCACCAGCACGGAGTCCGACCTGCTGGCTTACATGGCCCACCGCCATGCAGGCAGCCGGGCCACCAGCGCGAACCGGCGTCTGACGGTGTTCAAGCGCTTCTTTCGCTGGGCGCTGCGCGAGCGCTTGGTGACCGAGGACGCCAGCCTGCGCCTGGGCAGCGCGAAGGCGCCGATGCGGGTGCCCAAGGTGTTGTCAGAGGCCCAGGTCGAGGCCTTGCTCGACGCGCCAGACGTGGCCGAACCACTGGGTTTGCGCGACCGTGCGATGCTCGAGTTGATGTACGCAAGCGGCTTGCGCGTGAGTGAGCTGGTGGGCATCGCCACCGTGCGGGTGGGATTGAGCGAGGGCGTCTTGCGGGTGGTGGGCAAGGGCAGCAAGGAGCGCCTGGTGCCGTTTGGCGCTGAGGCGCAGGACTGGATCGAGCGCTATCTGTCTCAAGCCCGCGAGGCCATTCTGGGCGGACAGCGAAGCGATTCGCTGTTCGTCACGGCGCGCGGTGCGGCGATGACGCGCCAGATGTTCTGGTCACTCGTCAAGCGCCATGCACTGACCGCGGACATCCGCGTGCCCTTGTCGCCGCACACCTTGCGCCACGCGTTTGCCACCCACTTGCTCAACCATGGGGCAGACTTGCGAGCGGTGCAGTTGTTGCTGGGCCATGCCGACATTGCAACGACCACCATCTACACCCATGTTGCGCGCGAGCGTCTGCGGCTGCTTCATGCGCAGCACCATCCGCGCGGATAGCTGTTCGGGTCGTCTCAGAGAAAACTCGCGGCGAGGTTCAGGACGACTCTTTTTCCTGCAGCTTCACACCCACCAAACCATGCGCTGGCAGCCTGATCAGCGAGCCTTGAAAGTACAGTTGCATCTGCGCAAGCTGCGGTGATTGCAGTTGCCAAGGCGGTCGTCCGTGAAAGCTCTGGCCTCTCTGCTCACCGAAGACGTGGCGCCACGCCTGCCCGCCGGCGTCGCGCACACAGACCACCTGTCCTGTTGCGCCTACGACGTAGACCATGCCGGCGCCCTTCAAGGCCTTGGGTGCCTGGAGTTCGGCGAAGCCTGCATCTCCCATGTCGCATCCGTTGTCGGCTTTGGCCGACGCGGAATCCGCGGCCTGAACCGCCGGGGCGGCTTGCACAGTTGGCCCTATCGGGGCGCCCTGTGCGGCAGCGGTGGTCTTGACGGGCATCGCCGCGCTCTCGAGCGACGACGGTTCAAGCTTGGTGCGGTCTGATGAAAAACCTTTCACCGTCGCCCAAACACCGAGCATCAGCAGGGTCAGCCCCGCCACGCCTGCCAACTTGAGCTGACGTGGCAAGCGTGCCTTGATCTCCGATGGCCCAGCTGAGCCCAACACGGAGCCCAGTCTGACCAAGAACCAGGCCTGCAGGTAGCTACCCGCAGACTTTGGCTCGGATGCTGCAGCGGTCACTGCCATGACTTGAGTGGGCGTCACCGTCGATTCAGGCGCACTGACTTCAATCACGCTCTCGGGATCGGCGCCCAAGATCAGTGCGACCTTGCGCGCGGCTTGGCGACGAATCGATGCGTTGTAGAACGAACCGTGGGTGCCGTTTTCTAGCTGCTCTAGCTGCGACGGAGACAGTGCTGCTCGCTTGGCCAGTTCGGAAAGATCGAGCCTGGCCAGCATACGCAACTCCCGCAAGCGGTCGCCCTTGACGTCCGCCGCTATGGGGTCATCCTGATTTGACGGGTCAAGTTCCAACATGCATCCCGCGGCGTTGCTTTGAAAATTGCGATTGGTGGTTTAATCATTTTGCCAACTTTTTTGCAATTTCGCAATCGGATGCTAAGTCTTTTTCTAGGCAAAGGTAAAGTTGCAGCCGCGAACTTCCAAACAAGCAGTTGCGCTGGGTTCAAAAAACGGTGAACCTGCTGAAACAACCGATAGCGCCTGACACGCCAAACCGGCATGCTCTGTCCGTCAAGCCATCGGGAATCCTGGGGCGTGCTGGTGGTTCATTTTCATCTGGAGACCGAAATGAGTTTTTCTCGCAAGTTGTTCATCTGTGGCGCCATCGCCTGGTTCTCGGCCGCCTCGGCCTGGTCGCAGACCTACCCGACACGCAGCATCACCTTGGTCGTGCCTTTTGCTGCGGGTGGTCCGACTGACGTGGTCGCGCGCACGCTGAGCGCGCCACTGTCGCGCGCGCTCGGGCAGACGGTGGTGGTGGAGAACAAGACCGGGGCCGGTGGCACTTTGGCGGCGGCCCAAGTGGCACGCGCCGCACCAGACGGTTATACCTTCCTGATCCACCACAACGGCATGGCCACAGCGCCTGCGCTCTACCGCAAGCTGAGTTACAACGCGTTGACTGATTTCGAGCATGTCAGCCAAGTGGTGGACGTTCCGATGACGCTGGTCGCGCGCAAGGACTTGCCCGCAAAGACACTGCCCGAGTTACTGGTCTACCTCAAGGCCCAAGGCGACAAGGTCAACCTCGCCCATGCCGGCTTGGGCGCGGTGTCGCACTTGTGTGGCATGGTTTTTCGGCAGGCGGTCGGGGTCGAATTGACCACCGTGCCGTACCAGGGCACAGGTCCGGCGATGGCCGCTTTGCTGGGAGGTCAGGTCGACCTGATGTGCGACCAAACAACCCAGACCGTGCCGCAGATCAAGGCGGGTTCGCTGCGCTTCTACGGCGTCACCACCGCTCAGCGCATCAAGGCATTGCCCGACGCACCCACGCTGGCCGAACAAGGACTCAAGGGTTTCGAGGTGATGGTTTGGCACGGGGTCTATGCGCCCAAGGGCACGCCCAAGGAAGCGACCGAAAAATTCAACGCCGCGCTGCGCGTGGCGCTGAAAGATCCGATGGTGGTGGCCCGGATGGCCGAACTAGGTGCCGAGGTCGTGCCGGACGCCAAGCTCACGCCCGAGGGACTGCGCACCTGGCTCAAGCAGGAAACCGATCGCTGGGGACCGGTGATCAGGTCGGCGGGGGTGTACGCCGACTGAAGCGCGCAAACGAGCGCAGCGCAGTGACTTCGCGCTGCGTGCGAAGTACCGAAGGCGATATAGGCAGACACTCCGGGATTTCTACTGTTTTGGGGGCTTTGCCGAAGCGCTCTTGGCTGGGCTCGCGTTGGCATTCTTGGCGATGAGTCGACGCCTCAAACCCTCGTACAAGCCGGAATCGAGGATATTCTTCGTGACCAGTTGGGCCTTGCTGCCATAGAGACGGCTGGCGACAATATTGACGGGCAGTGCATCGCTGATGCCGGGAAGCTTGATCTGGTCGGTATGGCCGGTCACGCAAAGTCTTGGATCATTTCGTCCGACGAAGGCGGCTAGTACACCGGCCAGTACACCATTGGTGGCCGATGCGGTGCTGACATGCCCAATCCCTTTGCCGTCGTGGCATCCGCTGCAAGATGCTTTGACGAAAATTTCGCTTGTGTTGGTCGGTGTGCCGCCCGCAGGAACGAAGTCGTATCCAAGGTTGAAGGTGTTGACCATCGGCACCGGCGTTGCCGTCGAGGCAAAGGCGACCGCATTCGGCGTGTTCGTACCCGTGC
>JBILYN010000381.1:0-4471 GCA_044377715.1 Aquabacterium sp.
TTCTGGGGCGCTGAGAGTCAGCAACTGCGCCTTGTCGAGCAGCATCTCTTCGGGCGCCACGCTGAAGGCCTTGCGGCAGTAGTTGCGGAAACCGTCGGCCTGCGGTTCGAGCAAGGCGAACGATGCCACATCGGTCTGCTGCTCAGAGGCATCGGTGCGGCCCGGGATGAAGGCGATCTCTACCGCGTGGCCCGCAGCCTTGGCGGCGGCCTCCACCGCTGCGTTGCCAGCCAGCACGATCAAGTCGGCCATGGACAGCTGGCGGCCCCCTGAATGCGCGGCGTTGAAGGTCTTCTGAATGACTTCGAGCTCGGCGATCACCTTGTCCAACTGCGCCGGCTGGTTGGCTTCCCAGTCCTTCTGTGGGGCCAGACGGACGCGGCCACCGTTGGCGCCGCCACGCTTGTCCGAGCCGCGGAAGGTAGAGGCCGAGGCCCAGGCGGTGGCCACGAGTTCAGCCACCGACAGGCCCGAGGCCAGCACGCGCGTCTTGAGCTCGGCGATGTCCTTCGCGTCGATCAACGGGTGAGTCACAGCGGGCACCGGGTCCTGCCAGATCAGTTCTTCGGTCGGAACTTCAGGGCCGAGGTACAGGCTCCGGGGTCCCAAGTCGCGGTGCGTCAACTTGAACCAGGCGCGGGCGTAGGCGTCGGCGAATTCGCCTGGGTTTGCTGCATAGCGGCGCGAGATTTTTTCGTAGGCGGGGTCCAAGCGCAGCGAGAGGTCGGCCGTGGTCATCATCGGGCGGTGCTTCTTGGCCGGGTCGTGTGCGTCCGGGATCATGTCCTCATCTGCCACATCCTTGGCCAGCCATTGCTGCGCACCTGAGGGGCTCTTGATCAGTTCCCACTCGTACTTGAACAGCATCTTGAAGTAGCCCATGTCCCAGCTGGTGGGGTTAGGCTTCCATGCGCCTTCGATACCACTGGTGGTGGTATGCACGCCGTGGCCGGTACCCAGCTTGTTGATCCAGCCGAACCCCATATTTTCCATCGGTGCGGCTTCGGGCTCAGGACCCACCAGCTTGGGGTCACCGGCGCCATGCGCCTTGCCGAAGGTGTGGCCGCCGGCCACCAGGGCCACGGTTTCGTCATCGTCCATCGCCATGCGGGCAAAGGTCTCGCGCACGTCCCGACCGGAGAGCACCGGGTCGGGGTTGCCGTCCGGGCCTTCCGGGTTCACGTAGATCAGGCCCATTTGCACGGCGGCCAGCGGGGTGACCAAGTCGCGCTCACCGCTGTAGCGGCTGTTGGGCTTATCGCTGGTGGCCAGCCACTCGCGCTCGGCACCCCAGTAGATGTCCTCTTCAGGCTGCCAGATGTCGGCACGGCCGCCGCTGAAGCCGAAGGTCTTGAATCCCATGGATTCCATGGCGACGTTGCCGGCCAGGATGATCAGGTCGGCCCAGGAGATGGCGTTGCCGTACTTCTGTTTGATGGGCCAAAGCAGGCGGCGCGCCTTGTCGAGGTTGCCGTTGTCAGGCCAGCTGTTGATCGGGGCGAAGCGCTGGTTGCCAGTGCCTGCGCCGCCGCGTCCGTCGGCCGTTCGATAGGTGCCGGCGCTGTGCCAGGCCATGCGGATGAACAGCCCGCCGTAGTGGCCCCAGTCGGCAGGCCACCAGTCCTGCGAGTCGGTCATCAGCGCGATCAGGTCTTTCTTCAGGCCGGCGAAGTCGATCTTCTTGAATGCTTCGGCATAGTCGAAGCCCGGGTCCATCGGGTTGGACGCCGGTGCGTGCTGGTGCAGGATGCCCAGGTTCAGTTGCTTGGGCCACCAGTCCGCGTTGGACTGCGCGCCTTGCGTCGCTCGTGCGCCGGTCGCAGCGTGGTACGGGCAGTTGGCTTGCGTGCGGGGCATGTTCATTGTGTATCTCCGAAGGGTTGAAAGGGCTTTTTCAGCCGACCGAGGTCAGTGCGGCAAGACGTTCCAGTCGTCAGGCCAAGAAGTGGGAAAGACGCTTGGCTGGACTTGGCTGAACGATCGAGGCTGAAATGTAGTTTTTGGCTATCAAATTGGCCAAACAATTGTCAATATCTATCCCATAGGGGCCCGCTATGCCGCTCCCGCCGCGACCGGTTGCGACCACAGGCTTCCAGTCCCGGCGGACCAGGTCGCCCCACCCGGTTCGCATGGCGATGACCGTGCCGCAGCCTTTGCCTGCACCGCGACATCGAGACCCTGCGACCAGATGACTCGATCAGCAGCCTGGATGCCGGCTTTTTGCGCACCGGCCGCCGCGCGCCAGCGCTGTTCAGCCTTGACCCGAAGGATCGAGCAGAAGCTGCGCCATCAGTTCATGCAGCGGCGTCGAGGCTATCGGGTAAGCCAGCAGGTCGTCGAAGAGGAGTCCGTCGCGACGCCCGGCAAGTGGGTGACCGTGGCGAACCATGAAAGCCCCCTTCATGTCGTGCAGCATCTGGGTCTTCAGGTCGGGGACAGAGCGCAGCGATCGGGCGTCAGCGACGAGTGCGTCCAGCGCTCTTTCGCGAAGCGCCTGCGTCTCGCAAGTCACTGGCCGCCAACACCAGTTCGTGCGCCCGCTCGACAGCATCGCTTCCGAAGGGTGTGAGCTCGCTGTGGCGGCCGATACGGTCTAACAGCGGCTGGCCATCGACAATGGTTTGCTGCTGGGTCGTGGGCAATGTAAGCGCTGATCGAATCCCTCGTGCCATCGACCGCGCGCCGGCGCAGACCTGCAAATGTTCAGCGCTTTGCACGCCTGCGTCGCTTTGTCGCCGCCGGGACATTGAGACCCGGCGGCCGGATGACACGATCGTCGGCTCGCACAACGGCGCCTCTGGCGCTGCCGCCCACGATGAGCCCGAATGCCATGAACCCCTTGCCCGATGGTCTGATCGTCGTCGTCAAACGCGATTGCCCCACTTGTGCGCTGGTCGAGCCCTTGCTGCTCGAACTGGCGATGGGGTCTTTGCCGCTGACGGTCTTTGTGCAGGACGATGCCCGCTATGCGGACTTGCTGCCGGGCGGTGTGTTCGACGACACGCTCGAGCGCTCGTACCGGCTGGGCATCGAGTTCGTGCCCACGCTGATCCGGGTCGCCGACGGCCGCGAAATCGCGCGCACCCACGGCTGGCACCGCGGCGACTGGCGCGAGATCAGCGGCAAGCAAGACCTGGGCGCCGAGCTGCCCGAGCTGCGGCCAGGCTGCGGCTCGAAGACGCTGGACCCCGGCATCGCCGAGGACCTGGTGCTGCGCTTTGGTGAGTCGGGCCTGCAGTCGCGCGAGGTCGTGGTCGGCGACGCCGAAGACGACATCGAGGCCTGTTACGACCGCGGCTGGAGCGACGGCCTGCCGGTGGTGCCGCCGACACCGGCGCGGGTGCTGCGCATGCTGGCCGGCACGACGCGCAAACCCGACGAGATCCTGGGCCTGGTGCCGCCCGACCTGGTGCCCTGCACGGTCGAGAAAGTGGCGGTCAACGCGGTGATGGCCGGCTGCAAGCCCGAATACCTGCCGCTGGTGCTGGCGGCGGTCGAGGCCGCGCTGATCGACGAGTTCGGCATGCACGGTGTGCTGTGCACGACGATGTTTGCCGGGCCTGTCGTCATCGTCAACGGCCCGCTGGCGCGCAGCGTCGGTTTGAATTCGGGCGTCAATGCGCTCGGCCAGGGCCACCGCGCCAACGCCACGATCGGCCGCGCGCTGCAGTTGGTGATCCGCAACGTCGGCGGCGGCCGCCCCGGCGAGCTCGACCGCTCGACGCTGGGCACACCCGGCAAGTACAGCTTCTGCTTCGCCGAGGCCGAGGATCCAGCCTGGGATTCGCTGTCGGTCGAACGCGGTTTCAGCCCCGAGGCCTCGACCGTGACGCTGTTTGCCGGCGAAGGCGTTCAAGGCGTGGTCGACCAGAAGTCGCGAACGCCCGAGTCGCTGGCGCGCAGCTTCGCGCTGTGCTTGCGGGTCGTCGACCATCCCAAGCTGGCGATGGCCGGCGATGCTTTGCTGGTCGTCTCGCCCGAGCACAGCCGGGTCTTCATTGAGGCGGGCTGGAGCAAGGCCAGGCTGCGCGAAGAGCTGGCACGTCTGCTGCTACTGCCTGGCGACGAGATGGTCGTCGGCGCCGGCGGCATCACCGAAGGACTGCCGCCGGCTGTGGCCGGCACGCAAGTGCCCAAGTTCCGACCCGGTGGTTTGATCATCGTCCGCGCCGGCGGCGGCGCTGGGCTTTTTTCAGCGATCATCGCTGGCTGGGCCGCATCCGGCCCGGTGGGTTCCACCCCTGTTTCAAAGGAGATCACTGCATGAGCGCATCACAGATACTGCTCGACCCGACCTCGGAGCGCGCGCCCGTGGCGCGGGCGCTGACGGCGCGGCCCGCCGGACTCGAAGGCCTGACGGTCGGCGTGCTTGACATCTCGAAGTCACGCGGCAACGTGTTTCTCGACCGGCTTGCCGAGCAACTCGGCAGCCGCGGCGTGCGTGTCAAGCGCTACCGCAAGCCGACGTTCA
>JBILYN010000111.1:0-13088 GCA_044377715.1 Aquabacterium sp.
GCCCGCTGTGCGCAGGACCTTGGTGGGTGAAAGCTTCGGTGACGGTGGTTTCATGGCAACTCCTGGATTGCCATGTTCTGCGCGCCGGCTTATGGGCGCCTTAAGCGTCTTAAGCGTCTCAAGCGGCTTGATCGGTGCCGGCGGTGTCTGAAGCGATGTACACACCGCCATCGGCCGCGGCACTCGCTACCATCAGGCACCTTCCGCGACCGAAAGCAACGCCCCATGAAGATCCTCGTCCTCAATGGCCCCAACCTGAACCTGTTGGGCTTGCGCGAGCCGGCCGTGTACGGACACGCCACGCTAGCCGACGTCGAGGCACTTTGCCGTGCCACTGCGGCCGAGCAGGGCGCCGAAGTCGAATGCCGACAGAGCAACCATGAAGGGGTGTTGGTCGATTGGATCCAGCAAGCTGGCGTGCAGCACCGGGCGGGTCAACTCGCCGGCGTGGTCTTCAACGCCGGGGCCTACACCCACACCAGCGTCGCGCTGCATGACGCGATCAAGGGCAGCGCAGTGCCGGTGATCGAGGTGCATATCAGCAACGTTCACGCCCGAGAGGCATTCCGCCACCACTCTTATCTGTCACCTGCAGCGGCAGGCATCGTGGTGGGTTTCGGTATCGACGGCTATGCGTTGGCGATCGACGGCCTGCTGCGCAAGGCGCGCCAAGCGAACGCCTAGTCGAGCATCGGTGCTCGGCGAATTCGCTCTGGAGCAGTTGAAAGGAGCCCTGCGCAGGCAGGCCCCGTCGTCCGGCTCAGGCTTGCAGCCCGCGCGACGCGAGACGCGTCGCCCCTGAGTAGGCGACCGGCCCTGCGCAGGGCAGTCAGCGCCCCCGGAGGATTAAAAAATGTATTATAAAACAACACTTTAGCGTTGCAGGACGCGACATCAGGGCGCAAGAGATGGCACCAGTTGTGTGCCCAAAATGTGCCTTGATCGCACCCATTTCTTTAGTAGGGTCTTACTGCATTCAAGACGTCAGAGCGGCAGATCTGCTCAAGTCGTCAAGGGCGCTGGCCGTTGGCGCTCATGCGACACGAGCAGCACGGCCCCTCCGGTGATCGACAGCCGACCTCGGTAACCGATAAGAGCCACACCGTTGCATGATGGACCGCGTTGTGAAGCCGGCACGCTGCCGGAGATGCATGACGGGCAGAGCTCGCAGAGTTGGGGGCCAAACTCCGTATGGCTGGTGGTTGCGGCATTCATGGCAATTGTCCTGAGCCAACGCCGTCGGCGAAGCTGGCCGGCGCAGACCGGCGCCGCGGTCGTTGAGTCGACAGCCACAAAGCTATTGTCACCAGGAGCCTCGTGGCACTGGCTCTCGGTCCTGAGCGCCCGGCCAACTGGCAACATCACATTGGCTGAAGATCCACTCAAGCGCCGCTGGTGTCCAGCATCAGCCTGCCGATTGCAACTTCTTTGAGGCGTGATGGCAGCAGCGCCTTGATTCGGTCATGGCTGCCGCCCAGCACGCCCGGCAGCTGCAGCTGGCGCGGCACGCCGTTGATGCGCTGGCGGCTGGCGGCGTTCAGCTGACGGCGACCTCGGCGCGGACACTCGGCCGCTGGCGTCATCCGCCCGCACGTGCACTGCCACCCACGCGACCCTGAAGCGCCGGGCGCCTGGGCATAGTGCGCCGCATGAAACACAATGCCGAGCGCAGCCGACCCGAGAGCGACCCCTTCAGCGGCGAGATCTTGCCCCGCTACACCGATATGGACCTGTGGCAGCGCCTGAACAACGTCGCACTCGTCAGCCTGCATATCGAGTCGGTGCACCGCCTGCTGCTGGACGTGGCGGGCGGCGCCGCCTGGCGCGGCGGCCCGGCCGCAATCGGACCGGAGACCACCTCGACCGACTTCATCGCCGAGGCCCACTACCCCACGCCGCTGACCGCAGCCGCCCACATCTCCCACGTGAACGAGCGCGACATCGGCATCGCCTCGGCCCTGTCACAGAAGGGCCACTGCGTGGGCCTGCACCAGTCGCGGGTGGTGCGCTGGACGCCCGACGCGGCCAGCCCGTGTCGCTGTCTGCCGAACTGCGCGCCGTGTTCGCCCGACGCCTGGCCGCTCAGCCCCCGCTGCCGCCCGGCGCTGAACCCGAAGCCGGCCACAAGTCAGCACTCGCGTACGCGCACGCACGCGCTAAGGCCGGCGACGCGGCAGGCGGCACCCCGGCCGACAGCATGCAGGTCCTGTTCCGTCGCCCGGCGGACTTTCCCGCCCACTACCTGCCGGCCAGCCGGTTTGGCGACCATGACGTCACCGGACGCGCCAGCGACAAGTCCTGGGCCGCATGGCCGAACAGGGCCGGGTGAACCTGCTGACTGTGCTGATGGGCCCGGATCGCCGGGCCTCGCCCGTGGGTTTCATGATGGCCCATGTGTCACTGCGCTAGCTGCGGCGCGGTCGGGCACCCGCCGCCTGTAGCGTGGGCAGCGGCGTGCTGCGCAGAGGCGATCGCAGCATCACCATCTGGGCGCAGCTGGGCGATGGCGACGATTGCCACGCCGTATTTGATTCGGCGATGGTGGCGATCGAGCGCGAAGCGCGGTAAAGCATCCGCCTGCCGGACGACCTGCGCGGCGCGGTGGAGCGGCTGTCGGTGCCGTGACAGACTTTCAGGCCGGCTGCGGCCTCGGCGCGGGAGCTTGACAACCGACCTCGTCCTGGCGAGCCGCCGACATGCGGATCACCGCGCTCGTCGCCGCAAGCCAACCCTCGGCGCGTTGTATCGTCTGTCCTCATGCGCACTGACCTGATCGTCGCCCGGCCCGAGGGGCTGTACTGCCCGCCTGGCGACTTCTACATCGACCCCTGGCGGCCGGTCGACCGGGCCGTCATCACCCATGCGCACAGCGATCACGCCCGGCCGGGCCACGGCCATTACCTGGCGCAGCGGGATGGCGAGGGCATCCTGCTGCGGCGGCTCGGCGCTGACATTGCGTTGCAATCGCTGGCCTATGGCGAGGTGGTCGAGCATCACGGCGTGAAGCTGTCGCTGCACCCGGCCGGCCATGTGCTGGGCTCGGCCCAAGTGAGGCTGGAACACGGCGGCCGGGTCTGGGTCGCGTCGGGCGATTACAAGCTGGAGGACGACGGCACCTGCGTGCCCTTCGAGCCAGTACGCTGCGACACCTTCATCACCGAATCGACGTTTGGTTTGCCGATCTACCGCTGGCCCTCGCAGGCGACGCTGTTTGCCGAGATCAATGCGTGGTGGCGCGGCAATGCCGAGGCCGGCCGGGCCTCGGTGCTGTACGCCTATGCATTCGGCAAGGCGCAGCGGCTGCTGCACGGGGTAGACGCGAGCATTGGGCCGGTTGTCACGCATGGCGCGGTCGAGCCGTTGAACGAGGTGTACCGGGCGGCGGGCGTCGCGCTGCCGCCGACGTTCACCGTCAGCGATCCGATGCTCGATAAGTCCGCCTTGGGCCGCAGCCTGGTGATCGCTCCGCCATCCGCCGCAGGCACACCTTGGATGAAGCGCTTCGGTGTGCATTCCGATGCCTTCGCCAGCGGCTGGATGCTGATGCGCGGCAAGCGGCGGCGGCGCGGGGTGGACCGCGGTTTTGTGATGTCCGATCACGCGGACTGGCCCGGCTTGCAGCGCGCGATCACGGCCACCGGGGCCGAACGGGTGTTTGTCACCCACGGCAGCGTGGCGGTGATGGTGCGCTGGCTGGAGGAACAGGGCTTGTCGGCGCAGGGATTCAAGACCGAGTACGGCGATGAGGATGATGCGGTTGGTGAAACTGTAGCGGATCCCGCCGCATGAAAGCATTTGCCGCGCTCTACCGCGATCTCGACGCCTCCACCGCCAGCTCGGACAAGCAAGCGGCGCTGCAAGCCTATTTGCGCGCTGCGCGGCCGGACGATTGCGCCTGGGCGGTCTACTTCCTGGCCGGTGGCAAGCCGCGCCAGCTGGTGCCCGGCAAGCTTCTGCGCGAGCTGGCGCGCGAGGCGGCGGAGCTGCCGGAATGGCTGTTCGTCGAAAGCTATGAGGCGGTCGGCGATCTGGCGGAAACGATCTCCTTGCTGTTGCCGCCGCCTGCCGCGCCGGTTGAGCGCAGCCTGAGTGACTGGTTACTCAATCACCTGCTGCCGCTGCGTGGTCTGCCGCCCGACGAGTTGTCGCTGCGGCTGCGCCGGCAATGGAGCGAACTGCCCGCTGCCGACCGCTTTGTCCATCTTAAGCTGATCACCGGCGCTTTCCGGGTTGGGGTGTCCAAGCTGCAGGTGACGCAGGCGCTGACGGCCGTCAGTGGCGTCGACGCCAAGCAGGTGGCCCAGCGGCTGATGGGCTACACGCGGATCGGGGCGATGCCTTCTGCAGACGATTTTTCTGCCCTGGTTGTGCCCGGCGAAGCAACCGCGCTCAGCGGCCAGCCGTTTCCATTTTTCCTCGCCCATCCGTTCAATCAGCCGCTGGCAGCGTTTGACGCACTGCTCGGCGCGCCGAGCGACTGGCTGATCGAATGGAAGTGGGACGGCATCCGCGCCCAATGGGTGCAGCGCGGCGGCGCGGTGTCGGTCTGGTCGCGCGGAGAGGAGTTGGTCAGCGAGAGCTTCCCGGAATTGCTGGCGCTCGATCTCCCGGACGGCACGGTGCTGGACGGCGAAATCCTGGTCTGGCGCGATGGGCAGGTTCAGTCCTTTGCCGAACTGCAGCGGCGGCTCGGTCGCAAGGCGCTGGGGCCGAAGTTGCTGCGCGACCTGCCGGTCGTGCTGTGCGCCTATGACCTGCTGGAAAGCGGTGGCATCGACCGCCGCGCCGAGCCTGCGCACCAGCGCCGCGCCCGGCTCGAAGCGCTGCTGGCCGCCCACCCGCAACCGGGCTTGCAGCTCAGCCCGTTGCTGAGCGGCGACAGCTGGGGGGCGCTGGCAACCCAGCGCGAGCAAGCCCGCGCGATGGGTGTCGAAGGCCTGATGCTCAAGCAGCGCGGCGAGGCCTATGGCGTCGGCCGGACCAAGGATGTGGGCACCTGGTGGAAATGGAAGCTCGACCCGCTGAGCGTCGACGCGGTGCTGATCTACGCCCAGCGCGGCCATGGGCGGCGGGCAAGTCTCTACAGCGACTACACCTTCGCCGTCTGGAACGGCGCACCGGACGATCCGGCGCGCCAGCTCGTGCCCTTTGCCAAGGCCTATTCGGGCCTCACCGACGCCGAGATGCGCCAGGTCGACGCCATCATCCGCAAGACCACGGTGGAGAGCTTCGGCCCGGTGCGCAGCGTGACGCCGACGCTGGTCTTCGAGCTGGGTTTCGAGGGCATTGCGCGCAGCCCGCGCCACAAGAGCGGTGTCGCCCTGCGTTTCCCGCGCATGCTGCGCTGGCGGCAGGACAAGCCCGTCGCCGAAGCCGACGCGCTGTCGTCGCTGCTGGCCTTGTTGTCGTGACGCCGGCCGCCTGGCTCGCCGCTCGCGGCTGGAAACCCTTTGCCTTCCAGCGCGAGGTCTGGCGGGCGATGAAGCAGGGCCAGAGTGGCCTGCTGCATTCGAGCACCGGCAGCGGCAAGACCTTGGCGATCTGGCTGGGCGCGCTGCAGGCCTTTGCCAAATCCAAGGTCACCGGCAAGACCGCGCCGCCGTTGACGGTGCTGTGGATCACCCCGATGCGCGCGCTGGCGGCCGACACGCTCCTGGCCCTGCGCGCGCCACTCGTCGACTTGGCCCCGCAATGGACCAGCGCGCTGCGCAGCGGCGACAGCACGAGCGCCGAGCGCAGCGCGCAGGCCAAGCGCCTGCCGACCGTGCTGGTCACCACGCCGGAAAGCCTGACGCTCTTGCTCGCCCGCGCCGATGCGCGCGAGGTGCTGCAACAGGTCAAGTTGGCTGTCGTCGATGAATGGCATGAGCTGCTGGGCAACAAGCGCGGCGTGCAGCTGCAGTTGGCACTGGCCCGGCTGCGGCAGTTCAACCCGGCGCTGCTCAGCTGGGGCGTGTCGGCCACCTTGGGCAATCTGCCCGAGGCCTTGTCGGCGCTGGTCGGGGTGGCGGTTGACAACGCAGTGACGGTCCACGGCGACTCGGCCAAGAAGCTCGTCATCGACACCTTGCTGCCCGCGCGCGCCGAGCGCTTTGCCTGGGCCGGCCACATGGGCTTGGGCATGTTGCCCCAGGTCGTCCAGGCGATCGACGAGAGCGCCTCGACCCTGGTCTTCACCAACACCCGCGCCCAGGCCGAGCGCTGGTATCAGGCGCTGCTGGAGGCGCGGCCCGACTGGGCGGGGGTGATCGCGCTGCACCACGGCTCGCTGGACAAGGCGGTGCGCGAATGGGTGGAGGCGGGGCTGAAGAATGGCAGCGTGCTGGCGGCGGTCTGCACCTCCAGCCTCGATCTCGGCGTGGATTTTCTGCCGGTCGAGCGGGTGCTGCAGATCGGCTCGGCCAAGGGCGTGGCGCGGCTGATCCAGCGCGCCGGGCGCAGCGGCCATGCGCCGGGCCGGCCCTCGCGGATCAGCCTGGTGCCCACGCACAGCCTGGAGCTGGTCGAGGCCGCCGCTGCCCGCGCCGCCGTGCTCGCCGGGCAGATCGAGCCACGCCCCATGCCGCAGCAACCGCTGGATGTGCTGGTTCAGCATCTGGTGACCGTCGCGCTCGGTGGCGGCTTCACGGCCGACGCGCTGTACGCCGAGGTGCGCACAACGCGCGCTTATCACGACCTGAGCCCTGAGGCCTGGCAGTGGGCGCTGAACTTCGTCCGCCAGGGCGGCGAGTCGCTGGCGGTCTACCCCGATTACCAGCGCGCCGCGCCCGATGCGCTGGGACTCTGGCGCGTGCCGGATGCGCGCTTGGCGCGTCGCCACCGCGTCAACATCGGCACCATCGTCAGCGACGCCAGCATGACGGTGCAGTTCGTCAATGGGGCCAAGGTCGGCACGGTGGAGGAGGGCTTCATCGCGCGGCTCAAGCCCGGTGACGGCTTCAGCTTTGGCGGCCGGCTGCTGGAGCTGGTGCGCGTCCATCAGATGACCGCCTATGTGAAGCGCGCCAGCAAGGGCAGCGCGCTGATCCCGCGCTGGAACGGCGGCAAGTTGCCGCTGTCCAGCACCCTGGCCGACGCCGTGCTGCGCGAACTGGCGGCGGCCGACGCGGGCCGCTTCGACAGCCCCGAGATGCGTTGCGTGCGCCCGCTGCTGGACTTGCAGCGCGAGCGCTCGGCGCTGCCGACGCCGGATCGCCTGCTGGGCGAAACCTTCAAGAGCCGCGACGGCCACCATCTCTTTCTCTACCCCTTTGCCGGGCGCAACGTCCATCTCGGCCTGGCCAGCCTGCTCGCCTGGCGCGCCGCGCAGGCCGAGCGCGGGACGTTCTCGATCGCGGTCAACGACTACGGCTTCGAGCTGCTCAGTGCCAAGCCGGTCGATTGGTCCGCGCGGCTGTCGGGCTGGCTGGCCGCGCCAGTGGACGTGGCCGAGGTGTTGGCCGGCTTGAATGCCACCGAGCTGGCGCGGCGACGCTTTCGCGAGATCGCCCGCATCGCCGGCCTGATCTTCCAGAGCCACCCGGGGGAGAACCGCAGCAACCGACAGCTGCAGGCCTCGTCCTCCCTGTTCTTCGAGGTGTTTCAGAAATACGATCCCGGCAACCGCCTGCTGGCCCAGGCCGAGCAGGAGTTGCTGAGCCTGGAGCTGAATGTGCGGGCGCTGGCGGGGGTGCTGGCGCGCATGCAGTGGCAGACGCTGAAGCTGGTGGCCCTGAGCAAGCCTTCGCCACTGGCCTTCCCGCTGATGGTCGAGCGGCTGCGCGAGCGCCTGAGCAATGAATCGCTGGCCGACCGGATCGCGCGCATGGTGGCAGACGGGGAGGGCGGCCCGTGAAACTGATGCTGGCGGGCGCGGCGGTGGAGATGCTGGCGGACAAGGCGCTGTGGTGGCCGGCCGAGCGCACGCTGTTCATCGCCGATCTGCACCTCGGTAAGGCCGCCAGCTTTCGGTCCTTGGGCCAGCCTGTGCCCAGCGGCACGACGCAGGACAATCTCGACCGGCTCAGCGCCTTGGTCGATGGCCATGGCGCTGCGCGCATCGTTTTCCTCGGCGACTTCTTGCATGCCGCCGCAGCCCAGCAGGCCGGCGTCCTGAACCCCGTGCGGCAATGGCGCGCCCGGCATGCCGGTGTGCGCTGCGTGCTGGTGCGCGGCAACCATGACAGCCACGCGGGTGATCCACCGGCCGACCTGCAGGTTGGTGTCGTCGACGAGCCTCATTTACTAGGCCCCTTCGCCGCCTGCCACCATCCGCAGCGGGTGGCAGAACGACTGGTGCTCGCCGGTCACCTGCATCCCACCGTCACGCTCATCGGCCCGGCGCGTGACCGTCAGCGCTTGCCGGCCTTCTGGCTCGCAGATGGCCTGCTGGTGTTGCCGTCATTCGGCGCGTTCACCGGCGGCAGCCGCCAGCCGGCACCGGCGGACGCCCGATCATTCGCCGTCGGCGGCGAGCGGGTCTGGCCTGTCAGGGCCTGACTCTTCCTCGGGCGACCGATCATGCAGCCAGCGCACGGGCAAGCGCAGCTGATCGCTGCTGCTGCCCAGCATCAGCTGGTTCTTCAAGCTGGCGCGATGGGATGCGATGGTCACGTACGCGACGCGCCTTCCCCGGCCGTGCGGGTGGTCGCAGATCACTTGAGAACAATTTCATGATCCACCGGCCTCTGACAGGCCAAGATCAGGTGAACCTCGGTTTCGGCGGTCGAGGGCGTTTCAAAGCAAATGCCTTCGCGGTAAATTCGAGGCGTCAAAAGGGCGCACCCATACGAAAGTTGGTGTCGCAAAGCTTCAGTCCTAGAGGATGGCTTTTCAAACGCCCTTTTCCCTCCCCGACGGCGGCACCCCGAACACGGCAGCCCAGGGGCCGAACGTAGCGCCCGAAGCGCTCAAACCTGTCTTTGGATGCTGTTCTGGATCTGTTCGGCGTCCATAGCCCAGCCGAGAACCGTCTTTCCGGGCGCTGCCCAAGGGTTACCCCTTGCCACCGAGCAGCATCCATCTGTCCCGCAAACCCTCGGACGCAGCCTACTCCGGCGGACTCGGTCGCCGGAACGCCTGGTTGGTCACAGTTAGGCAGCCTCGGGCCGCTTGCAGCGCCTGGCCACGGGCCGGCGCACGGGGCGATGCCCTGGCCTGCGGACGCATGTGCGTGTGGATTTTCTAGATGACTGGCTGCTCAAGGATCGCCGCAATAATCTTCAGCTCGCCACCG
Source organism: Aquabacterium sp. (assembly GCA_044377715.1). Classification (GTDB taxonomy): domain Bacteria; phylum Pseudomonadota; class Gammaproteobacteria; order Burkholderiales; family Burkholderiaceae_C; genus Pseudaquabacterium. Next base: position 9,215 of record JBILYN010000111.1, read on the forward strand.
CAGTTCGGGCAGTGCTCCATGTCGATCTCGAACACGCGCTTGAGCAACTTGGCCCAGCTCAGTCGCGCCGGGCGGTGGTGCGCACAGTTCGCCTTGCCCTGAGCGGGCTGCGCGGCCTGTGTCGGTGCCTCGGGCTTTTGCGACACCTCTTGCGGCACCACCTGCGCGCGCGGCTTGGGATTCGGTGCCAGAACACCATGGAACTCAATGAGGTGCAGCCTCGGCCTGGGCACCAGCGCAGCCAGCCGCTGCATGAACTCCAGCGGCGACATGACCAGATGCGTGGTGCCGGCGCGCCAGGCAGTCTTGAGTTTGGGCACCACCTGACTGGCGGCGTTAGTCTGTACGCGTTCGTTTGCCAGCGCCGGGCGGGTGAGTTAGTGGCGCAGTTGCTCCAGCGCCTGCCGGTCGTCGGCTGCGCAGCGCACTGCGGCGTGCAGGCTGAACCCCACAGATCTCATGGTCAAGTAGGCGCGCAGCGCTGGCACTGCACGAACGGCAGAACCCGCAGAGTTGGAGGCAACCAGTCGTCAGCGACCGGAAGCAACTCGAAGCCAGCCGCATCGAGCAAGTACGGCCGGTGCGCTGACCTCCGCCTATCGGGTCAGGTATCCGATTTGGTCGCGGGTGGCGCCATAGACTCGTCCCCAGTTGGCGAGGTCGACGCCGAATCCTTCGATCCTTGCGGCTGCGATGTACAGGGCAAGAAGGTTGTCGACGAGCCCTCTGAATAGATCCAGTGGTCCTTCGGCACTTCCTTGAATCCCGCTGCTTCCAACTTGGCTCGGAGCTTCTGAGAGTTCGTGTCCACTTGCGTTTCTCCAGTGATCTTTGGCTGAGTCGAGTGCCCCGACGTTGTCGTAGTAGGCAACGCCTGTCAAGCCTGATGCGCGGCCTGCGTCTTCTGCACCTGCGCGAGAAAATCGTCGTGCCAAATTCCTCGCCTACCGCCAAGCGTGATAGCTGCCCATTGATAGCAGTGCCGCGACCCAAGTTTCCGTGAGCGGGGCCGCCGTTCAGGTACTCCGCAATCAGTCGCGGGGTTTTGAGGTCTGCCTCGGTGCTGGTACGAATGTCACCGTGGATTGCGCTGTACGGGACTCGCTCTCCGTATCCTGATCCGTAGGCAAAGAGACGTTCAATAGTGCGTCCAGCTTTGCCATCGCCTCGGCCATAAGCGCCATTTGCTCTGGTGACCCCTGATATGAACTCTGCGGGGGCAAGCTTGTCGGTGTTGACATTGACGTCCGCTCCAGTTGGCTTCACGTAGTACGCGGTCAGGGAATGCCCTTCCTTGGGGCGCGACAATCATGGTGGCCGGTCGAACGACATTCGTGATGGCCGGTGGTGAGGAGTCGAAGGCGGCGCAGCCGCCGTAGACGACGAGCCACCGGCGGCGCCGGGTTGGTGGGGTTCAGGATGGGGGTTTTGGTCTCACGAGAGGTCGGCCCCCATTGCCAGGTTCCCACATCACCGATCAGCAGGTTCGCCTCTACATGAACAATCGCAAGACCAAGTCCCAGGAACTGGCCGCTGCCAAGGCCGGCATCAGCGAGCGCAGCGCGCGCCGCATTGATGGTGCCGCCGCGCTGCCGTCGCAGACACCCCGTCGTTACTGGCGCTCGCGCATCGATCCGTTCGCCGCGGTCTGGGACGCCGAGATCGTTCCGCTGCTCAAGGGTGCGCCGAACTTGATGGCCATCACGCTGCTGCGCAAGCTGCAGGACGACCACCCTGATGACTACCCCGATGGTGTGCTGCGCACCTTGCAGCGCCACGTCCGGCAGTGGCGGGCCTTGGAAGGGCCAAGCAAGGAAGTGTTCTTCCCCCAAGACCACGCCCCCGGCCACCGCGGCCTGTCGGACTTCACCACGATGGCCGAGTTGCGCATCACCATCGCCGGCGAGCCGTTCGTCCACATCCTGTACCACTTCGTGCTGGCCTTCTCCCGCTGGGAGCATGTGGAGGTGGTCGAGGGCGGCGAGAGCTTCGCAGCCCTGTCCAAGGGTCTGCAGAACGCGCTGTGGCAAGCCGGCGGCGTGCCGCAGGAGCACCGCACCGACAGCCTGTCGGCGGCCTTCAAGAACCTGGCCGCCGAGGAAGACTTCACCGCGCGTTACACCGCGCTGCTCGACCACTACGACATGGCCGGCACGCGCAACAACCGCGGTGTCAGCCATGAGAACGGCAGCGTGGAGTCCTCGCACCGTTACCTCAAGGAGGCTCTTGAGCAGGCGCTGCTGGTCCGTGGGCACCGCGACTTCGACGACCGGCCCGCCTACGAGGGCTTCGTGCGCGAGGCCGTGATGCGGCGCAACCGGCGCAACGCGGCGGCCTTCCGCATCGAGCGCGAGCAGTTGCGCGACCTGCCCACGCGGCGCACCACCGACTTCGTCGAGGAGGAGGGGCAGGTCACCCGCTGCAGCACCTTCACCGTGGCCGGCATCCTCTACAGCGCGCCCTCGCGGCTGATCGGTCACAGGCTGAAGGTGCGCCTGTACAGCGACCGGCTCGATTGCTACCTGGCCGGCAGCCTGGTGCTGACGCTGGCGCGCGGCACGCGTTCGCCGATCAACGGGCGCGGCCGGGTGATCGACTACAGGCACTTCGTCGAAGAGCTCAAGCGCAAGCCTCAAGCCTTCAAGGGCCTGGTGTTCCGCGACGCGCTGTTCCCGCGCGAGGCCTACCGCCGCACCTGGGAGCAGCTCGAACTCAAGCTTCCCCAACGCCAGGCCTGCCAGACCATCGTCGCGCTGCTAGGCATGGCAGCGCTGGACGGCGTCGAAGCCGTGCTGGCACGCCGGCTGGAGACGCTGCTGGAGGCCGGCGAGTTGCCCGACCTGGCGCAGTTGAGGGCCGAGTTCGCACCGCGCAAGGCCGAGGTGCCCACCGTCACGGTGGAGATGCCCGCGCCGGGCGTCTACGACGCGCTGCTGCCCAGCCAGCAAAAAGACGAGCTGGTGGAGGTGGCGGCATGACCGCCCCATCGCAAGACGCGGCGCGCAATGCGCTGATGCTCACCGAGTTGCGCTTGCCCACCATCGGCAGGTTGTGGCCAGAGTTCGCCGAACGCTCGGACAAGGAGGGCTGGCCGGCGGCCCGCTTCCTGGGTGGGTTGCTTGAGCATGAACTCGCCGAGCGGGCCAAGCGGCGCATCGAACGTCATCGTGCCGAGTCGCTGCTCGACGTGACCAAGACGCTGGCCAGCTTCGACTTCGCCGAGGTGCCGATGCTGTCCAAGGCGCACGTCATGGCGCTGGCCAGCGGCGATGCCTGGCTCGACAAGGGCGCCACGGTGCTTATTTTCGGCCCGCCGGGTGTGGGCAAGAGCCATGTGGGTTGCGGCATCGGCCACGCCTTGATCGACGCTGGGCGCCGGGTGCTGTACATGCGCACCAGCGAGTTGGTGCAGCGCCTGCAGGCGGCCCGCCAGAGCCTGCAGTTACCCCAGGCGCTGGCCAAGCTCGACCGCTATGACCTGCTGATCCTGGACGATCTGTCGTACGTCAGAAAAGACCAGGCCGAGACCAGCGTGCTGTTCGAGTTGATCGCCGAGCGCTACGAGCGGCGCAGCATACTCATCACGGCCAACCAGCCGTTCTCGGGCTGGGACAGCGTGTTCCCCGACCCAGGCATGACGGTAGCCGCCATCGACCGCCTGGTCCACCATTCGACGATCTTCGAGTTAAACCAGGTCGAGAGCTACCGGGGCAAGGCCGCCGCACGTCAGCAGCAAACCCAGCGCGCCAACGACAAAGCTCAGCGCCGACGTCAATCACCCGGCGACAACGACAACCAGCCCACGGAGGCGCATTGACTCATCAGAATTGCTACCCGTGCTGACCTGTTGCCTCACGTAAGTTGTTACCCGTCG
>JBILYN010000112.1:0-13005 GCA_044377715.1 Aquabacterium sp.
TCATCGAAGGCGATCTGTCGGGGTATGGGTTGGTCAACGCCGTCACGCACTACTCGCAGGACGTCGAGGACTATGACCGGGCCACCGAGTTCGAGGCCTTGGGGGGCAAGCTCATCGAGTTGGCTCCAACCGAGTGGAAGGGACTGGCCCACGCGACCTGAGTCTCTCGGGGCACCGTCGATGACGGTGTCGCCAGGTTTCCTGCCCTCGATCGATGTCCTCCCCCTCGCCCGGCGCAACCTCACGGTTGCCCGGGCATTTTTTTGGATGTCAGCAGTGCTGACGCGCGAGGACCCCTCGGCCGGGTCGACGGAACGACTTCGGTTGATGTTTTAAGTAGGACCGGGTGCTATACTTCGTCATGCCAAGAAAGTCCTCCACGAGAGCATTCAAAACGGCCTGGTTCGGCAAAGCTGCTAAGAGGGCGCGCATTGGTGACCCGGCGTTAATGGCTGCGATTGTGGAGGTCATGCAGGGTCAGGCCGATGATTTGGGCGGTGGCGTATTCAAGAAGCGGCTCAACGAGAACATGCACCGCTCCATCGTCTTGGCGAAGGGTGGCCAGCACTGGGTCTTCGCGTATCTCTTTGCCAAGCAGGATCGGGCCAATATCGATCCCGACGAGCTTGCTGCTTTCAGGAAGCTCGCGCAGGCCTACGGGCGCATGACGGATGCCGAGTTGGCATCCGCACTGAGTCAAGGTGACTTACAGGAGCTTTTTCCATGACGAGTAAAGCCAAGTTCAAGAGTGACGCCTTCGAGGCCATCTACAGCGCTGCGCAGGGGCTGCACCGTGCCGGCACCATCGACAAGGCGACCATGCGTGATTTCGACGAGTCCTGCCTCGCGTCGCCGGTGGAGATCGCACCTGAGGCGATCAAGCGAATTCGGGAGGGCGCACACGTCAGCCAGCCGGTGTTTGCGCGCTTTCTGAACACCAGCGAGTCCACGGTGCAGAAATGGGAGGCCGGAACCAAACGGCCGAGCGGCATGGCGCTCAAGCTGCTGGCCGTCGTCGAAAAGCACGGTCTCAAAGTACTGGCCTGAGCGTCGAGCCAGCACGCCGACGACCACTGCCTTCACCTGATACATCGGCATCGACTATTCCGGTGCGCAGACGCCGGAGTCCAGCCTGAAGGGGCTCCGGGTCTATTGCGCCGATGGCGCTGCCGCAGCGCAAGAAGTGGCGCCGCCACCGAGCCCGCGCAAGTACTGGACGCGACGCGGCATCGCCGAGTGGCTCGCGGACCGCCTGGCCTAGGATGTCGCGACGATCGTCGGCATCGACCACGGGTTTTCGTTTCCGCTGCGCTATTTCGAAGTGCACCAGCTGGAGCCGGACTGGCCCAAGTTCCTGGAGGACTTTCAGCGCCACTGGCCCACGGATGCTGAGCACACCTATGTCGATTTCGTACGCGACGGCCTGGCTGGCAACGGCGCAGCGCGCGCCGGCAACACCCGCTGGCGCCGGATGACCGAACAACGTGCCGGCTCGGCCAAGTCGGTGTTCCATTTCGACGTCCAGGGCTTGGTGGCCAAGTCGACGCATGCCGGCATCCCCTGGCTGCTGTACCTGCGCAGGCAACTCGGTAGCCGCCTGCATTTCTGGCCGTTCGACGGTTGGTCAGTCCCCGCCGGCAAGTCTGCCGTCGTCGAGGTCTACCCGTCGCTCTGGAAGCACGCCTTCCCGGCCGATGACCGCACGCCCGACCAGCATGACGCGCATGCAGTGGCGTCGTGGCTCAGTGAAGCCGACCGGTCTGGCCAGCTCGAGCGGTTTCTGCAACCGAACCTGACGCTGCCGGAGCGCATGGTGGCCGGTGTCGAGGGCTGGATCCTGGGCGTCGGGTGATCCACGCCGGCGCGAATATCGGCATCTACCGGCCGAGATACACGATATGTGCTGCAGTACATATGGCGTATTTAGGTCGGTAAGTTGTTATGCGCAGTGAGGCGCGGAAGGTGCCGCCCAGCGTGGGGCTCGATGGCTTGAGCTCCACATAAAATCCGGGCGGCTACCGCTGGTCACACCGACTCCTTCGCGCCTACTACAGTGAGTGCAGCCAATCGAGCAGCGTCCTGTTCTGTTGCCACGACGGCAGACTCGGCAACGGCGTGTCGCCGGCCACCTTTTCGAGGGCGCGCCGCTTCATTTCCAGATTGGCCCTGGCGTAGATCTGCGTCGTCTTGATGTCAACGTGCCCGAGGAAGTCGCGGATGATCTCCAGCGACACGCCGCTTTGTAGCAAGTGCATGCCTTTGCTGTGTCGAAGGCTGTGCGGGCTGACCTTCTGAGTGAAGCCGGGGACCAAGGACCTGGCCGCCTGTACATGACACTGCAGCAGGTACCGCACTCCCGATCTGGACAGACGCCCCCCTTGGCGGTTCTGGAACAGCGGCAGGTGGCCTTGATCGGGGCGATCAAGGCCGCGCTCCTGCATGTGATCGCGCAGCAGTTTCGCCGTTGCATCCATGACCGGCACAACGCGCACTTTGCGCCCCTTGCCCATCAGTCGGATCTGGGTTGGTGACGTGAGACGGACGTCGTTCGCGTTCAGGTCGATCAGTTCCTGTACTCGTGCTCCGGTGTCGTATAGGACGCTGAGCATGACCGCGTCTCTTCGGCCAGCCTGAGTCGATGCGTCTGGCCGCGCCAGAACCTGTGTCAGTTCCTCCTTGGTCAGGTGTTCGACTGGTTGCTGAGTATGGCGTCGCAGCGGCATGGTCATGATCTTCTGGCACTGCAACATTCGCTCGGGCACCTCTGATTGGACGTACCGGAAGAACGCATGCAGTACAGCCAGACGCTGGTTCTGCGTCCGAACCGAGCAGTGCCGCTCTCTACCAAGATGTTCGAGGAAGGCTTCGACGAAGGTCACATCGATGTCGGCCAGCGTCAACCGCTCAACGGCGATGCCGCGCACATCGCGGGCGAACCTCAGGACGAGCGTGAACACGTCGCGGTAGGCCTTGATCGTGTTCGGACTGAGGTTACGTTGTCCGGCGAGGTAGCGTGTCAGGAAGTTTGTGACGTGCACCGATAGATCGGTCGGCTTCATGACGACCTCCTTCGCGGAATTGCATCGCCGAATGCGAGCTCAGACCGAACAACGATCTCGGGGAACAGTTCGGCCGTCAGATGCAGATAGCCTTGGGTGCCTTCTATGGAGGAGTGCCCGAGGTAGGCGGCAAGCACGGGAAGTCTGGCTTGCAGATCCGCCCCCTCGCGGTACCAGCGCAGCAGCGTGTGCACAGCGAACGTGTGGCGCCTATTCCGAGCTCGGAATAGTCGCCACTATCCCGCGTCCGGGAATATGCCGAGTCACAGCTGCGAGAGCCTTGTTCAACGGGATAGGCCCTAGGTTTCTCTCGGAATAGTGTCATCCCCAGCCACGCCTCGTGGCGCCACTGGAGATGATCGTGAACCTGACTTTGAAGGAACCACAAGGGCCTGCGCAGTCCAGTCCGCTTGCGACGTTTGCTCAGAAGTTCTCCGAGCAACAGCAAACTCAGGGATACGCCCCGGCGTCGATCAAGACGTCGATGCGGTTGGTTGCCGACTTCGGTGACTTGGCTTGAGGAGCGCCAGGTCGATGCCTCCGGCGTGGCAGCGAGCCACGCTGGCGAGTACCTTGACCATCGATGGTTGCACCTGCGGCGCCGACGCGGTGATGCTTACACACTCGATGGATTTGCTCGACTTTGTGCCGACATGGGACAAGACTATGTGCCGGCACCGCCGCCCGCTGTAATCTCGCCGGCGCAGCGCGCTCGACTGGCCTTCGATGAGTATCTGGTCAGCGAGCGAGGTCTCGCCACAGCTTCCGTTCGTCTGTACGGCGATGCGGTTGGAAGATTCCTTGGAGAGGTCTTCGGCGAAGGCGAAGTCCAACTTCATCGGCTCGTTGCTGCCGACATCGTCGGCTTCGTGCAAGCCGAAGCAGCGCGCCTGCAACATCCGAAGCGCGCCAAGGTCATGGTCTCAGCACTACGCTCGTTCTTGCAATATGGTCGCTACCGAGGCCACATCACGGCGGACTTGTGTGGCTGTGTGCCGTGCGTGGCGAACTGGACGATGACCGGACTGCCCAAGATGATTTCGGCGTCGCAGGTGCAGCAGTTGCTGGACGGATGCGACAGACGAAGCGCCGCCACGGGTTGCCGAGACTTTGCGATCCTGTTGTTGCTGGCTCGCCTGGGCCTGCGTGCCACCGAGGTCGTCGACTTGCTGCTAGAAGACATCGACTGGAACGAGGGCTCCATTTGTATTCAAGGCCCAGCCCAGCGCCGCGACTACTTGCCGCTGCCCGCTGATGTGGGCGCGGCCATCGCCGACTACTTGCGCCGAGGGCGTCCCGGTAGCGCTATCCGTAACGTGTTTCTCCGATCTCGTGCGCCACGGCGTGCTCTGCGCGGCCCCAGCGCGGTCAGCTGCTTGGTGCGCCGTTCCCTGCAACGGGCTGGCATCGACTCGCCGCTAAAGGGAGCGCACCTGCTGCGTCACTCACTGGCAACGCAAATGCTGGGCAGCGGCGCCTCGCTCAACGAGGTCGCCGAGATCCTGCGGCACCGCAATCCGCAGACCACCACCATCTATGCCAAGGTCGATCTCGCATCGCTGCGATCGCTGGCGATTCCTTGGCCAGGAGGTGTGCAATGAGCCCGCTGACCAAGGCCGTACACGACTACTTGGCATTGAGGCGAAGCCTGGGGTTCAAGCTTCACCACGCCGGTATCGCGTTGCTGGATTTCGCCTCGTTCATGGAACAGCGACAGGCCCAGTTCATCACGACGGAACTGGCGCTGGCCTGGGCCGAGCAGCCGAGCAACTCGCTGCCTGCCCATTGGGCACAGCGCCTGAGCTATGTGCGATGCTTCGCGCGCCACCATCTGGCCAGCGACCCAAGCACCGAGGTTCCACCGCCTGACTTGCTGCCGTACCGGCCGGCGCGCGCCCAGCCTTACCTGTATTCGGCACAGGAGATCCAGCGCCTGATCGAACAGGCCTTGCTTCTGCCCAGCCACGGGTTGAGGCCTTGGACCTATCACGCGCTGCTGGGCTTGTTGAGCGTCACCGGGATGCGCGTGGGGGAGGCGCTGCGGTTGAAGTGCGCGGATGCCGACCTCGACAACGGCGTGCTCACCGCGCGGGACACCAAGTTCGGCAAGACCCGGCTGGTACCGATCCATGCCTCGACTACCGAGGTTCTGGCCCGATACCGCGAGCGCCGGACCACGCATCTGGACGACCGCGAGGCGGCCCACTTTTTTATCTCGAGTACAGGCCACCAACTCGACGGCGGTGATGTCCGGCGCACCTTCTACGACTTGTCACGTCAGATCGGCCTGCGCGGACCGCACGACAGCCACGGCCCACGCCTGCATGACCTTCGACATCGATTCGCAGTCGAGACCCTGCTGGGTTGGTACCGCTCGGGCGAGGATGCCCAGCGGCGCCTGCCGGTGCTGTCCACGTACCTCGGCCATGTTCATGTCAGCGATACCTACTGGTACCTCAGTGCCCACCCGCAGCTCATGCGACTGGCGGTGGATCGGATGGAGCGACGCTGGGAGGGCCGGCCATGACCACCCCCACGTTCTCGACGCTGCTGCAAGCATTTTTCACGCGCCGGCTGATGCAACAACGTCAGGCCAGCCCCCACACCATCGGTTCGTACCGCGACAGCTTCCGGTTGCTGCTGCAGTTCACGCAAAAGCAGCTTGGCGTTGCTCCTCAGCGGCTGGGCTTCGAACAAGTCGATGCACCGTTGGTGGCGGCGTTTCTCGACGACATGCAGTCCAGCCGCGGTGTGGGCGCGTCCAGCCGCAACTTGCGGTTGACCGCCATCCGGTCATTCTTTCGGTACGCGTCCTTCGAGATGCCGGCTCACGCCGCGCAGATCCAGAGGGTCCTGTCCATTCCAAACAAGCGCTGCACGCGGGCGCAGATTGGATTCCTCAATCGACCGGAGATCGACGCCATTCTGCGTGCGCCCGATCTGCACACCTGGTCGGGCCGGCGCGACCATGCGCTCATATTGTTGGCAGTCCAGACAGGGCTTCGCGTCTCGGAAGTCACCAGCCTGCGCCGGCACGCCATTCAGCTTGCCACGGGAGCCCATGTGCATGTCGTCGGCAAGGGTCGCAAGGTGCGTTCGACGCCACTGACCAGGGAAACCGCCGCTGTCATGCAGGCTTGGCTGCGCGAAATAGCTGCCGACGACGACGATGCAATCGTCTTTCCCAGCAAGCGTGGCACCCAGCTGAGTTCTGACGGCGTGCACTACCTGCTGACCAAGCATGTCGACCAAGCTCGTCGGTCTTGCCCGTCACTGGGCAACAAACACGTGACCCCGCACGTGCTGCGACACACCACGGCGATGGAACTGCTCCAAGCAGGCGTGGAGCCCGCCGTGATTGCCCTGCTGCTGGGGCATGAGTCGATCGAGACCACGCAAATCTACCTCGACGCCAACCTCGAGATCAAGCAGGCGGCACTCGACAAGATCGAACCGCACGGCGACCGCCGGGGCAGGGTCAAGCCCGATGACCAGTTTCTCGCCTTCCTCAACTCGCTCTGAGGTCGCGGAATATGCCGACAGAATCAGCATCACGCGGGCGAACATGCCTGTAGCGCTTTGAGCTAACACGACATCACTCGGCATATTCCCGGACGCGGGATAGTGACGCAGGTCGTGAACGCCGTGGACCCTCGCCGCGACCGCCGTGCGGGATACCACAGCGCATCAACAGTTCTCGGAACATCCAATAAACCGGACTGAGACTCCAGCGTCCGCCGCGTGACGACGGGAAGAAGTACGCATCGTCCGGCTGGTGACCGCGCTTCTCAGCGTACCTCTGCAATCGCTCGACCAATGGCAACGCTGGCGGCACCAGCCGATCCTTGTGGAACTTGCCGTCGTTGATGCGGAGCACACCCTGGACGAGGTCGACATCCTTCACGCGCAGCCCGACGGCTTCATTGAGACGCAACCCGCAGCCATACAGGAGCCTGAACAACTCAGGCATCACGGTGTGACGCATGGGCGTATGCGCGACGGGCATGAGGCTGTCCACGGCTTCGAGCAACCGACGGAGCTCGTCATGCGTCAGGATGCGTGGGGCGAATTCGGTCGTCGCCTTTGCTCCCATGGCCCGGTCGGGAACGTCGGCAGGATGCCCCATCCTGCACAGGAACATCGCGAACTGGCGCACGACCGAGATTCGGCTGAGTTGGGTGTTCGCGCTCTCGTGCGGTTGCTTGGCCAGCCATTGCCAGCTGAGCGACTTTGGCAGCTCGGACCGCTGTAGCCCTTGCTGGTATAGAAAGACATCGAACCGACGCAGGATGGCGGCGTGATACGTACCGCGGTAGCCACAGGCGAGCATCTCCTGGAGGAATGTCTCCATCAAGGGAGCCAGCGGACTGCGACCGCCGATCGTTGGAGTCTCGTTGCGCATGGCAGCTCTCCTCGGGATCGAGGGCCGCGATGCGCAGTGTCTCGACGTCTGCCTTCGCATAGATGAAGGTCGACGCCGGCGATGCATGCCCGAGGATTGCCGAAATGACTGGGAATGGTGTCTCCGCTCGCAGCAACCGCGTCGCCAGCGTGTGGCGCAGCGAATGCAGGCCCTGGCGCTGCGGGGTTCGGAACTCGATCCCAGCCAACGCGCGCCAGTGATTGACCACCCGATAGAGGTGGTCCCGCTCGCAGAAGGGTGCGAACGGTGGCGTCAGGCTCAGGAACACTTGCCGGTGGTTCGCGGCGGGCCGTCCGGCGCGGAGGTAATCGATCAGCGCTGTGCCGACCTCTTCGCTCATCGGCAGTTCCAGCGGGGCGCCAGTCTTGGTCTGCTCGATATTGATGGATGCGGTGGTCCATTGGAGATCATCGAGCTTGAGGTTCTTGATGTCGCTCAGACGCAGACCCAGGCGCGACGCGAGCAGCAGGATCGCGTAGTCGCGCTTGCCCTTGGGGGAACTGCGGTCGACGGCGTCCAGCAGCCTGGTCACGAGTTCGGGGTCCCATACCGATGGCACCGTGTCCTGCGAGACACGCCTGATGGTGGGCAGCGCGGTGCCGAGGTCTCGCGGCAGAACGTCGCGCATGAACAGAAACCGTAGGAACTGCCGAAGGTGGGAGGCCGCGCGTGAAGCGGTCTTGGGCTTCCAAAGAGAGAGGGGCTGGATGAGGGCGCTGATGTCCTCGGCCTGCAACCGATTCAGCGAGTCCAGGCCGCGAGCTCTCAGAAAATCCAGGAAGACTGCGATGCATCGCATCCGCTCAGCCAGACTGGAGCGTCGCAGGTAGCGCTGCTCCCTCGCGTACTGCTCGTACTCTCGAAGCGGCTTGTGCATGCCCTGCGGGATATGGAGTCCGGTGGTCTCGACTGCGAAGCGCGTGATGGTTCCTGTGCGTGCCAGGTCATCGAGCACCTTGATGCCGTAAACCAGGTGCAATCGCCAGCGCTCACCCTTCCTGAGCTTCTCTCCCGCGCGGAGGCCGTAGGCCTCCTCGAAACGCAACGCCAGTTCTCTCGAGAACTCATCGGCGCCGCCCTGGGATTGGGCAAACTCGGCGAGTCGCTCCCACACGCGTTTGTACCGGTCCAGGGTCCGGCGCGTGTAGCTGCGCATCAGCAGTTCCTGGGCCGCAGCGTCGATGAGCCTGTCCAGCGCCAAAGCGCCGGGCACATCCGAATCGGGCAAGTTCATGATCGTCCCCTTGAAAACGGCGGCCCCAGCGGCCACCGCAGAGGAGAATCATGGAACTTTTATGCGCGGTCTGGGATCGCCTCTGCTCAGAGGAGAAGTGACCGCCCCGCGGACCCTACTGTGCATAACAACTTACCGAGCTAAATACACCGCTGTGATCTGCTCCCTCTCATGCCCCAGCTCTGCGCTGATCGTGAGCCGAGCTTCCCGGTCCATCTCGCGCTGCTCAGGTGTCAGATCCTTGGACCTCGGACCACCGGCTGCCGGTGCCGCCCAACCGGTGAGTTCGCGGTAGCGAACCTGCGCGTACTGGTGTCGATGTCCGTGGATGCGGTGCACGCCTGCCGCAGCGCACTGGTGTTCGAAGCGCCGCAGCTGCGACGGTTTGATGTCGACTTTGTAGATTAGCGAAGGATTTTTCAAGAAATTTAGCGCTTATTTTTCGTGTTATTAAACATGCAGCGCCACTGTGCTCAGGGCTTGAACCCTAGGCTGCGGGCGATGATGTTGCGCTGCACTTCGCTGGTGCCCTCGCCGATCACGTAGACGAAGGCGTCGCGGTGGATGCGGCCCACCGGGTACTCTCGCATGATGCCGGCCCCGCCAAAGATTCGGATGGCCTGCTCGCTGACAGCCAGTGCCGTCTCGCTCGCCACGAGCTTGACGCGCGAAGCGGTGGCTGCGTCCAGCGTGCCTTGGTCGACTCGCCAAGCACCGTAATAGACCAACCAGCGCGCGGCTTCGATCTGCGCCGACATGTCGGCCAGCTTGTGCGCGATCGCCTGGTAGTCGCCGATGCGCTTGTTCGCGACGATGCGGTCTTTGGCATAAGCGTTCGCGGCGTCGAACGCGGCACGCGCCATGCCCAGTGCGTTGGCGGAGACGCCGACGCGGTTCTCGCTCAGCGACGCCAGGATCACCGGGTAGGTGCCTTCGCCATGGCCCAGCAAGCAGTCATCGGGCACGAAAGCATTGTCGATGTGGATCAGCGCGGTTTCCGACGCCCGGATGCCTTCCTTGCGCAGCTTGTGGATCTCAAAACCCTTGTTCGGCAACTCGACAATGAACAGGCTGATTGCCTCGGGCGTCAGCTCGGACTGGGTGCGGGCGGCCACCAACAAGAAGTCAGCGATCGGCGCGTTGGTGATGTAGAGCTTGCTGCCGTTGAGCTTCCAGCCGCCCGGCACGCGTTCGGCGCGGGTCTTGAGCGCCCTCACGTTGGAGCCGCCATCGGGCTCGCTGAGGCCGAAACCGGCGATCTTGTCGCCGGCCAACGCCGGCACGAAGAAGCGCTCGCGCTGCTCCGCGGTGCCGACCTTCCAGATCGGCCAGATGCCCAGGTGTGTGTGCGCGGACCAGCTGGAGGCGAAGGCCTGGCTCATGTAGCTGAGCTCTTCGCGCACGATGCAGTCGCTGACCTTGTCGAGCCCGCTGCCGCCATCGGCTTCGGGGTATCGCACGCCCAGCAGGCCCAGCTCGCCCCAGCGCTTGAAGACATGGCGCGGAAAGGTCTCGGTCTCCTCGGCCTCGTTGACCAGTGGCGCCAACTCGTCGCGGCACAAGCGCCTAACGGTGTCGCGCACCAATTCGTGCTCGTTGGAGAAACTGAAATTCAAGCTCATGGTCATTCGCTCCCGTGAAAATTCGTGACAACGAATTATTTTTCACTGAAAGAATAATAGGCAGTCCTGCTGCGCGCGTCAACCATTGCCAGCGCTGTCAACCGACACTGCCGGAACCGTGTAGCTCCTGTGCAGTCACTGCTGAATCGACGCTAAACCCTAGGTGCAGCGTGCCGGCAGGAGACCGATCTGCTTCATTAAATTCCAGCCGAGGTCGAAGCCGACTGACCTTGATGACAAGGGTTTTCCACAGGCATTGAATTTCTCTGATGAGAAACCTATTCTGTTTCTAGAATTAATATATAAGGCGCATCGACCATGAGCAAGCGCAGTGCCCGGCCCCGACCGCAGAACAGCGTCGACCGCGAAGCCTTTCGCGACAGGTGCCAGGCCTTCGCCCAGCGCGAGATCGGTCCTCGATGGCAGAAGGCCGACGCTGCATGTGCGGGCCGGCAAGCTCAGGCCCCTGGCCGTCAGCGGCGAGGCGCGCTTGTCCATCCTGCCCGAGGTGCCGACCTTCGCCGAAGCCGGTTTGCCCGACTTCAACGCAAACTCTTGGCTGGGCTTGATCGTGCGTGTGGGCACGCCGCCGGAGCTTGTCGCCAAGATCGGCGCTGCCGCCGCGCAGGTCATGAAAGATCCTGAGGTGCGCCAGCAGTTGCTGACCATGGGTGTGGACCCGGTGGGGTCGTCGCCAGCGCAGTTCGCCCAGTTCCTTGACACGGAGATCGTTCGCTACGCCGCCGCCGTCAAAGCCGCAGGGGTCACGCTTGATTGACACACCGACATCGCGGCTGCGCGGGCGCGGGGTCAACCCGCTGCGCTGGACGCACCGGTGCACATCGCCGCGCTGGGCCGCGGCATGGCCGCACATTCGAGCACCCATCTTCGAACCCGCAGCCGCGATGGCGCTGGGCGCGGTATCCTCATAGCTCATCCATTTTTCGCGGACATTTCATGCGCACTGAAGCCGAACCTGGTCAGCCCGCTTCGAACGTCGCACCCAAAACAGATCCCACGGTCGATCTGGTCAGCGTCGGCGCCGGCTTCGCCGGCCTGTACATGCTGCAGCGTGCCCGCAGCCTGGGTCTGCGGGCACGGGTCTTCGAGGCCGGTGCCGGCGTCGGCGGCACCTGGTACTGGAACCGCTACCCGGGCGCGCGCTGTGACGTCGAGAGCATGGAGTACTCGTACCAGTTCTCTGACGATCTGCAACAGCAGTGGCAGTGGAGCGAACGCTTCGCGCCTCAACCCGAGATCCTGCGCTACGCCAACCATGTCGCCGATCGCTTCGACCTGCGGCGCGACATCAGTTTCGAGACCCGGGTGCTCAGTGCGCATTTCGATGCAAGCTCCGCGCGCTGGCGCGTGATGATCGACCGCGGCGGCGCTGTCAGCAGCCAATTCGTGGTGATGGCCACGGGCTGCCTGTCGTCGACCAACTTGCCAAAGTTCAAGGGCCTGGGCAGCTTTGCCGGCGAGCGCTACCACACCGGCACCTGGCCGCACGAGCCGGTCGACTTCAGCGGAAAGCGGGTGGCGGTGATCGGCACCGGCTCGTCGGCGATCCAATCGATTCCGGTCATCGCGCAACAAGCCACCGAGCTGACGGTGTTCCAGCGCACCGCGAATTTTTCGATCCCGGCTCGCAACGCGCCGCTAGACCCTGCGCACGAGGCCGCTGTCAAAGCCGAGTACCCAGCCTTCCGGGCGCGCAACAGCCTGATGATGACCGCCTTCGGCGGCAGCACACCGCGCAACGAAGCGCCCGCCCTCGCGGCCAGTCCCGAGGAGCGCAAGCGCCGATTCGACGAGCGCTGGACGCGCGGCGGGTTGGGCTTCACGGGCGCGTTCAATGACCTGATGATCAACCAGCAGGCCAACGACCTGGCAGCCGAGTACGTTCGCGAACGCATCCGCGCCGTCGTCGACGACCCGGCCACCGCCGAGTTGTTGTCGCCGCGCCAAGTGATCGGCTGCAAGCGCATCTGCGCCGACAGCGGCTACTACGAGACCTTTAACCAGCCGCATGTCAAACTGGTTGACATCAGCGCCGGCGGCATCGAAGAGATCACCCCACGCGGCGTCAAAGCGGGCGGGCGCGAGTTCGAGGTCGACTGCATCGTGTTTGCCACCGGCTTCGATGCGATGACCGGCTCGCTGCTCAAGATCGACATACGCGGTCGAGACGGGGTGGCGCTGAGCGAGGCTTGGCGAGCCGGACCTCGCACCTACCTCGGTCTGAACGTGGCGGGATTTCCGAACCTGTTCACCGTCTCAGGCCCGGGCAGCCCGAGCGTGCTGACCAACATGATCGTCTCGATCGAGCAGCATGTGAACTGGATCACCGACTGCATCGTCTGGATGCGCGCCGGTGGACAGCGCACGATCGAGGCCGAGCCCCAGGCCCAGGACGCCTGGGTCGGCCATGTCAACGCCGTGGCTGGCGCCACCTTGTTTCCGACCTGCAACTCCTGGTACCTGGGCGCCAACGTACCGGGCAAGACCAGGGTGTTCATGCCGCTGCTGGGATTTCCAGCCTATGTGCAGCGTTGCGACGAAGTCGTTGCACGCGGCTATGAAGGCTTTCGGGTCAGCGCCTGAGAGCTGCGAAGTTCGGACTGCCGATCCGATGCCGAGATGCCTGAGGCAAAAAACGGCCGCTGC
>JBILYN010000382.1:0-4423 GCA_044377715.1 Aquabacterium sp.
GTGTAGAAATCCTTCAAGCCGGTGACCGTGGTGATCTTGGTCGTGATGGTCTGCTCGCGCATCCAGCCGCCGCCGGTGACGGTCGGACCGACGACCGTGATCTCCTGGTTGGCGAAATTGCTGTCGAAGCGGTTGGCGGCTTTGGACGAGGTCCAGTCGCCGCTGGCGCCGTCCCAAAGCGTCTTGGGCACGCCGGTGATCTTGACGGTGGGGGTGGCCGCGTAGTAGTAGGTGTTGGCCGCCACCGCAAGCGGGTCTAGCGTCCGCTTGCCGCCACCGAGCTGCGCGACAAAACTCCATTTGCCGCTGTCGCTGAAGTCGACCACCGGGAAGGCCACCGCCTTGGAATCACCGACATAGCGGTAAAGCTTGTTGTTGCTGACGTCGCGGACCAGGCTGACGTCCTTGAGCAATTCGACCGCCGGGTTGCTCTTCTGGACATAGTCGACGACCAGCTCGTTGCCCTGCAGCGCGCTGCGCACGGCGTCCGGCATCGTCGGGTCGCTCAAGCGGACCAGCAGCTCGGACTCAAGCAGCGGGGTGCCGTCGGTCATCTTGGTGTCGACCGCCTTCGCCTCGGCATCGGGCACCAGACCGTCCCACTGGAAGCCCAGCAGGTTGAAGCTCTTTTCCTCGTAGGTGGCAACCGCCGTGCGGGTCTTGGCCTGGCCTTCGGTCCAGACGTAGTAGCGCCCTTGCTCGGGTTGGTAGACCATGGGCTGGCCAGCGTTCACACCAGTCTGCGCTGCGCCAGCAACCGCGGCGTAGCTGATGCTGCTGACACCGCCACCGGTCTCGAGCACGCCTTGCTTGAGAACATGGTCGAACTCGCCGCCCTTCACCTGGTATTCGTCCCGGCGCAGCGTCGCGGTGTCGGTGATGCTGATCTTGCCAACCCGGTCGGTCGAGACGTCTATGGTGTCGACCGTCAGCGAAAACTTGCTCTGGTTGACGATGTTGACCGACGCGTAGCCGCTGGCCACGCGCAAGCGCCCGTTGCCGGTGCTCAGGATCTGGCCCGTCAGGTTGATCACACCGCCAGTGGGCTTGATCGGGCTGAGCACGATGCTGCCAGCGTCGACATCGAAGAAACCGTCGACCGACGCGAGGCCGGCCGCGCCGTAAGAGATGCCGGGCAGCAGCTTGCCGCTGGCATCGGTGAAGTTGGACGAGCGGCCCGGGTTGAAGTTCGCGGTAACCGTCAAGTCGACGCTGTCGACACCGCTCTGCATCAGGCCGTTGATGTTGAGGTAGCGGGCATTGATGTTGATCTCGCCCATCGCAAAGACGGTCGAGCCCTTGGTCGCCGGGGCGTTGATCGCGGCAAGCAAGGTATCGAGTCGCGTCTGGTTGGCGCCGGTACTGCTGCTGCCATAGCGCAGCTGGTTCCTGCTGCCATCGGCTTTGTAGGCCGCGCTGCCGAACAGCTCGAAAAAGCTGTTGTTGTTCGCGTCAGAATTGGCAGACAGGTACTGGCGCGGATCGCCGCCGACGTGGTACCAGTCGTCGGTGCTGAGGTTGAAGTCGCCGGTCGCGCTGAGCTTGACCGTGCCGGCGCGCAGCTCGCCAGTGACGTTGATGCTGCCCTCCATATTGGTCAGGTAGAGCGCGCCGTCAGCGTTGACGATGCGGCCGCGCACATAGAGGTCTTGCGGCGCATCGGGAATCTTGATCGTTCCAATGCTGTAATAATTTTTCGGGTACGCGTCTTGCATCACGCGGATTTCGCTCAGACCGGTGTCTCGCGACAAGGTCAGCGTGGTCGTACCCGGGCCAGGTGGCGCGTACTGCAGCTTGGCGAAGACGCCCGACTCGTTGCCGTCCAGGCCGTCGATGTTCAGGCTGGCGATCGCGACGCCGAATTCCAGCTTCAGCACCAGCGTGGCGGCGTTGACCGCAGCGACGAAGTCGGTCAGGCTGGCGGCGCTGGCGATGGCGGCGAGCAGGGCTTGCGCATTCGCAGGCAAGCTGGCGCCGCTGCGCGGCGTGGCGCGCAGGCTGATCGCCTCGGTGCCGACCAAGGTGGCGAAGCCGCGGGTGCTGTTGCTCGCCACAGCGGTGGTCTGGCCCGCTTCGGGCTTGAGGAAGGACTGGTTCAGCGTGACGACCTGCGAAGCGATCGCCACAACTGCTTGCGTGATCGCGCGGTTGCCAAAGTACACCGACCCAGCAGCCAGCGAGACCAGCTGGCCGTCGAGCTTGTCGACCCTGCCGCTGGGCAGCACGCCGACGTCGTTGATCTCCAGGCTGAACGGCGTGTTGTTGACGATGTTGATGCGGGCCTGTCCATGGGCCAGCGCGCGGCCGCTCCCGTAAGCCAGCGCCAGCGAATCCCCGGAGACTCCGTCGGCCTGGACATAGATGCCGCCGCCCGAGGCCTGCACGGTCGGCAGCCGAAGGAACAGCATGTCGAACTGTGCCCGTGGCGCCACCACACCGCCGGTGGCGCCGGTCTGGACCGCCAGCCCCATCTTCAGCAGCTTGGCGTCGATCTGTTCGAGCAAAGCCTGGTAGCGCGCAATCGCCTCGGCGTTGCCTGCGTGGCTTTCCATCCAGCCGACGATCTTGGCGCGGTCCGAGAACAACTGGTTCGCGACGTTGGCGTAGACCAGCGTCGGCATCGCCATGTCGATGGGCTTGACGACGTAGAACTTGCCGTTGAGCTGAAACGCGAACTGCTGGCCCCGGTCGCTCTTCATCGCCGTCAGTTGGGTCCAGCCGCTGCCGCCAAAGCTCTCGCCCACGCTGATCGTGGCGTCGCTGTTGGCGCGGTACCAGTCGCCGCTGGCGGTTCGCACCGTCTCGCCGGCCTTCACCCCCACGCCGGACGTGGTGGCCGTGAGCTGATAGGTCGCGGTGATCGGCCTCCAACGCGTGGTGTCGAGGAAGTTCTCGGACTCCAGCGCCAGGTTGCTGTCGGCGGCGCCAGTGGGCGGGCCGTAGACATAGGCCTGGTTGGCCACGCCTTTGCCAAATACGCCCGGCACCAACTCGACGATGTCGCCGGCGGTCACGCCGATCGCGACCGAGTCAAGGTCCAGCACCTTGTACTCGTAGCGCTGCGCAGGGTCCAGGCCCTGCGCCAGCAGCTCGGTGGCGTTCAATGCCTGGCCCAGGCGATCGGCAGCGATCGTGCTCTTGCCAGCGACCACGATGGGCAGCAACTGCAGCTCGGTGTGGTAGTTGACCCCGGCTTCGAGCTGCGCGTTCGGGCCGACCAGGACCCGGTTGAAGCTGTTGACCGAGCCACCGTCGGAGACATTGACGACATAGATTGGCGACATCATGTTCACCAACAGGCCGTCGGTGCGGGCACGCATGTCACCGCCCAGGCCAGGCTCGGCGAGCAGGTCGATGTCACGCACTGCGTGCACCGACGTGCTGTCGTTCAAGAAGATCCCGTTGTACTCGTTGATGACCGCGCTGGCCTTGGGCAGACTCAGCCCATAGAGGGCGACCAGCGCCATGTCGGACTGGGCTTTCAGGTCGAGCTGGTTGCTGACGCGGTCGCGGCTTTGGCCGGCGTAGAGCTTGACATCGGTGCCCAGCAGCTCGGCGTTGCTGAGACGGATTTCGTTGAAGCTGTTCAGGTCCGAGAAAGCATCGGCCTTGGCGCCCGCGATCAGGCCAACCGACAAGACGTTGGCGGCCGCGACCATCGTCGCGTCTGTGCGGGTGCTCAGCTCGAGGTTGCCGCTGTAGTTGCGCAGCGCGGCGCCGTTGATCTGGATGTCCGACATGGTGTCGGCGCGCTGCTTGGCCAGCGCATAGTTGACCGCAAAGCCGCCGATGCCGTCGACCCGAACCTTGTCGATCAGGTCTAGCGTCGTCAAGGTGTTGAGCCGCAGCGTCGCGCCATTGGCGCTGGCCGACTGGGTGTTGATCTGTGCGCCCAGACCGACCTGGACCAGCGCGCCGAACAGCGTCTCGGTACTGCCGATGGTGGTGCTCGCGCTCAAGGCAGAGATGGTCGCGCCACCCGCCGAGGTCGACCGCAGCGTGTCGCGTAGCGCCGAGTATTTTCGCTTGCTGACCCGATTTTCGGCGTCTATCAAGACCGTCTCGGCCTCGACCTTCGCGCCAGCACCGATCACCACATCGGCCTTGCCCGACAGCGTGTTGGTCACCCGGGCACCGCTGCCCGCAAACTGGCCGACGGCCAGGTTTTCCGAGGTCGCGTCGAAGTCCTGATCACGCTTGGCGGTGATCTGCACGGTTTGCGCCAACACCTGACTGCGCGCACCTATGCCTGCGGTCGTGGTGCCGTCGATCGTGAGCTTGGAGTCTGCGCCGGCAATGCCGATGAACGCCCCCCCGCTGGCGGCGTTGGCATGCTGGAAGATCTCGTCCTGGCCGTAGGCGTCGATTCGCAAGCCGCCGGCCTGCAGCTTCACATCGTCGCCCAGGCCGGCCCAGATTTTGC
>JBILYN010000113.1:0-12932 GCA_044377715.1 Aquabacterium sp.
AGAAGTTCTCTACGCAGACCTGTTCCGACTGTGGTTTGGTCGGGGGACCGAAAGGGCTCGAAGGTCTTGCAATAAGGCAATGGACCTGCTTGGGGTGTGAGGCTTTGCATGATCGTGATGTGAACGCCGCTCGCAATATCCTGTCTAGGTTCAGAGCCGGCTGCGGACATGCAGCCCCTGCAGAGGGAATCCCGGCCCTCTAAGGCCGGGAGGATGTCAAAATTGAAAGAGCCTACCTCAAGCCCGATGGACATCACCCAACTGCTCGCGTTCTCGGTCAAGAACAAGGCCTCCGACCTGCACCTGTCGGCCGGCCTGCCGCCGATGATCCGGGTCAACGGCGATGTGCGCCGAATCAACGTCGACGCGCTGGACCACAAGGCCGTGCACGCGATGGTCTACGACATCATGAACGACGCCCAGCGCAAGTTCTATGAAGAAACGCTGGAGTGCGATTTCTCGTTCGAAATCCAGGGGCTGGCGCGCTTCCGCGTCAACGCCTTCAACCAAAGTCGCGGCGCAGGCGCGGTGTTGCGAACCATCCCGAGCAAGATTCTGTCGCTCGAGCAGCTGGGCGCGCCCAAGATCTTCGGCGACCTGGCTTTGCGCCCGCGCGGCATGGTGTTGGTGACCGGCCCCACCGGGTCGGGCAAGAGCACGACCTTGGCAGCGATGGTCAACCACTTGAACGAAAACGAATACGGCCATGTGCTGACGGTCGAGGATCCGATCGAGTTCGTGCACGAGAGCAAGAAGTGTCTGATCAACCAGCGCGAGGTCGGGCCGCACACAATGAGCTTTGCCAACGCACTGCGCTCGGCGCTGCGCGAGGACCCGGACGCGGTGCTGGTCGGCGAGATGCGCGACCTGGAGACGATCCGGCTGGCGTTGACCGCCGCCGAGACTGGCCACCTGGTGTTCGGCACCTTGCACACCAGCAGCGCGGCCAAAACGGTGGACCGGGTCGTCGACGTCTTCCCGGCGGCCGAGAAAGAGATGGTGCGCGCGATGCTGAGCGAATCGCTGGTCGCGGTGGTCTCGCAGACGCTGTGCAAGCTCAAGGACGGCAGCGGCCGGGTCGCGGCGCACGAGATCATGATCGGCAGCCCGGCGATCCGCAACCTGATCCGCGAGAACAAGGTGGCGCAGATGTACTCGTCCATCCAGACCGGCCAGAACCTGGGCATGCAGACGCTGGACCAGAACCTGGCCGACCTGGTGCGGCGCAACCTGATCTCGGCGTCCGAGGCGCGTTCCAAGGCCAAGATCCCGGAAAACTTCCCCGGCTGAGCGAGAGGCCGCCGGCAGACCGGCGGCACCGCGCCAACACAGAGTGGGCGACTTCATGGACCATGCGCAGGCTTCCAAGTTCATCAACGACTTGCTGCGGCTGATGGTCAGCCGCGGCGGGTCAGACCTGTTCCTGACCGTCGATTTCCCGCCTGCGATCAAGGTCGACGGCAAGGTCACGCGGGTCTCAGCGCAGGCGCTGACCGGGCAGCACACCCTGGCGCTGGCGCGGTCTGTGATGAACCAGCGCCAGACCAACGAATTTGAGCGCAGCAAGGAGTGCAACTTCGCGATCTCGCCGCAGGGCTTGGGCCGATTCCGCGTCAACGCATTCATGCAGCAAGGCCATGTCGGCATGGTGCTGCGGACCATCCCGCAAGTCCTGCCCACCATCGACGGCCAGGGCCTGCCCCAAGTGCTCAAGCAGATCAGTCTGGAACAGCGCGGCCTGGTGATCATGGTCGGTGCCACAGGCTCGGGCAAGAGCAGCTCGCTCGCAGCGATGATCGACCACCGCAACATCAACAGCCATGGCCACATCATCACAATCGAGGACCCGGTGGAGTTCGTTCACCCGCACAAGAACTGCATCATCACGCAGCGCGAGGTCGGCGTTGACACCGATGGCTGGGAGCCCGCGTTGAAGAACACGCTGCGCCAGGCACCCGACGTGATCCTGATGGGCGAGATCCGCGACCGCGAGACCATGGACCACGCGGTGGCCTTCGCCGAGACCGGCCACCTGTGCATCACCACCTTGCATGCCAACAGCGCCAACCAAGCGCTGGACCGCATCATCAACCTGTTCCCCGAGGAACGGCGTCAACAGCTGCTGATGGACTTGTCGCTCAACCTCAAGGCCATCGTCTCGCAACGACTGCTGCCGCGCGAGCAGGGCAAGGGTCGGATCGCCGCGGTCGAGGTGCTGCTCAACACGCCGCTGATCGCCGACCTGATCTTCAAAGGCGAGGTCGCCGAGATCAAGGAGTTGATGAAGCGCTCGCGCGAACTTGGCATGCAGACCTTCGACCAGGCGCTGTTCGACCTCTACGATCGCCATCAAGTCAGCTACGAAGACGCGCTGCGCAACGCCGATTCGGTCAATGACCTGCGGCTGCAGATCAAGCTCAACAGCCAGCGTGCGCACAACCGCGACCTGTCGGCCGGCACCGATCACCTGGCCATCCTGTAGCACTGGGCGGCCACCGATACACTGCGCGCCATGAAAACCTACGACTCCACCCCGGCTCGCCGCGTTGCCTTTCTAGGCCTCGGTGTGATGGGCTATCCGATGGCCGGCCACCTGGCGCGCGCCGGCCACCAGGTCACTGTCTACAACCGCAGCGCAGCCAAGGCCCAGGCCTGGGTCACCGAACACGGCGGCAAGTCTGCATCGACGCCGCGCGAGGCGGCCGCAGGTGCCGAGTTCGTCTTCGCTTGCGTCGGCAATGACGATGACCTGCGGTCCATCGTCCTCGGCGCCGACGGCGCGCTCGCCGGCATGGCCGAGGGCGCGGTGTTTGTCGACCACACGACCGCGTCGGCCGAAGTGGCGCGCGAACTCTTCGGCGCAGCCCGCACGCTGGGCCTGAACTTTGTCGACGCACCGGTGTCTGGCGGCCAGGGCGGCGCGGTCAACGGCGCGCTGACGGTGATGTGCGGCGGCGACGAAGCGCCGTTCGAAGCCATGAAACCGGTGGCGATGGCTTTCTCGAAAGCCGTCACCCTGGTCGGTGGCAGCGGCGCGGGTCAGCTGGCCAAGATGGTCAATCAGGTCTGCATCGCAGGCCTGGTGCAGGCGCTGTCCGAAGGCATCGCGTTTGGCACCAAAGCCGGTCTCGACATGAAACAAGTGCTCGAGGTCATCGGCAAGGGCGCAGCCCAGAGCTGGCAAATGGACAACCGCGGCAAGACCATGGTCGACGACCAGTTCGAGTTCGGCTTTGCGGTCGACTGGATGCGCAAGGACCTGGGCCTGGTGCTAGACGAAGCCCGGCGCAACGGCGCGCGTCTGCCGGTCACTGCACTGGTCGACCAGTTCTACGCCGATGTCCAGGCGCTGGGCGGTCGGCGCTGGGACACCTCCAGCCTGTTGCGGCGGCTGAAGTAGTCCGGTCGGCGCTGCCCGCTTATTTCTTCGAAGCCGGCGGCTGTATCCGGGCCAACTCGGCCTCGGTGATCACTTCGAAAACGCGCACCACCTTGGTGACGCCGCTGAAACCACGCGCCAATTCGGTGGCCCGGGCGGCTTCGCGCTCGGTCACCCGGCCCATCAAGAAGACTGTTCCGCGCTCGGCAACGACCTTGATCGCGTTGAACTGCAGGTCCTTGGCCTCGAAGTAGGCCGCCTTGACCTTGCTGGTCAGGATCAAGTCGTTGCTGCGCGAGGTCAGCGAGGCGTTGCCAGCGACTGCCAGTTCGTTGACGGTGGCTCGAATGTTCTCGAGCCGACTGACGACTTGCTCGGCCGCAGCGCGGTCGGCCTCGGTCGGCACTTCGCCGGTGATCAGCGCCGTGCGGTTGAAGCTGGTGACGTTGACATGACCGCGCTCGCCCAGCGCTTCGCGCAGACGGGCCGCGGCCTTGAACTCGAGCGTCTCGTCCTCGACCTGCGCGCCCGAGGTGCGTCGGTCGGTGATCGACATCGCCCCACCCACCATCGCACCGCCCACCACCAGCGGCGCACAAGCGCCCAGCAGCGTGGTGGCGCCCAGCGCGGCAGCCAGCAGCGCAGTCCGTCGTGCGGAAGAAATACTCATCAAGAAGGTCATGGTGGATCCTGTTCGCCCAGCAGTTGCAGATCGATCGCGTCACAAAGGCAGTGAAGCACCAGCAGATGTGTTTCAAGCACGCGAATCCTGCGCTCGTGCGGCACCGCCACCAGCACATCGGTTTCGGTCAGCAGCGCTCGCAGCGCGCCGCCAGTTCGCCCGGTCAGCGCGATCACGGTCATGTCCTTGGCCTGAGCGGCCTGCGCGGCAGCCAACAACGCAGGATGGTCGCCTTCGCAGTCGATCAGCAGCAGCAGGTCTCCGGGTTGGCCCAATGTCTCAACTTGGCGCGCCAGCACCTGATCAAGCGCGCCGACCGCCGGCAAGGCGAGCAATGCCGCCAGCGCGGTGGCTTCGTTGCCCAGCGCCAGCGCGGCCAGTCCGGGGCGCTCACGCTCGAGGCAACCAAGCAGCGCGCTGACCAACATCTGAGCCAAGTTGGCCGATGCGCCCAGCCCCGCGACCAGCACGCGGCCACCAGCCGTCAGCCCACCGACCAGAGCCATCGCCGCGTCCTCAATCGGACGGCTCAGCACCTCGGCCGACTGGTACTTGAGATCGGCGCTTTCGAAGAAATGCTGCTGAATACGTTGCTCAAACATGGGCATACATCATAAGTCAGCAGCTTTGCGCCGCGCGGCGATCGGCATCAGCTGTCAAAGGCAGCGCGCAGCCACTGCAGTGCATCGCCGTCGATCGCCACCACATCGAAGCGGCAAGCCGGCAGCACCATCAGGCCCAACAGGTAATGCTGGGCGGCGCGAACGATGCGCCGGCGCTTGGCCAAGGACACGCTGGCAGCGGCACCGCCATGGCCACTGTCTCGCCTGGCGCGGACCTCGACAAACACCAGGGTGCCGTCGGGCTCAAGCAGGATCAAGTCGATCTCGGCGCCAGGCTGGTGCGGCCCGCCGGCCAGTCGATAATTGCGGCACAGCAGGCGCAGGCCTTGTTGCTGCAGATGCGCCAGCGCCAAATCCTCGGCGCTGTCACCAACCCTCTTGGTGCCGAGGCCTTGCGGCTTCGCAACCTGCCGAAGGCCACGGTCCCAACCCTTGAACATCGCCCCCTCCCTGCTGATCCAGGCGGCTGACGCTGCCGCCGGTGGCCAGCATCACCCGACGGGCACACTGTACGTGCTGGCCACGCCCATCGGCAACCTCGCCGACCTCACGCTGCGTGCAGTGCATCTGCTGGGCTTGGTCGACTCGGTCGCCTGCGAGGACACCCGCGTCTCAGGCCAGTTGCTGCGCCACCTCGGCTTGGACAAACCGCTGCTCGCGCTGCACCAGCACAACGAAGCGGGCGCGGCTCAAGGCGTGATCGCGCGCTTGGCGCAAGGCCAGCGCGTGGCCTATGTCAGCGACGCCGGTACGCCGGCGATCTCGGACCCAGGCGCCTTGCTGGTCGCCGCGGTCGTGGCCGCTGGCCACCGGGTGATGCCGATCCCAGGCGTCAGCAGCGCCGTGACCGCGGTCAGCGTGGCCGGTGACACGCTGGCCCAAGGTTTTGTGTTCATCGGCTTCCTGCCTGGCAAGGGCCAGGACAGGCGCAGCGCGCTGCAGGCGGCCGCAGCATCACCAGGCTGCCAGGTGCTGTTCGAGGCGCCGCACCGCATCGAAGCGCTGGTCGCTGGCCTGGCCGAGGCCGCGCCCGAGCGACGCATCACGCTGTGCCGCGAGTTGACCAAGCAGTTCGAGACCATCGTCACGCACCAGGCATCGGAGCTGCCAGCCTGGCTGGCGGCAGACGCCAACCGTGGCCGCGGCGAGTTCGTGCTGGTGCTGCATGCGCTGCCAACGCCGGCGGTGGCAACGGGCGCGGACGGCCTGCCGGCCGAGGCCGAGCGATTGCTGTTGCCGCTGCTGCGCGACTTGCCGCTGAAACAAGCGGTGGCACTGGCGGCCGAGCTGAGCGGCGCGCCGCGCAACGCCTTGTACGAGCGTGCGCTGGCGCTGCGGCGCGACGCCGACGACGCGGCGTGATCGCCCGCCACAGCCTCGACTGACAAGCGGGTTGACGGGCTGCAGCGCGGCGTGAAACCTGGCGCTGCAAAACCGGCTTGCGACTCCTACAATCCTCTGATGATCTCGCGCGAACCCACCCTCGAACGCCTAGCCATCGCCCAGCAACTGCTGATCGATCCCTTCGGTCTGGACGAGGCCAAGCTCGCTGCCGCGCTCGGCGTGATCGGCGAACACCGCATCGACGATGCCGACCTGTACTTCCAGATCACCCGCCACGAGGGCTGGAGCCTGGAAGAGGGCATCGTCAAAAGCGGCAGCTTCTCGATCGACCAAGGCGTTGGCGTGCGGGCGGTGGCAGGCGAGAAGACCGCATTCGCCTACTCCGACGACATCTCCGAGGCCGCGCTGCTCGACGCCGCGCGCACGGTGCGCAGCATCGCCGCAGCGGGCCAGAACCGGCGCGTCAAGATCGCGCGCAAGCCCAGGATCGCGACCAGCCGCTCGCTCTACCTGCCCACCGACCCGATCGGCACGCTCGACAGCACGCAAAAGGTCGCGCTGCTCGAGAAGATCGAAAAAATGGCGCGCGCCCGCGACCCCCGGGTCGTACAGGTGATGGCAGGTGTGGCCGCCGAGTACGACGTCGTGATGGTCGCTCGCGCCGACGGCACCCGCGCGGCCGATGTGCGGCCGCTGGTGCGGCTGTCGATCACCGTGATCGCTGAATCCAACGGCCGACGCGAGGTGGGTTCGGGCGGTGGCGGTGGGCGCTTCGGCCTGGGTTACTTCCAGGACGAGCAGCTCACGCTCTATGTCGACCAGGCTGTCAACGCGGCGCTGACGAATCTCGAATCGCGCCCGGCACCGGCCGGCGTGATGACCGTCGTGCTGGGCCCGGGCTGGCCCGGCGTGCTGCTGCACGAAGCCATAGGCCACGGCCTGGAAGGCGATTTCAACCGCAAGGGCTCGTCGGCATTCGCCGGGAGAATCGGCCAGCGCGTGGCGGCCAAGGGCGTGACCGTGCTCGACGACGGCACGCTGCCCGACCGGCGCGGCTCGCTCAATGTCGACGACGAAGGCTGCGCGTCGCAGCGCAACGTGCTGATCGAGGACGGCATCCTGAAGGGCTACATCCAGGACTCGATGAATGCCAGGCTGATGGGCGTCAAGCCCACTGGCAACGGCCGGCGCGAGAGCTATGCCCATGTGCCGATGCCACGAATGACCAACACCTACATGCTCAACGGCGACAAGACCAAGGATGAAATCGTCGGGTCGATCAAGCGCGGGCTGTACGCGACCAACTTCGGCGGCGGCCAGGTCGACATCACCAGCGGCAAGTTCGTGTTCTCGGCCAGCGAGGCCTATTGGGTCGAGAACGGCAAGATCCTGTACCCAGTCAAGGGCGCGACGATCATCGGCAACGGCCCGGATGCGCTGACCCGCGTCAAGATGATCGGCAACGACCTGGCGCTCGATTCGGGCGTCGGCGTCTGCGGCAAGGAAGGCCAGAGCGTGCCGGTCGGTGTAGGCCAGCCGACGCTGCGAATCGACGGGCTGACCGTCGGCGGCACGGCCTGATCTCGCCGCCTGGCCGCATTCCAGGCTGTCCGTGCTACATTCCACTCTATGCGTTCCTCGCGATTTTCGTACTTTTGGTTCTCGCCCCTGACCGGCGGCTTGAGAGGCGATCGCGCGTAAGACAAGCGACCCGAACAAACCAACCGCCGGCAAACCCGGCGGTTTTTTTTTTGCCCCGACGATCCCACCGCAACAGGAACCCATCATGGCGCCGAAGTCCCACCACCACGCTGAAGCCAGCGAACCGATCCACGGCTATTCGCTGAGCGAGAAGACCAGCGAGACTGACGACCAGCGTATTGAAGAGGTCACCCCGTTGCCACCTCCCGAGCATCTGATCCGCTTCTTTCCGATTGCCGGCACGCCGGTTGAAAAACTCGTCGGCGACACCCGGCGCAGCGTGCGCCGCATCCTCGACGGCAAGGACGACCGGCTGCTGGTGGTGATCGGCCCTTGCTCGATCCATGACCCAGCCGCCGCGCTGGACTACGCCCGCCAGCTCAAGTCCCAGCGCACGAAGCACGCGGACACACTGGAGATTGTGATGCGGGTCTATTTCGAAAAACCCCGCACCACCGTCGGCTGGAAAGGCTTGATCAACGATCCCTACCTCGACGAGAGCTACCGCATCCACGAAGGGCTGCGCATCGCACGCCAGTTGCTCGTCGACGTCAACCGGCTGGGTGTGCCGGCTGGCAGCGAGTTCCTCGACGTGATCAGCCCGCAGTACATCGGCGACCTGATCAGCTGGGGCGCGATCGGCGCACGAACGACCGAGTCCCAGGTGCACCGCGAGCTCGCGTCGGGCCTGTCGGCGCCAATAGGCTTCAAGAACGGCACCGACGGCAACCTCAAGATCGCAACCGATGCGATCCAGGCCGCGTCGCGGCCGCACCATTTCCTGTCAGTCCACAAGAACGGTCAGGTCGCGATCGTCCAGACCAAGGGCAACAAGGACTGCCATGTGATCCTGCGCGGCGGCAAGGCACCGAACTACGACGCGGCCAGCGTCGCCGCTGCGTGCGAGGAGCTGGTCGCTGCCAAGCTGGCACCGCAGCTGATGGTCGACTGCAGCCACGCCAACAGCAGCAAGCAGCACCAGCGTCAGATCGACGTGGCGCGCGACATCGGCACGCAGTTGGCCGCTGGCCAACGCCACATCATCGGCGTGATGGTCGAGAGCCACCTGCTGGCCGGCGCGCAGAAATTCAGCGCCGGCAAGGACGACCCCGCCAAACTGACCTACGGCCAGAGCATCACCGACGCCTGCATAGGCTGGGACGATTCAATGACCGTGTTGCAGGTCTTGAGCGATGCGGTGGCCGCGCGACGCAAGCTTTGACCCAAGCGCGCGACAGAGGCCTGGCGGCGGCCTATGCTGGTCCGAACCAGGAGGATGCCATGCGCCAAGAAGTGATCGTCCAGTTCGGGCCCAGCCGGGAGCATTTGCTGACCCCGCCGGCTGGCGGCGCCGCAATGCCGGCTGACCAGGCCCGGCGTTGGCTTGAACAGCATTTTGTCGCCAACGACTGCGAACCCCTGCGCGCCAGCGGCAAGGTGCTGACCGCCGACATGGTGCTGGTGCTGGCCCGCACCGTCGGCGAGGACCGCTTCACCAGCGACGCGGCCTGGGCCTTGGATTTCGCCCACGCCACACTCGCCGCGCTGGGCCGCCCGCTGGTGCGGGTGGACACCGGCAGCGGCACGATCAGCTACTGAGCGCCCCAAGGCCGGCCGACGCCGGCCGCCCCCCGTGGGGATCAAGCAAAGTGGCCAAGCCACATTTGCTCGAGAGCGCCCCAAGGCCGGCCGACGCCGGCCGCCCCCCATGAGGGGTCAAGCAAAGTGGCCAAGCCACATTTACTTGAGAGCATCCCCTGGCAGAGATGCGACTGGCAGGTCGTCGGCTGCTGCTCCCTGCGCTGCCAGCCGCTCGCTGCGCCAGTACACATCGTCGCCGCCCAGTCCGTCGAGGTTGGCCCGGTTGAGCACCCGCGCGAGCACGAACAGCAGATCCGACAATCGGTTGAGGTATTGACGCGGTGCGTCGTTGACGCTGGCCTGGGCGCTGAGCGCGACCACCGCGCGCTCGGCGCGCCGCGCGACGGTGCGGCTGACATGGGCCAGCGCGGCGCTGCGTGTGCCTGCCGGCAAGATGAACTCGGCCAGCCGCGGCAAGGTCGCGTTGTAATGCGCCAGCGCGGCGTCGAGCCGGGCCACCGCCTCGGGCTTGAGCAAGGTGTAGCCCGGGATCGACAGCTCGCCGCCGAGGTTGAACAGCTCGTGTTGAATCACGACCAGCAGTTCGCGCACGTCGGCCGGCAGCGGCTCGGCCAACAGCACGCCCAGGCCCGAATTGAGCTCGTCGACATCGCCCATGGCCTGCACCCGCAGGTGGTCTTTGGGCACGCGCGTGCCGTCGCCCAGGCCGGTCGAGCCATCGTCTCCGGTGCGGGTGGCGATCTGGGTCAGGCGGTTGGCCATGTGGTGTTCTCCAGGAAGATGTTCGGGGACAAACCGCGATCTTGCCCCAACATCGCCGCGCGGCCGGGCCAGCCCGCGCAACAACCCCGGCACAGCAAGCGACAAACGTCATACCATCCCAGCCTGACCCCCTGAACGCCCCCGAAGCCGGAGATCCAGCGATGAACGCCACCCTGCCTGCCCACCTGTTGACGATGGAGCGTCGGCCCGTGCCTGCCGAGATGATCGCCGCGCTGAAAGCGCGCTTCGGCGAGCGTTGCTCGACCGTCCAAGCGGTGTGCGAGCAACATGGCCGCGATGAGTCACCGTTTGAGGTGCCGCCGCCAGACGCCGTGGTGTTTGCCGAAAGCACCGAAGAAGTGGCCGACGCGGTGGCGCTGGCCGACCGCTACGAGGTGCCAGTGATCGCGTTCGGCACCGGCTCGTCGCTGGAAGGCCATCTGCTCGCGGTCCAGGGCGGCATCAGCATCGATGTGGCGCGGATGAACAAGGTGCTGCGTATCAACAGTGAAGACCTGACCGTCACGGTGCAGCCCGGCGTCACCCGTAACCAGCTCAACAATGAGATCCGCCACACCGGGCTGTTCTTTCCAATCGATCCCGGCGCCGATGCATCGATAGGCGGCATGGCTGCGACCCGGGCCAGCGGCACCAATGCGGTTCGCTACGGCACGATGCGCGAGAACGTGCTGGCGCTGCAGGTGGTCACCGCCAGCGGCGAAATCATCCGCACCGGCACCCGCGCGAAGAAATCCAGCGCAGGCTATGACCTGACGCGGCTGATGGTCGGCAGCGAGGGCACCTTGGGCATCCTGACCGAGGTCACGGTCAAGCTCTACCCGCAGCCCGAGTCGGTGTCGGCAGCGATCTGCAATTTCCCCAACATCGCAGCGGCCGTCAGCACGGCCATCCAGATCATCCAGATGGGGGTGCCGATCGCGCGCTGCGAACTGCTGGACGCCAACGCGGTGCGCGCGGTCAACAAGCACGACAAGCTGACGCTGCGGGTGGCGCCCATGCTGCTGATGGAGTTCCACGGCAGCGAGGCCAGCGTGGCCGAGCAAGCACGCACGGTACAAGATGTGGCGAGCGAGCATGGCGGCGAGGACTTCGAGTGGGCCACCACGCCCGAGGAGCGCAGCAGGCTGTGGGCGGCGCGCCACCGTGCCTATTTCGCCGGGCTGCAGATGAAGCCGGGCTGCCGCACCGTCACCACCGACACCTGCGTGCCGATCTCGCGCCTGGCCGAGTGCATAGACCTGGCGGTGCGCGAAGCTGACGAGGCCGGCTTGCCGTACTACATCGTCGGCCATGTCGGCGATGGCAACTTCCACATCGCCTACCTGATCGACCCGGCGATCCCCGCCGAACGCGACATCGCCGAACGGCTGAACGAGCAGTTGGTGCACCACGCGCTCAAGCTCGAAGGCACTTGCACCGGCGAGCACGGCATCGGCCTGCACAAGCAAGGGTTCCTGATCGACGAGGCGGGTGTGGCCACGGTGCAGATGATGCGGGTGCTCAAGCGCGCGCTCGACCCGAAGAACATCCTCAACCCAGGGAAGATCTTCAGCCTCTAGAGGCCGCTTGCGGCGCGGCGGGTGGCTCGGGGCGATTCACCCGAGCGCAATTTCAGGGCGAAGCAAGCAGCAAGAGACATGCGCCTTGCAGCGCGCCCAGCTAGGGTTGAACAACAGCGGCCCGGGCGTCTGTTGCCGGTGGGCCGAAAGCGCGAGAAAGCAGGAGAAAGTGTGGGAGCAGTCGTTGAAAAGACAGCGACTTGACTCCACCGGCGTCAGCGCTGGCGGGAAGTGGCGCGGATTGTCATGTCGCCAAAGTTGACAGACCACCATTTCGCCAGTCATGGATTTTTCCTAACTTATTGATTTGAATGAGTTTTTGATTTTCGGCCTTGATCTTGCTTAAGAGTCGCGCCTGGCTGCTTCGACTGTCCAGGTCGTGCCGGAACTCAAACCCAGGATTCATGATGCCGAAATCGTTTTCTTTAGCCGCTGCTACTGTTGTCAGTGTTCTAGCGCTTTCAACGTCCATCGCCAGCGCTGGCTTGATCAACAACTACACCTTCGACGGTGTCGACGGCAGGCTTGGCGCCTCGGCGACCTTTGCCGGCGATCTGGCGGCTGGTCCTTCGGTGACCGTCAAAGGGTACCTGCTGACGGGTTCAACATGGGGCCTTGAAGAGGTCCAACAGAGTGGCGATGCCCTGGGCGTCAATTCGAATCCTGGCGACACCGGCACCGGCGGGCAATTAGGCTCACGCGTCGAAGGCTTGCTGTTCGACCTGGGGGCCGTGGTGCGCGGTTCGATCAAGTTGGACTTCTCGGCGTTCACAGGCAGTGACAACGCCGACATCTGGGCGAGCACGAGCGACATGATCGTCAATGGTTTTGCTGGGGCGACCCAGTTGGCGGACAACAGTTTTATCGACCCCTTCACGTCGAACAGCCTGAGCTTTCGTTACATTTTTGTCGCCAACACTGCCACGCCCAGCAATGGGGCATGTGACTCGACGCGACAACAGACGACTTCGAACTGCTTCAGGATCGACAACCTGCAAGTGGTGCCTGAACCCGGCTCGCTGGCCTTGGCCAGCACTGGGTTACTGCTCGCCGGCGCGCTTCGTCGCCGCCGCAGCCTGTAGCCATGGCGTCTGGCTGCAATCCAGTGTCCACGCGCTAGCAAGCTTCGGGGATGAAAAGGGCCTTGCTTCCCTGTTTTGAAACAAGACCAGAACGCAGACCTGCCGGACCGCGGTCCTGGCGCCCGCCTGGCCGGCACCCGAAGCGCCTTGCCCGTTCAGCAGAACCGAGCCGAAGGC
>JBILYN010000383.1:0-4411 GCA_044377715.1 Aquabacterium sp.
CAGCGGCGACTTCATCGTGGCCGTGGTCAACACCGAGGCCGTGACCTCGGTAGAGGTGGCGCAACGGATCGAGCGCCTGGGCGCCGAGGCGCGGCGCGGCGGCGGCAAGCCGCCTGATGCGGACGCCCTGCGCCAGCAGGTGCTCGACAGCTTGATCGATGAGCGGGTCCAGATCACTTTTGCGCGCGAGGTGGGCCAGAAGGTCGATGACGCCGAGATCGAACGTGCGGTGAGCAATGTGGCGGCGCAGAATCAGATCACAGTGCCGCAGCTGCGGGACCGTTTGCGCAGCGAGGGCATGGACATGACTCGCTTTCGCAACAACCTGCGCGACCAGTTGCAGGTCGAGCGGGTACGCGAGCGCGAGGTCAACGCTCGAATTCGCATCACCGACGCCGACATCGACCGAGTGCTCGATGAGCGGCGCGCCAAGGCATCGACCCAGGTGCAGCTCAACCTGGCGCAGATCCTGATCACCGTACCTGAGGATGCGAATGCGCAAGTGCTGTCGCAGCGCTTGGCGAGCGCCGAGCGGGCGCTCGCTCGCTTGAGCGCTGGCGAGGATTTCGCCAAACTGGCGCGTGAGATCAGCGAAGACAGCAACCGTGCTGGTGGCGGCGAGATCGGTCTGAGGCCAGCGGAGCGGCTGCCCGATCTGTTCGTCGAAGCAGCGCGGGACATGGCGGTCGGGCAGTCGTCGGCCAGGCCATTGCGCAGCGCCGCGGGTTTTCACCTCATCAAGTTGATCGACCGCCAGCAAAGCGACCCCTTTCAGGTCACCCAGACCAAAGCCAGGCACATCCTGCTGCGCCTGTCGGATCGAGCCCAGGCAGCGGCCGTGAGTCGTCGCTTGGACGACTTGCGCCGGCAGATCGAGCGCGGCGACAAGAAGTTCGAAGACTTGGCGCGCGAGGTGTCCGAGGACGGCTCGGCACCAACCGGCGGCGAACTGGGCTGGGCTGCGCCGGGGCAATTTGTCCCCGAGTTCGAGGAAGCGATGGCCAAGCTGGCGCCGGGTGCCCTGTCGCCGCCGGTGGTGTCGCGCTTTGGCGTGCACCTGATCCAGGTGCTGGACCGGCGAAGCGTCGCGGCTGATCCGAAAGAGGTGCGGGAGCAGACTCGCAACCAGCTGCGCGAATCAAAGTTCGACCAGGTCTACAACGACTGGGCCAAGGAGTTGCGCTTGCGTGCTTACATCGAGATGCGCGAGCCGCCGCAGTGAGGATGATTCAACCCTGGTCTGCGATATTGGCCGGCGCATGAAGCATCTTGCGCGCAAGCGTTTCGGTCAGCACTTCTTGGTCGATCACAGCGTGATCGACGCGATCGTACGGGCGATTGCGCCCAAGCCAGGCGAGGCGCTGGTTGAGATCGGCCCCGGTTTGGGCGCCTTGACCCAACCGCTGCTCGAGCGCTGTGGCGCGCTCACCGTGGTTGAGCTCGATCGCGATCTGGCAGCGCGCTGGCGGCAGCGCGCTGGCGTGACGGTGATCGAGTCCGATGTGCTGAAGGTCGATTTCGCAGCACTGGCCGATACCGCAGGCCAGCCGCTGCGAGTGGTTGGCAATCTGCCCTACAACATCTCCACGCCGATACTGTTTCACCTACTGGCGGTCGCGCCCCAGGTGAAGGATCAGCACTTCATGCTGCAAAAAGAAGTGGTCGACCGCATGGCTGCCTCGCCCGGCGGCAAGGATTTCGGCCGACTGAGCGTGATGTTGCAGTGGCGTTACAGCATCGAGGCCCTTTTCGATGTGCCGCCAACCGCGTTCGACCCGCCGCCACGGGTCGATTCCGCGATCGTGCGCATGCGCCCGTTGTCATCGCCGCCGCTGCTCGACGAGGCGCGTTTGCAAGCGCTGGTGGCGCTGGCATTCTCGCAGCGTCGCAAGCTATTGCGTCACACCTTGGGCCGTTGGCTCGACGAGCAGGGGTTTAGCGGCAGTTTCGACGTGCAACGGCGTGCCGAGGAAGTACCCGTGGCCGAGTACGTGGCCTTGGCACAGTGGGCTTCATCGCGCAGTTGAATCAAGCGCGATGGCCTGTCAAGCGGCCGTCAACCACATCGCGGTGTCAAAAGCGCTGCTCATCATCGGCATGTTGGTGCCGAAGTTGGGATTGTTCCCGCTTTTGGCGACCGTTTTGGCGGGTGGTTTTTCAGGCATGGGCGCAACATCGTTGGCTCGCTCCCAGGCACTTGCCTCGTTGCTGCGGGCGACCGCGAACGAGTAAAAGCAACGGAACGGGATGCGGCGTTCGGCCCAGAAATCGGCTGTGTCGCGAAACACATCGAGCAATTGCTCGCGCGCTTCACGGTCGAACTTGACACTGTCGGGCAACTGCTCAAGCACCACCACGAAACCCGGTTGGTGACCGGCGCGGTTCACCAGATCGGTCATGCAGTCGAACAGCGCGTCAAGATTCTTGCCGAAATGGGTCGGAAACAGGAACGATTCGGCAATCTTGTCCAATACGTCCTGTTTCGATTGCGCATCGGTCAGGTTGGCGTATAGAAAATGTTGGCCATCGGTTTCGGCGGCTTGCATCAAGTCTTCGACACGGTAGGCGCGGATCGCCTGCACGATATTGGGACGGACAGTCTGCAGCAGCATGGTCACGTTCCTCCAGGGTCAATAAAGGTCTGAATCAATCGCCGATCAAGGCGCGATGAGCTTGAAGCTCGCGTAGTGATCGGCGGTGTAGTAACAGGCATCAGGTTCTACGGGCTGCTTGCCACCGCAGACAATGCGCCGGGCTCCTCGGTTGCGTGCCCCCGGCGTCTCAACCGTGTACTCGCGGTAAAAACCGCGCTCACGTCGTGGTAATTGACGTTCGAAATTGCCGAAAACCCCACTGTCCTTTGGATAAGGAAATGGACCTCCGGCATGGATCAAGCGCTGCGTTCGCTGGGCTTCAAGCGGCAGCGCTGCCAACGCCACCGTCCCCATTCCCTCCGCCGAACCCTTGGCGCCAGCAACATTGGCCAGTAGCAGCAGCCCCACAACCATCGACAGCAGCCCCAGCTTGCACTGCAACTTGCAAAACGATGACCGAGTGGTCTGGTTCACTGGTTTACCCTGAATTCTGTGTCGGTGATGTTACCGGAAGGCCTCGAAAAACTCAAGCTTCTGCCTCATAATTGGGCAGAAATGAAGGGCTTTGGATGAGGCGCGGCCACCGAAGTGCGTGCCAGATCCTGAACATTGACGACTGTCAAGCGCAGGGGCTGTTCAGATGAAGGCAGAAGCTGGTCGCTCAAGCTGCAAGATCTGGCCAGCCATCGCGGCGGTCAGCGGGCGGCGTTGGCGTCGGCCACTGTCAGTGCCGTCATGTTGACGATGCGACGTACCGTGGCTGAGGGCGTCAGGATGTGCGCTGGTTTGGCGGCGCCAAGCAGCACTGGACCGATCGCAATGCCGCCGCCAGCCGCTGTCTTGAGAAGGTTGTACGAGATGTTGGCTGCATCGATGTTCGGCAGCACCAGCAGGTTGGCCTCGCCAGTCAGCGTCGATCGCGGCATCAACTCGCGCCGATAGTCGGCGTCCAGTGCTGCGTCGCCATGCATCTCGCCGTCCACTTCCAGCCAGGGCGCCTGTGCCTGGATCAGCGCCAGCGCGTCGCGCATCTTGACCGCTGAGGGCTGGTTGCTTGACCCGAAGCTTGAGTGCGACAGCAGCGCCGCCTTGGGGCTCACGCCGAAGCGCAGCATCTCCTCAGCGGCAAGAATTGTGATCTCGGCCAGTTGCTCGGCCGTTGGGTCGTAGTTGACATGGGTGTCGACCAGAAAGACCTGGCGCCCCGGCAGGATCAGCCCGTTCATGCATGCGTAGGTGTTGACGCCGGGGCGGCGGCCGATGACCTGGTCGATGTAGGCCAGGTGCTGGTTGGTCGAGCCCCAGGTTCCGCAGATCATGCCGTCGACCTCGCCTTTGTGCAGCAGCATCGCGGTGATCAAGGTCAGACGCCGCCGCATCTCGATCTTGGCGAACTGTTCGGTCACGCCCTTGCGCTCGGTCAGGCGGTGGTAGGTCTGCCAGTAGTCGCGGTAGCGCGGGTCGTCGTCGATGTTGACGATCTCGTAGTCGCGGCCTTGCTGCAAGCGCAGGCCGAGCTTGTCGATGCGCGCGGTGATCACCGATGCGCGCCCGACCAGCCAGGGCCGGGCCAGGCCTTCGTCGATGATCACTTGCACCGCCCTCAGCACGCGGCGGTCCTCGCCCTCGGCGAAGGCCACGTTGCGGCGTTTGGCGCGTTTGGCCTGGCTGAAGATCGGCTTCATCGCGTTGCCCGAGGCATAGACGAAGCTCTGCAGTCGCTGCTCGTAGGCCTCGTAGTCGGTCACCGGC
Source organism: Aquabacterium sp. (assembly GCA_044377715.1). Classification (GTDB taxonomy): domain Bacteria; phylum Pseudomonadota; class Gammaproteobacteria; order Burkholderiales; family Burkholderiaceae_C; genus Pseudaquabacterium. The sequence continues at coordinate 4,347 of JBILYN010000383.1, forward strand.
CGCGCTGCGACGCCGGACTCGAACGCCGCACGCGCCACCGCCGGCGCGATTTTCATCATCAGCCG
>JBILYN010000384.1:0-4410 GCA_044377715.1 Aquabacterium sp.
TCTGGCCCATCGGACCGGTCTGGTGCGTGATCAGCTGCATGCCCAGGATCTCGCTGGCGAGTTGGCGAACCTCGGCGACCGATCGTGCGAGCTTGACGCCACCGCCCTTGCCGCGTCCGCCGGCATGGATTTGGGCTTTGACGACCCAGACGGCACCGCCGAGCTTTTGCGCGGCCTCGACCGCTTCTTGCACCGTGAACGCGGCGATGCCGCGCGGCACCGGCACGTCAAATTGGCGCAGGATGTCTTTGGCCTGGTATTCGTGGATCTTCAAAGCGGACTCCTGAGAATGATGGATGGGATGGTGGGTCGATGGCCTGACCACAGGCTGAATTGTCAGGAGGCTTGGGTTAGGTCGTGGTTTCAGCCCGACGCGGCCTCCAGGCCGCTGTCGAAGTGGGCGCGCATCAAGCGCGCTGCCGCCTCTGGTTGTCGGGCAGCGATCGCCGCCATCACCGCGCGGTGCTCGGCCAGCGATTCGGCCAGTCGGCCTTGCTTGAACAGTGAGAGCTGGCGGTTGAGCTTCATGACCTTGCGCAAGTCCTGGACGATCTGTGCGCTCCAGCGGTTGCCGGCCAGCACCAGCAGCCTGAGGTGGAATTCCTCGTTGGTCGCAAAAAATGCGTCACGCTGTTGCACCTGGGATTCGAGCCTGTCGTGCAAGGTTTGCAGCTCAGCGATGTCGGCATCGGTGGCTTGGGCTGCGGCGCGCCCGGCCGCGTCGGCCTCGAGCAGCGCCATCAGGTGGTAGACCTGCGACACATCGCTGCTCGACATCTCGGTGACATAGGCGCCGCGACGCAGCTTCATGGTCACCAGGCCTTCGACGGCCAGCACCTTGAGCGCCTCACGCAGTGGCGTTCGGCTGATGCCGTACTCGGCGGCGATTCTCTGCTCGTCGATCCAGCCGCCAGGTTCGATTTCGCGGCTGAAGATTTTCTGCCGCAAACGCTCTGCCACATCCTGGTACAGGGCGCGGGCGTGAAGCGGTTGACGCTCAGTCGGTGAGGCAGTGGCGGGCAAAGGTCTCTCGAGCGGTCGCTGCGGCAAGTCCATCGCGGCCATGTCAGCTTGGCGAAAATTTTGAATTTATAATTATACGCCCATGTATCATGTCGAACAACAGGCCGGGTTTGTCCCAAAGCCCAGTCCGCGCCGCCACCTCACGAGGATCTCTTCATGCCGACCAGCACCCCGAAAGACGCCGAGTTCCAGACCGCCACGCTGGCCCAATGGGCGCGTGCCGCCGCCAAATCGGCGCCGGATGGCGACCTGGCGGCGCTGAACTGGGTCACGCCTGAGGGCTTGACCGTCAAGCCGCTGTACACCTCGGCCGACACCGCCGACCTGCAGTACGCCGACACGCTGCCGGGCTTCGAGCCCTTCATCCGCGGCCCGCAGGCCACGATGTACGCAGTGCGTCCTTGGACAATCCGTCAGTACGCGGGTTTTTCCACCGCCGAGGAGAGCAACGCTTTCTACCGCAAAGCGCTTGCGGCTGGCGGCCAGGGGGTCAGCGTGGCCTTCGATCTGGCGACGCATCGCGGCTACGACAGCGACCATCCGCGTGTCACTGGCGATGTCGGCAAGGCCGGCGTGGCGATCGACTCGGTCGAGGACATGAAGATCTTGTTCGACCGGATTCCGCTCGACAAAGTGTCGGTGTCGATGACGATGAACGGCGCGGTCCTGCCGGTGCTCGCCGGTTATGTGGTCGCCGCCGAAGAGCAAGGCGTACCACAAGACCAACTCAGCGGGACGATCCAGAACGACATCCTCAAAGAGTTCATGGTGCGCAACACCTACATCTACCCGCCCGAGCCGAGCATGAGGATCATCGGCGACATCATCGAGTACACGGCGCAGAAGATGCCCAAGTTCAACTCGATCAGCATCTCGGGTTACCACATGCAGGAAGCCGGCGCGAACCAAGCGCTGGAACTGGCCTTCACGCTGGCCGACGGCAAGGAATACGTCAAGACCGCGCTGGCCAAGGGCTTGGACGTCGACGGCTTTGCCGGGCGCCTGAGCTTTTTCTGGGCCATCGGGATGAACTTCTATCTCGAGATCGCCAAGATGCGCGCCGCGCGCCTGCTGTGGTGCCGGATCATGAAGGGCTTCGATGCCAAGAATCCGAAGAGCCTGATGCTGCGCACCCATTGCCAGACCTCGGGCTGGAGCCTGACCGAGCAGGACCCGTACAACAACGTGGTGCGCACGACGGTCGAGGCAATGGCTGCGGTGTTCGGTGGCACGCAGAGCCTGCATACCAACAGTTTCGATGAGGCTATAGCGCTGCCGACCGAGTTCTCGTCGCGCATCGCCCGCAACACGCAGCTGATCATCCAGGAAGAGACCCATATCAGCAGCGTCGTCGACCCCTGGGCCGGCAGCTACATGATGGAAAAGCTCACGCAGGACATGGCTGATGCGGCCTGGGCGATCATCGAGGAGGTCGAAGCGCTGGGCGGCATGACCCGGGCCGTCGACAGCGGCTGGGCCAAGCTGAAGATCGAGGCGAGCGCGGCCGAGAAGCAAGCCCGCATCGACTCGGGCCGCGACGTGATCGTCGGTGTCAACAAGTACAAGCTCGAGACCCAGGACGCGGTCGACTCGCGTGAGGTCGACAACGTGATGGTTCGCGACGGCCAGATCGCCCGGCTGCAGCAGATCAAGGCCAGCCGCGACAGCGCGGCGGTGCAGCGATCGCTGGCCGCACTGACCGATGCCGCGCAGTCGGGCCAAGGCAACCTGCTGGCGCTGTGCATCGAAGCGATGCGCTTGCGCGCGACGGTCGGCGAGGTCAGCGACGCGCTCGAAGCGGTGTACGGCCGCCATCGTGCCGACATCCAAAAGGTCACCGGCGTCTACGCAGCGGCTTACGACAGCGCCGAGGGTTGGGACAAGTTGAAGGCAGAGATCGCCCAATTCGCCGACACCGAGGGTCGGCGCCCGCGGGTGATGATCGCCAAGCTCGGCCAGGACGGTCATGACCGCGGCGCCAAGGTCGTCGCGACGGCTTTCGCCGACCTGGGCTTTGACGTCGACATGGGCCCGCTGTTCCAGACCCCCGAGGAATGCGCCCGCCAGGCGATCGAGAACGATGTCCACGCGGTCGGCATCTCGACGCTGGCTGCTGGCCACAAGACGCTGGTGCCAGCGATCATCGCCGCGCTCAAGGCCCAGGGCGCTGACGACATCATCGTTTTCGTCGGCGGCGTGATCCCGCGCCAGGACTACGGCTTTCTCTACGACGCCGGCGTCAAAGGCATTTACGGCCCGGGCACGCCGATCCCCGTCAGCGCCAAGGACGTTCTCGAGCAGATCCGGGCGGCGCAGATTGCTTGAGCGATCGACAGTTGTTGTGTTACGGTAATACCGTATTTCATCCTGGAGGCTGTGATGGCGATTTCGGTGCGCATGGACCCCTTGCTCGAACAGGCATTGACTTTGGCGGCCAAGCGTCTGGGCGTGACCAAGTCGCAGTTCATCATCGACTCTGTTGAACGCGCTTTGGGGCGAAAGAACAGCTTTGAGTTGATGCAGCGATTGCGGGCCGAAGAGGCCCGGGCTGGCCAGCCCCTTGGCGAAGCGTTCAAAGGCATCGAGCAAGCCTACGACACCGACGCATCACGTCAACAACTGCTAGACCAACTTCAGGACAAGTACCGTGCAGGCCGCACTGGTTGACGCCGGGCCGATGGTGGCCTTGTTCGGCAGCGTACAGCCTGAGCAAGCCCGCTACCAGGCAATGTTCAAGCAAGCGGCGCTGGAGGCTTGGTCGCTTGCGACCACATGGCCATGCATCGTCGAAGCCAGTTACCTGATCATGCCGCCGCAACGCTTTGCCTTGCTGCGCTGGGTGGCTGAAGGAGGGGTGTCGGTCTTTCCGTTCGACCCGCAAGACCTGGAACCTATGCTTACGCTGATGCGCCGCTATACCGAGACGCCGCGTACGCAAATGGATCTGGCCGATGCGTCGCTGGTGTGGTTGGCCTCAGACACCGGGATTGCCCGGGTGATGACGATGGACGTGCGCGACTTTTCGCGCTACCGACTGGCCGATGGCCGGTCCTTCGAGATCCTCTAGCCCATGATGCTCAACGCCTGTGCGATGCAGGACCTGGCGCTGGCGCCGGCCAGCGAGGACGACTTCGAGGGACTGCTGTCTCTGCGTCTGGCGGCGATGCGCGAGAGCCTGCAACGTGTGGGCCGTTTCGACCCGCAGCGCGCGCGCGAGCGCTTGAGCCGGGCTTTCGAGCCCGCGCACAGTCGCCACATCCTGCTGGCCGGCGAATCGGTGGGCTTCGTCGTGGTCTTGCCGATGGTCGACCACCTGCTGCTCGACCATCTCTATGTCGCGCCGCAGGCGCAAGGCCGAGGCATTGGCAGTTGGGTGATGGCTCAGGT
>JBILYN010000385.1:0-4407 GCA_044377715.1 Aquabacterium sp.
GGAACAAGCTTGGCCTAGACGCTGGCTCAGGCCTTGGCAAGCGGCGCGGCCGGCGCAGACACCGCCATGCGCCGCGACAGGAACACCGTGGCCATCACCGCGAGCGAGAAGCCCAAGGTGGCGGCATCGACAGACTCGCCCAGCAAGGGCACCGCCAGCCACATCGACAAAAAAGGCTGCAGCAGTTGCACCTGGCTCACGCGCATCATGCCGCCCAGTGCCAGACCTCGGTACCAGGCGAAGAAACCCAGCCACATCGAGAACACCGAGACATAGACAAAGCCACCCCAGGCTTGCAGTCGCACCGGCTCGGTAGGCCAGGTGGCCAGCGCCACCGGCAGCGTGATCGGCAGGCTCGCGACCAACAGCCAGCTGATCACCTGCTCAGCCGGCATCGGCGCCGAACCGTCGCCTTGCGGTGTGGACAGGCCGGCGCCGTGGACATAGCCGAAAGACGAAAACAGGATCGCGACCACCAGCAAGCCATCGGCTGCCTGCAGCGCAGCGCCGCCCTTCCAGAACGCGAATCCCAGCACCAGCGCCGTGCCCAGCAACGCGCAGGCCCAGAAACCCCGGCTCGGCCGCTGGCGCAGCAGCAGCGCTGCGATCACCGCGGTGGCGATCGGCAACAAGCCCGAGACCACCGCCGCATGCGCGGCGTCGACGCGCTGCACCGCGAAACCCAGAAACAAGGGCCAACCGAACACCACGCCCAGCGCGCTGAGCAGCAGGCCGCGCCACTGCGCGGGCCGAGGGCGAGGTGCACGGGTGGCCAGCAGCCAGACCGCCGCCAGCAGCCCTGCCAGCGCGGCGCGGCCGATCGCAACGAAGACCGCCGGCAGCTGCGGCTCGTCCAGGCTGCCCGAGGCCAGCCGGGTCATCGGGATCGACAGCGCGAAAATCATCACGCCCACCGCGCCCAACAGCCAGCCCAGGGTTTGCGGCGACAGGCGCGCGGCCTGGCGGCCCGAGGGCGACGGTTCAGGGTGATCGGGCATGGGTCGCAGTCTAAGCGCCGCCCAGCAGCTCCCAGCGCTCCATCGCTGCCAGCAACTCGTCGTCGATCTGGGCGTAGCGCGCGTGCAGCGGCGGCAGCTGGGCCGGATCGGCCGCATACAGCGCGGTGTCGGCCAAGCGCTCGATGATCGAGGCCTGCTCGGCCTCGAGCGCGGCGATGCGCGCCGGCAACTCGTCAAACTCGCGCTTTTCCTTGTAGCTGAGCTTGCGCGCCTTGGTCGCGACCGTCGGCGTGACGGCAGGCGCCGGCGCCGGCGCTGCGGCCACCACCTTGGCCGCCGGCGCGGTGGCACGCGCTGCAAGCATGCGCGCGCGCTGCACCTGCCAATCGGCGATGCCGCCTTCGTACTCGCGCCAATGACCGGGCTGCAGGTCGCCTTCCCAAGCGATCGTGCTGGTGACCACGTTGTCGAGAAAGCGCCTGTCGTGGCTGACCAGGAACACCGTGCCGGCATAGCCTTGCAGCAGCTCTTCGAGGAGCTCCAGCGTGTCGATGTCGAGGTCGTTGGTCGGCTCGTCGAGCACCAGCACATTGGCAGGCAACGCGAACAGCCGTGCCAGCAACACCCGGTTGCGCTCGCCGCCCGACAGCGTTCGCACCGGCGAGTTGGCACGCGCCGGAGAGAACAGGAAGTCGTTCAGATAGCTCATCACATGCTTGCGCTGGCCACCGAACTCGATCCACTCGCTGCCCGGGCTGATGGTGTCGACCAGCGTCGCGTCCAGGTCCAGCCCGGCGCGCATTTGGTCGAAATACGCCACCTCGAGCTTGCTGCCTTGGCGGATCCGGCCCGAGCTAGGCTGCAACTCGCCCAGGATCAGCTTGAGCAAGGTGGTCTTGCCGGCGCCGTTCGGGCCGATCAAACCGACCTTGTCGCCGCGCAGGATCGTGGCGCTGAAGTCCTTGACGATCAGCTTGTCACCCGAAGGGGTCGGGAAGCTCATGCAGACGTCCTTGAGCTCGGCGACGATCTTGCCGCTGGGCGCGCCAGCGTCGATCTCGAGCTTGACCTGTCCGAGCGAGTCGCGTCTGGCCTGGCGCTGGTCGCGCAGCAGGTCCAGGCGCTGGATACGCGCGACGCTGCGGGTGCGGCGCGCTTCGACGCCCTTGCGGATCCAGACCTCTTCCTGCGCCAGCAGCTTGTCGGCACGGGCGCTGGCCAGCGCCTCATCCTCCATCTCGCGCGCCTTGGTCGCCTCGTAAGCGCCGAAGTTGCCCGGGTAGCTGCGCAGCTGGCCGCGGTCGAGCTCGAGAATCCGCGTGGCCACTGCGTCGAGAAAAGCGCGGTCGTGGGTGATCAGCATCACCGCGCCCTTGAAGCCGCGCAGCAGGTCTTCGAGCCAGGCGATCGAATCGAGGTCGAGGTGGTTGGTCGGCTCGTCGAGCAGCAGCACGTCGGGCACCGCGACCAGCGCCTGCGCCAGCGCGACGCGTTTCTTCATCCCGCCCGAGAGCTCGCCGATGTCGCGCGCGCCGTCCAGGTTCAACTGGGCGATCGTGCTGTCGACGCGCTGCTCCCAATTCCAGGCGTCGAGCGCCTCGATCCGGGTCTGCAGCGCGTCGAGGTCGACGCCGTCGGCATGCTCCTCGTAAGCCTGACGCACCGCTCGCGCCTCGGCAATGCCCTCGCTGACGGCCTCGAACACCGTGTGGCCGGGCTCGAACGAGGGCTCTTGGGGCACATAGCAAATGCGCAGCCCCTGGGTCAGCTGCAGCAAGCCGTCGTCGAGCTTTTCGAGCCCGGCGATCACCTTGAGCATCGAGGACTTGCCGGCGCCGTTGCGGCCGATCAGGCCCAGGCGCTCGCCGGTGTCTAGAGAAAAACCTGTCGCGTCGAGCAGGGCCACATGGCCGTAGGCCAGGTGTGCGTTGGAAAGTGAAAGTATGGCCATAGCCCCCGATTGTCCGCTGCGGCGGCCACCAGCAGCTCAGCGACTATGCCGCGAGTCCGCAGGTCGAGAGGCGTCAAAACATCACGACCGAGCGGATCGACTCGCCACGCTTCATCAGCGCAAAGCCTTCGTTGATGTCTTCGAGCTTGAGCTTGTGGGTGATCAGGTCGTCGATGTTGAGCTTGCCGTCCATGTACCAGTCGACGATCTTCGGCACATCGGTGCGACCGCGCGCGCCACCGAAAGCCGAGCCCTCCCATTTGCGGCCGGTGACGAGCTGGAACGGCCGGGTCGAGATCTCGGCGCCGGCCTCGGCCACGCCGATGATGATGCTGCGGCCCCAGCCCTTGTGGGTGCATTCCAGCGCGTCGCGCATCACTTGCGTGTTGCCTATGCACTCGAAGCTGTAGTCGGCGCCACCGTCGGTCAACTGCTGCACCGCATCGACCACGTTGGGCGTGTCCTTGGGGTTGATGAAATGCGTCATGCCGAACTTGCGCGCCATCGCCTCGCGTGCCGGGTTCAGGTCGACGCCGATGATCTTGTCGGCGCCCACCATCTTCGCGCCCTGGATCACGTTCAGCCCGATGCCGCCGAGGCCGAACACGACCACATTGGCGCCAGCCTCGACTTTTGCCGTGAACAGCACCGCACCGACGCCGGTGGTGACACCGCAGCCGATGTAGCAAACCTTGTCGAACGGTGCGTCACTGCGGATCTTGGCCAGCGCGATGCCGGGCACGACGATGTGGTTGGCAAAAGTGCTGGTGCCCATGTAGTGCAGGATGGGCTTGCCGGCGATGGAAAAGCGCGAGCTGCCGTCGGGCATCAAGCCCTTGCCTTGCGTGCTGCGGATGGCCTGGCACAGATTGGTCTTGCGCGACAAGCAGAACTTGCAGTTGCGGCACTCCGGCGTGTAGAGCGGGATCACATGGTCGCCGGGCTTCAGCCAGGGCACGCCGGCGCCGACTTCGAGCACCACGCCCGCGCCCTCGTGGCCCAGGATGGCCGGGAACAGGCCTTCGGGGTCGGCGCCCGACAGCGTGTAGTAGTCGGTGTGGCAGATGCCGGTGGCCTTGACCTCGACCAGCACCTCGCCGTCGCGCGGGCCGGCCAGGTCGACTTCCTCGATCGTCAGCGGGGCACCGGCTCGCCACGCAACAGCAGCTTGGGTCTTCATGGCATCGTCCTGTTGGAAATAGAGGGGCGACTGGCCGCCCGGCGCCAATCGTCGCCGCCATAGGCGAGTTCCTCGCCGCGGCAGCTGTCGACCAGCTTGATCAGGTGTTCGTCATCCGACGCCAGCGCCGCAGCAACGATCCGGTCCCAGTCTTGCACCGGCATCGGTGGCAGGCGCTTGAGTCCCGCCACCACCACAGCCGTGGCCCAGGCCTGCCAGAACCAGCGCAGCGCTGGCAAAGGCTCGTCGATGAAACCCTGCACGACACGCATCGCATGGCAAGCGGCCACCAATTGCAGCGCGCTAGGGTTGCCGGT
>JBILYN010000114.1:0-12903 GCA_044377715.1 Aquabacterium sp.
ACGAAGTCGTCTTCGTCGAGATCGAGATCCGCTGAACCTGTCTTGCGCAGTTGCTGGCTGCGCTGCCTCAGAACTCAAGCGGCCATCGAACCTGCACGCCAAGGTCTGTGGACAGGTCCATGCGGTCGGCGCCGGGCAGCCTCACACCGTCCAGACCCCGCTCGCGTTGCTTCGATAGCCCAGCGCCAAGTAGGCCGCGTCCACCAGGGACTGCCCGCGCGGGTTGAGCAAGATGCCCTGCCCCATCCGGTTCATCATGTAACCCAAGCTCATCTTGCAGGCCGGGTCGGCAAAGCCGATCGAGCCGCCGGCGCCGACATGGCCGAAAGCCGCTTCGGACAGGATCGCCGAGCAAGAGGCGGTGTTGTCCAGCGCGCGGTTGTCCATGGACTTCATGAAGCCCAGCGAGAACCTGGTCGGGATCGCCAGCGTCGCGTCCTCATGGGTGGCAACACTGATCTGGCCCATCCGGCTCAGGGTGTCGGGGCCGACGAGGCGCACGCCATTCAGGCTGCCGCCATTGGCCAGCGCGGCGTACAGGCCCGCCAGGCCGCGTCCGTTGGAAATGCCGTTGGCCGAGCCGATCTCAGCAGCGTGGGCGATGCGGGTGTTGGCGCTGAATCGACCCATGCCGCCCAAAAACATCGCGGTCGGACCAGCGGGGTCGGCCCTCATGGCCTGGGCCATGCGCGAGTTGCGGGCGGCAGCGTCCACCATGGCGGGGATCATTGGCGCCACGCGCGCTTCGTGTTCTTCGGGCAGGCCCATCCAGAAGTCGACGCCTAAGGGCCCGGTCACCTCGTCGCGGAGAAACAAGCCCATGCGCTTGGCGGTCGATCGGTGCACCATTTCGCCCACGGTCCAGGCGCTGGTGACGCCGTGGTAGCCGTTGCGAGTGCCAGGTTTCCAGAACGGCGTCTCCTTGGCCAAGACATCGACCATGTAGTCGTAGTCGTAGAAAGCGCCTTCCTTCAGCGGCGCCCTCACCGAGGGCAGTCCCACCGAGTGGTCGAGCATCATCGAGACCAGCGCGCCGTCCTTGCCGGCTTGGCCAAAGGCTGGCCAGTAGCGCGTCACCGGGGCGTTGAAGTCCAGCAGACCGCGGTCCGCGGCCATGTGAGCGCACAGGGCCGAGGCGCCCTTGGTGCAGGAAAATACCACGCCGATGGTGTCACGCTCCCAGGGATCGCCGCCATCGGTCTTTTGGCCGCCCCAGAGGTCGACAACAGTCTTGCCTTCGAGCGTGATCGCAACGCTGGCGCCCACTTCATCCTGGGACTGGAAATTCTCCACGAAGGCCTCAAGCACGCCTTTGAATCGATCGTCACATGTTCCCTGCACGATGCCACGCTTGGTGGTCACGGCGATATTTGCCATCGTCTGCGCTTTCTGAGTGCGGCCCGTAGTAGCGAGGACCTGTGGTTGAACCTTCATTGTCGCGAATTTGTGTCGACTGCGACAAGCAGGTTCCAGTCATCGAAATCTCGTCGGTGAGCCGGCGGACACCTGCGGTCGGCGATGAAGTCGTTGGTCTGGGCTAGGGTGCAAGCCCCCGCTTGCAGGCGGGCTCGTCGCCTGCGACGGCGTCGCACATCATCGATGAGTGGGTACATTCCAAACCATCGCATGCGCATACAAGCGCATTCGCCAGAATGCTCAGGATTTTTTCACCCTTGGATCATCGATCATGAAACTCGCCAAACCCAAATTCGACATCGGCCTGGCCACCAACCATCTCGAGCCCATGCTGCGGTTCTGGCAAGACGAGGTCGGGCTACCGTTTGATCATCTGCTGAAGGTCAGACGCGGCATGGACCAGCATCGGCACGACCTGAAGGGGTCGGTGCTGAAGATCAACCACCTGGCCGACCCCCTGCCTCAAACCCCGCCTAGCGGTTATCGCGAACTGCTGATCGCCCAGCAGGGCTTGAGCGCTGCCAAGTCCTTGGTCGACCCAGACGGCAACCGGGTCAGTCTGGTACCGATGGGCGCATTCGGCATCACACAGATCGGTGTTCGGCTGGCGGTACGTGATCTGCAGGCGCAGCGCCGCTTCTATGCCGATGCCCTTGGCTTGGCCGAACTGGACTGCCCGTCGGGCGCAGCATTCCAAGCTGGCGAGGGTGTCATTGTGTTGGAACAGGCCGACGATGCGCCGCTGGACGCCCCGTTTGAGGGCAGTGGCTGGCGTTACCTGACCTTTCAGGTCTTTGCCGTTGACAGTGACCATGCCCACGCTCTTGCCCACGGTGGACGCGAAGCCGCAGCCCCTAGAACCTTGGGCACGACCGCCCGCATCTCGATGGTCAAGGACCCGGCAGGCAACTGGATTGAAATCTCTCAGCGCGCATCGATCACCGGCTCGCTCGAACCGCGCTAGCTTGCTCGCGCTCGGTCAGCGGCACCAAGCCGCAGCTCAATGCCAGTGCAATGTGTCACTCTGCTTGCCACTGAAGCGGAGCTTAGCCCGAATGACCTCCCGACAGTGCAGCACACCAACAAGGCCCGCATTGACAGGGGTCTGACCTTGCAGCGCAAGCTCGGCCAGGTACACCGCAGCACCTGCGGTTTGTGGGTCCGTGTGGTTGGGATCGGCGCCTGAGGCTCAGGCTGCCATTGCATCAAGCCCGCGAGCCCGTGCCCCTTGCCGATTGAGGCGTTGTGCCTGTCCATCCTTGGAAAGCACGAACAAAGGAGTTGGGGTCTTCAAATCCGAGCAGGAAGGAGATCTCCGCGCCGGTCATCGATGAGCTCTGGAGGTAGTGCTGAGCCAGCGATGTGCGCACCTGGTCCAGCGTCTGCTGGAAGCTGCAGCCCTCGTCGTTCAGTCGCCGTTGCAGCGTGCGCGTGCTGACGCCCAGTTTCTTGCAAATCGCAGCCATCGACAGGTCGCCGGCAGGCAAGGCTTCCAGCAAGGTGCTGTAAACCCGATCGCGCATCGTGGCCTGCCGGTCGAGTTCGTGCAGTCGCTTTCTCAAGCCCGGCTCGAAGAAGGACCACATGCCGTGGTTCGCGGTCAGGAAGGGCCGGCAGGCATCCTCGGCACTAAAGACCAAAGTAAGCGAATCGGCTCGACCCACATTGATCCCGAAGTGCTCTGCGTAAACGTCGGCATGACCGAGTGGTCGCGGGCAAGCCAGGGCCAGAGGTTGCACCCTGCACCGGGTCGCCAAGCGTGCCAGCTGCACGAAGAACACCAGTTCGAAAGCCATCAGCACGGGCGGCGGCGGGCAACGCTTGTCCAGCCACTCCAGCGTGAGCGTGGTGCGCTGCGCACCGATGTCGACCTGCAAGGCCATCGGCGCCACCAGCCGTTTGTACTTGGCGATGCGAAGCAAGGCTGCGTTCAAGTCGGTGCTGCACAGCGCGGCAAACAAGGCGGGGTCGAACCAATCCGCCGACAAGGCCTGCCCAATTCGCAAAGGCAGCGGGATCGCCGACGCGCCGGCCTCGACCTCTAGGGCCGCCCACAGCCCAAAGTACTGCTGCGAGTCCAGCTGAGCGTTGTCCCGCGCAAACAAGTCCCCCGGCAACTGCGCGCGGCGCAGCACATGAGCGGGATTGATCTCGAGGTCGCGCAGCAGCAGCCGCCAGCCGTGCTGCACAGCATAGCCGCCAACAGTGACCGGCCTCAGGGACGGGGCAGGCTTCACGGCAACAGGGATGCTGGCGGCCGGTTCATCGGGTCTCCGCCTCAGGGCGGCAGCGTTGCTGGGTTCAGAACGTCCCATGAAATCCTCAAGCACGAACAGTTGCCGCATCGCGCCAGTATAGGCAGCGAAAAACGCCAGCGCACTGGCGAAACGCGCCAATCTTGGGTTGCTTGAATTGGCGTGATCCGCCTCCTATATGGCGCGTTATGCCGATGCATCGGCGACTTCAACTGAGCACAGTGTGGCGCATTCCTTTGAAAGACTGAGAACATGAAGTTGACCGTGAACGGCAAGATCCACGATCTGGATGTAGAGCCCGAAATGCCGCTGCTGTGGGTGCTGCGTGATGAGCTGAACCTGCCCGGCACGAAATTCGGCTGTGGCATGGCGCTGTGCGGCGCCTGCACGGTCCATGTGGACGGCGAACCCATGCGCTCTTGCGTGACCTCGGTGGGCGCCATCCGCGGCGCCGTGACCACGATCGAAGGCCTGGGCACGCCGATTGCGCTGAACGTGGTGCAGGCCGCCTGGATTGAACACCAGGTGGCGCAATGCGGCTACTGCCAGTCAGGCCAGGTCATGAGCGCAGCCGCGCTGCTGCAGCACAACATTGCGCCCACGGATGCCGACATCGACGCCGCGATGTCGGGCAACCTGTGCCGCTGCGGCGCTTACCCGCGCATCCGCGCCGCAATCCACGATGCGGCACAGCGCATCCGGGAAGCCTGAACGTGAGCAAGATCAGAACAATCGCCCGGCGCAGCTTCCTGATCGGATCCGCGGCCGTGGTCAGCGGGGCCGTGTTCGGCGTCTACAAGTACAAGCAAGCGCACCCCAACCCTTTGCTGGGCGAGCTGCCCGATGGCGCGACCGCGATAACGCCTTATGTGCGCATCGACGCCCAGGGAGTGACGATCATCACCCCGCGCGCCGAGATGGGCCAGGGCATCCACACCACGCTGGCCGCGCTGGTGGCCGAAGAGTTGGATGTCGCCTGGGACAGCGTCCGCGTCGAACATGGCGCGCCCGGCGCCGCCTATTTCAACAAGGCGATGCTTCAAGCCGGTGTCCCGTTCGCTGCCCTCGACCAAGGCGGCATGGCAGAGACCATGCGGGGCACCATGGGCGTGCTGGGCAAGTTCATGGGCATCCAGGGCACCGGCGGCTCGTCCAGCGTGCCCGATGCGTTCGACAAGATGCGCGTTGCAGGTGCCGCAGCGCGCTTTGCGCTGGTGGCGGCGGCCGCTGATCGCCTGGGTGTTGCGGCGGCTACGCTCAAGACCGACAACGGCGCGGTTGTCGCCCCGGACGGCAAACGCTTGCCCTACACCGAACTGGCCAGCGCGGCGGCCACGATCGCGTTGCCCGACGCCCCGGCGCTCAAGCCTCGCGGGCAATGGCGCTACCTTGGCAAGCCGATGCCACGGGTGGACATGGCGGGCAAGTGCACCGGCACCGCGACCTTCGGCATCGATGTGCGCTTGCCCGAGATGGTGTTTGCCACCGCTCGGATGAACCCGGCCATCGGCGCGCCGATCAAGACCTTCAACGCCACCGCCGCGCAGGCGATGCGCGGCGTGTTGCAGGTGGTGGCACTGCCCGGCGGCGTCGGGGTGATCGCCGACAACACCTGGCGCGCCTTCCAGGCCGCGCAGGCCGTGCAGTGCGACTGGGCCGAGCCGGTTCACGGCGCCACCACCGCTGCGTTGATGGACGCCATCGCGGCATCGTTCGACGACAAGCACCAGGACAGCCGCATTCGTGACGACGGTGATGTCACCAAAGCCTTGGCAGCAACCAAGGTGCTGGAAGCCGAATACCACGCGCCCTTCCTGGCCCACGCCCCGATGGAGCCGATGAACGCCGTGGCCTGGCTGCGCGACGGCAGGTTGGACATCTGGACCGGCACCCAGGCGCCGACCGTGGCACGCGACCAGGCCGCCCAGTTGGCCGGCCTGGAACCCGCCCAGGTCTTCGTGCACACCCAGTTGATGGGCGGCAGCTTCGGCCGGCGCGGCGAATCCGACTACGTGTTGCAGGCCGTTCGCCTGGCCATGGCGGCCAAGGGCAAGCCGGTCAAGTTGACCTGGCGCCGCGAAGAAGACATGACACAAGACTTTTTCCGCCCCGCGGCGGTGGCGCGCCTGCGCGGCAGCACTGGTGCAGGCACGGTGCAGGCCTTGGATGTGCGGGTGGCCAGCCCTTCGGTGCTGGAGTCGCAGGGCGGGCGACTCGGTATCGCCATGCCTGGCCCCGACAAGCTGATCGCCGAAGGCACTTACGACCAGCCCTACGCCATCCCGCACTACCGTGCCACCGGCTACCGCACACCGGCGCTGTTGCCGATCAGCAGTTGGCGCTCGGTCGGCAATTCGTACAACGGTTTCTTCATGGAGAGCTTCATCGACGAACTGGCGGCGCAGGCCGGCGCCGACCCGATGGCGCTGCGGCTCAGCCTGATCAACCACGAGCCGTCGCGCCTGGTGCTGGCCGCCGTCGCCGAGATGTCCGAATGGGGCAAGCCACTCGACAAGGGCCGCGGCCGGGGCGTGGCGTTCCACTTCTCTTTCGGCGTGCCGGTGGCCGAAGTCGTCGAGGTGACCGCGGCCAAGGACAGCATCCGGATCGACAAGGTCTTCGTCGCCGCCGACGTGGGCATCGCCCTGGACCCGCGCAACATCGAGGCACAGCTGCAATCGGCGGTGATCTTTGGGCTGAGCGCGGCGATGTTTGGCGAGATCAGCTTTGCCAAAGGCGCGGTGGAGCAGACCAACTTCCACCAGTACCCTGTCCTTCGCATGGGACAGTCGCCCCAGATCAGCGTGCGCATCCTGCAGGGTGGCGGCGCGATCAGGGGAATCGGCGAACCTGGCACACCACCGGCGGCGCCCGCACTGGCCAACGCGATCTTCAGCGCAACCGGTCGGAGAATCCGAGAATTGCCGCTCAACAAACACATCGGCTTCGCCTGATGCGACCATTCGACAGTTAACGGACAGCCAACGCCACCACCCGCTCATCATGGACATCGTCACCACCTACTTCGACGCCGAACGCGGCGAGAGCCTGCTCTTCATCGCGGTCAGCGCCATCGCGCTGGCCGTCTCGGCCTGGTGTCTGATCGTGCTGCGCAAACCGTTCTTCATCGGTATGGCGGCCACCTTGGCGGTGGTGGCGGTACTGCAGGCGGTGGTTGGGGTCACCATCTATCAGCGCAGCCCGAAGGACACGGCTCGGGTGCAGCAGATGCTGCAGTCTGCCCCGGATCAGGTGAAGGCCGAAGAAGTGCCGCGCATGCGCGTGGTGATGCGCAACTTCAGGATCTACCTCGGCGTGGAACTGTCGCTGCTGATCCTGAGCCTGTTGGTCCTGGCGTTCGCGGCCCAGGGCGGCTGGTTGCGCGGCGCCGCTCTGGGCTTGGCGCTGCAGGCGCTGTTCACCGCTGTGCTCGACCTGGCTGCCACGCGGCGCGGCGATGCCTACCTGAGCTGGCTGCTGTCGCAGCCTTGAACCCCCCTGTCCCAAAGGCCCACCTGATGAACCCAACGACCCGCAGGGATGTCCTGGCGCGTGCAGTCTGCGCAACGGCGCTGATGAGCTTGGGACTGCTGTCGCGCAGCGCGTCCGCCCGTGAGCTGGTCCAGCCCCATCGCGTGGTCGATCTGGACTGGCATGACAAGAAGAGGGATCGGGACGTGCCTGCCCGCCTCTACCTGCCGCAGTTGGCCGACATCGACAGCCGGGTGCCGCTGGTCGTGTTCTCGCATGGCATCGGCGGGTCCAGGTTCGGCTACAGCTACCTCGGACGCCACTGGGCAGGCCAGGGCTTTGCCAGCCTGCACCTCCAGCATGTGGGCAGCGACCGTGCGCTGTGGACCAGCGGCAGCCCCTTTGCCGTGGTGAGCCGACTGCATGACGCGGCGCAGGACGCAGAGGCGATCGCCCGCGCGCACGATCTGCGCTTCGCGCTGGACCAGATGCTGACAGGTGATCTGGCCCGCTGGATCGATGGCGATCGCATCGTGGCGGCCGGCCATTCGTATGGCGCGAACACCACGCTGCTGGCCGCTGGCGCGCAGGTGGTGCGGAAAGGCCGCCTGCTCGACCTGCACGAACCCCGCCTGCGGGCGGCCATCGTGATCTCGGCGCCACCGTTCTACGGCGAATCGTCGCCCCGCAGCATCCTGGGGTCGATGCGCCTGCCCAGCCTGCACATCACCGCCACCGAGGACGTGATCCGCATCCCGGGCTACTGGAGCGAAGCGCAGGACCGCATCGCCATCTTCGATGGCCTGGGCAGCACCCGCAAGTGGCTGGCGGTGTTCACCGGTGGCTCGCACAGCATGTTCACCGACCGGGCGGGCACAGGCGGTCTGTTGTTGAATGCGCAGGTCAAGGCAGCCACGTGCGAGCTGACGGCGGCCTTCTTGCGCAGCGTTCTTGGCGATGACGACCTTGAGCTGTGGGCCTGGCCGCAACGCCATGCGGCGATCCTGTCGCGCTTCACGGCCCCGGCGTCCTCGAAAGCCTCCTAGACGACCTCGAAAGCGCTGTCATGAGCAGGCCACGACAGCCTGCGGCCAGCACAACTCCCCGACGCTCGATCCGGCAAGCGTGGTGCGGCGGGTCAGGCCCGGCCATCCGACCTCATGATCAGGCTTTAGTGGATCTAAATGGTTTTGCCAGCATTCCTGCATTGTCCAAGGCCCAAGCAGCGCCTACATTCCGGACAGCCAGAGACCGCCGACCATGACGCCCAGTTCCGACCATTCGCCTCAACATGATTTCGCCTCGCGCACCTATGCGCTGAAGGTCTATGCCGGCCATGACGCCCTGGCCTCGCTGTCTGGGGAACTGCGGAGCAACAACGCGCGCCGTGCCCTCGTGCTGTGCGGACGCAGCGTGCATGAGCGCTCGACACTCACGCGTCGGATCGCCGAATTGCTCGGCGACACCTTGGCGGGTGTGTTTCCCGGTATCTCCGAAGGTGCGCCCAGCCAGAGCATCGAAGAAGCCGCGCGGCTTGCACTGGACCTTGGCGCTGACGCATTGATAGCCGTTGGCGCAGGCAGCGTGATCAAGGGCGCGCGCGTGGTCGCCATGCTCATGGGTGAACAGCGATCGCTTGAAGACATGGCGACCCGTCATGTCGAAGGCAGAGCCCCCATCAGCCAGAAACTGCTCGCACCCAAGGTGCCGATCTTCAACGTGTTGACATCGCCAACATCCGCCCAGAACCGCGGCGGCTCGGCGGTTCGCCACCACGGTGGCGTCCATCACCTGGAGTTCTTTGATCCGAAGACGCGGCCGCGTGCCATTTTTTGGGACAGCGGCGCGCTCGCGACAGCCCCCCTGTCGCTGGTGCGCTCCACCAGCTTCGAGACCTACTGGTGGGCCCTGATGTGCATGGGTGCGGCCAGCACCGCCAACCCACTGGTGCAGGCCAGCCGATACCAGGCCTGGAAGTTGGCGAGGCATGCCTATCCGCGACTGCGAGACGGCGCTGACGGCGCAGCGCGAATCGACCTCTGTGCCGCAGCGCTGCTGCAAAACCGCGACGAAGAAGACGGCGGGCGGCCCTTGTCATGCCACCTGCTCGTCCGGGCCGCCTACGCGGTGGCCGTCGCGGTCTTCAACCGCTATCCGGGGCTGACCCAGTCCCATGGCTATGCCGGCATGGCGCCATCGGTGATCCGTTGCATGGGACATCTTTGTCCTGACGTGACCGCCGATATCGGGGCAGCGATCGGACTTCAAGTCGAACCCGACGACGCCCAACTCTCAGAACGGGTAGCGTCAGCGGTGGAGGCCGACTTTTCGGCGCAGGGTTGGCAGGGCTCATTGGCCTTCGCAGGAATTCCTGAGGACGACATGCCAACGCTGTTGAACTTTGCGTTGCGCAACTTCAACGCCAACCACGATCGGATGCTGAACGACCATGTGGACCTGCTGCGCGAGGCCATCACCATGGCCGTCGCCGCCAGATAGTTCGCTCAGGACGGCCTGGCGACCTCGTCCAGAATCCAGTCACGGAAGAGGGTGAAGGCGGTGCTGGCTGGGCCGGCCGCAGACCAGCCGAGGTAATAGCCGTTTCGGCCTCGCGCTCTCAACTCGAAGGGTGCGACCAAACTACCCGCAGCCAGGTTGGACTTGACGTACTCGTACTGAACCATGGCCACGCCCACGCCGTCGAGTGCGGCTTGTATGGCCAAGGACGAATTGCCGAAGGACAGGCTGTTGGCAGACTTGAGGTCGGGCTCGCCGGCCAGTGTCAACCATTGATGCCAGTCGTCAACGCGCGGCACCGAGTGCAGCAAGGTGAAGGTCGCCAAGTCCCGCACCAGCTTCAATTGGACATTGCCACGAAGCAAGCCCGGACTGCAGACCGCAAGGAACTCGTCGTCGAACAAGCGCACGCCGGTCACGCCGGGCGGTAGACCAGTGCCAACCCAGGACGCCATGTCGACACCCTCGGTTTCCAG
This sequence comes from Aquabacterium sp., assembly GCA_044377715.1. Classification (GTDB taxonomy): domain Bacteria; phylum Pseudomonadota; class Gammaproteobacteria; order Burkholderiales; family Burkholderiaceae_C; genus Pseudaquabacterium. The sequence goes on from JBILYN010000114.1 coordinate 10,136, forward strand.
TTCGACATCGCGGAAGCTGGTCATGATCTGGATGTCCAGTTCGGGATGAGCGCCGTGAAAACGCGCCAATCTCGGCATCAGCCACTTCTCGGCCAGTGTGGGCAGCAGTGTCAACTTCAGCGTCTTGTGGTTGCGCGTCCGGGCGATCGAATCTATCGCCAAGCTCATGACATCAAAAGCCTGGGTGAGCTGTGGCCGCAGCACCTGCCCGGCATCGGTCAGGTCGATAGAGCGGCCCTTGCGCTGAAGAAGCGCCACCCCAATGCTGTCCTCCAACTGCTTGACTTGCTGGCTGACCGCACCCGGCGTGACGCACAACTCGAGCGCCGCCTTGGAAACACTGAGATGACGCGCCGTGGCCTCGAAAGCGCGCAAGGCCAGCAACGGAAGGTGCGATCGGTTCATGCCTACAGTTTAGCTATCCTAAAGCTTTTCAGCAAAAAACATGCATTGATGGTCTCTGGGTCGCGCCCTACATTGACGGCTGCAGGCAAACAGGATGGAGACACCGCAATGAGGCTGAAGCAGCGCACGGAATCGCACTTTCGGGAGACGCCCGATGGCATGCTGTTGCTGGCGACTCGCCCAGCCGGCAATGCAAAGCCGCAGTTCCCGCCACTGGAATTCATGCACGGCGACGCTGTTATCGAAGATCTTCCGATCGGCCCGGTGGGCGTGCTCTACACGTACAGCATCGTGCATCTCGGGCGCGACAAGCCGCCTTACGGATTGGCGATGGTCGACTTTGCGCCGGGCGTGCGGGTGTTCGGCCCCATGTGCTTCGAGCCTGGGCAGGAGCCAGCCTTGGGCGCGGCCATGAAGATCGTCCCGCACACCTTGGCCGATGGCCAGACCGACTATGCGTTCGCGGCGCTCGCGGGGGCATCGGCATGAACGAGCCCCGCATCACCGGCGTGGGTATTTCGGACTTCGGACGTTTCCCCCATCTGACCGAAGAGGTATTGGCCCAGGTTGCGATTATCGAAGCGCTCGCCGACGCCGGGCTAGCGATGGGCGACGTGCAGGCGTTCTATTGCGGCAACGCCGCAGGCGGCCATCTGCCAGGACAACGCAGCCTGCGCGAACTGCACACCGATGGGCAGCCGGTCTTCAACATCGACAACGCCTGCTCCAGCGGCGCCACCGCCCTGCACCTGGCATTGCAGGCCATCCGGTCGGGCGCGCACGACACGGTGGTCGTGTTCGGCATGGATCAGCTCAGCAAGTTGGGCGGCGGCGCGCTGCCCTTGAACCAGCGCGACTGGAACAACCGGCGCGGCATGATCATGCCCGCGCTGTATGCGATGCGTGCAAAACGCTACATGCACGAGTACGGCGTCCCGGCGTCCGCGCTGGCCGATGTCTCGGTGAAAAACCGCCGACATGGCGCGCTGAACCCGATCGCGACCTTCTGCAAAGTGGTGACGCGCGAAGAGGTGCTGGCGTCCAGGCCTGTGGCCGAACCACTGACCTTGCTCCAGTGCTGCCCGGCAGTGGTCGACGGCGCCGCCGCCCTGGTGTTGACGACAAGGCCGACCCGAGGCAAAGCCAAGCCGGTCCGGGTGCTGGCATCGGTCGTGCAATCGGGCATCTTCGAATCGGGCCAGGTCGACATGACCGAGGCCGAAATCACCGCTCGAACCGCCCGCATGGCCTACCAGCAGGCAGGCGTGGGGCCGACCGACCTCAGCCTGATCGAGTTGCACGACGCCTTCACCATCTCCGAGCTGCTTTACTACGAGGCACTGGGTCTTTGCGGCCGCGGTGAAGCGCAGCACTTGCTGGCCAGCGGCGCCACCGCCTTGGGCGGGCGCATTCCCGTCAACCCGAGTGGCGGCCTGATCGCGAAGGGCCATCCGCCCGGCGCCACCGGCGTCGCCCAGATCGTCGAAATCTGCGAGCAGATCCAGCAACGCTCAGGCAAGCGCCAGGTGCCGGGCGCCCGGATCGGGCTCAGCCAGGTCACTGGCGGAGGCATCTGGGGTGTTGACCACGCCGCCTGCTCGATCCACATCCTTTCGGCCTGACGCCTCGGAGACCACGATGACCCTCGCCAACACCCAGCAGGAATCCTATTTGCCCGAGTCCCTCCAGGGCATGACGGCCATCGTCACCGGTGGCGCCAGCGGCATCGGGCTGGGCATCGCGCGCGACCTGGCCAGCCAGGGTTGCCGCATCGCGATCTGGGACCTCAACCCCGAAGCCCTGAGCGCAGCCACCTCGACGCTGCGCGCAGCGGGTGCTGAGGCTCACCCGCAGCAGCTCAGCGTCACGTCCGAGGAAGACGTTGCCCGCGCAGTGGCACAACTGCACGCTGAAACCGGACGCCTGGACATCCTCGTCAACAACGCCGGCATTGGCGGGGATCGATTGATCTCGAAGATGGACCTCGATTTCTGGCAACGGGTGATCGAGACCAACCTGACTTCGCAATTCATTTGCTGCAAGACGGTGGTGCCGCACATGGTGGCACGGGGCTTTGGCCGCATCATCAACATTTCGTCCCGTGCTTGGCTGGGCAACCGGGGCCAGGCCAGTTATTCGGCGTCCAAAGGCGGTGTCGTGAGTTTCACGCGCAGCCTGGCATTGGAGTACGCCCGCAATGGCATCACCGCCAATGCCATTGCACCGGGGATCATCGAAACGCCACTGTTCGAGACCATCACCGAAAAGGTCAAGGACGACCTGAAGCGAACGGTGCCGGTTCAGCGCATCGGCAGCGCCGAGGATGTGGCGCAGGCGGTGCGCTTCTTCGCTCAACCGTCGTC
>JBILYN010000386.1:0-4402 GCA_044377715.1 Aquabacterium sp.
CTCGAGGAGCTGGAGGCGGCCATCAACGCCCGGTGGAAGCTGATGGACTGGGGTTGGATCAACCTGGTCGATCAGGGGAATGCGCTGCTGATCGTGCACCACAGTGCCAACAATGGTCAGTTGCTGGCCGACGCCTTCGGCGAGGACGGCGATGCCTGGGTGCCGGGCTTTCTGGCCGGCGTCTACCAGCAGTGGCTGGCCGGCGTGGGTGCCAGCGAGCGGCTGCGCGTCAAAGCCGTCGCGCCGGTGGACGAGTTCGGCACGATCGAGTTCGATCTGAGTCGCTGAGGCTTCAACCATGGGAATCCAAATGGCCATCGCAACAGACATCTCGGGCCTTGAGTTGGCCACCGGCAGCGATCTCGCGGCCTACCAGGAAATCGTGCGCGACGAGAAGTCGGCGAACTGCCGCGCACGTTGGCCGCTGCTGGCGCAGACCGCAGTCGTTGAATCGGCTGCGCAGTTCGCCGCGACGGATTTCGTGACTGGCGTCGGCCAGCGCAGCGGCGTAGGCGACAGTTTGGCCGCGAGGGCGACTGCGCGCTTCGACGGCATCGTCCGTCTGGGCGCCACCGCATGGGTTGCCGCACCGATCGCCGTAGCTTCGGTCGCATCGCCTGTTGCCCGGGTTGCGGTGCCGACGGCGCTGTCCAGCGCCTTGCCGGACCGTGTTGCGCCGGCCCTGCTGTCGGTGGTCCCGCGGGTTGGTACCCCACCGAGCGCGGTGCTCAGGCCGAAGGCGGTGCCAGTGTCGCCAACGCGCGCACCGGCGCGAGCGGCGCCGCAAATGCCTGGCATCGCAAGAACCGCAGCCAGCGCGGGCATGGCGCAAGCCGGGCCTCAGTCTGGCCTCGGCGACCTGTTCAAGCGCCTGGACGCACCCAAGCAGCGCGGCACCGTCACCCTGCGTTGAACCGCGGGCGGGCTCCGCTGCCCGCCCACCGCTGGCGCTCGTCGCCGCCCAAGGCTCTGCACCAAAGGTCCTTGGCCTCGCTGTTGCCTCGTTGGATATTGCTGTCATGAACTATTCGATTCACGCTCCTATCAAGTCGCTAGCATATTCAGTTATGAAAGCGATCAATTCAATCGCCGAAATTGCGTTCGGTCTGCTGCGCTTCATGAGCCTTTCCGTCGTTTCCGCAGCGCAGTCAATCGGGCGCCAGCAGCAGGTGCATCGCCCGATTCATTCACCCCCCGCTCCTCCGCTGCCCGCTGCGTGCAGTGGCGAGCAGTTTCGGATTGCCAAAGGACCCAACACCATGACCATCATCGCCATCGCATCAACCAAGGGCGGCGTCGGCAAGACCACCATCAGTGCCAACCTGGGCATGGCGCTGGTGCGTGCGGGCCGGCCTGTGGTGTTGATAGACCTCGATCCGCAGGACGCGCTGAGGCTGCATTTCAGCGCGGCCCAACCCGACGCTCAGGGCCTGGCGCGTGCCGCCTGCGATGGCACGGATTGGCGGGCTTCCTTGGTCGCCACCGCCAGCGGCTGCGATCTGCTGCCCTATGGTCGGGTGAACGAGTTCGGCCGTGAATCGTTCGAGCAACTGTTGCGCGTGCAGCCACAGCTGTTGCGAGACGGCATTGCCGGGCTGCGACTGCCCGCCGACGCCGTGGTGATTCTCGACACGCCGCCCGGGCCGTCGGTCTACCTCGGCCAGGCGCTGTCGTCTTGCAACACCGCGGTCGTCGCGCTGTTGTCCGACGCGGCGTCCTACGCCACCCTGCCGATGATGCACGGCCTGCTGCAGCGCTACTGCTTCGGCCGGACCGACTTCCGCGACCATGCCTACCTGATCAACCAGGTCGACAGCGCGCGCCAGCTCAACGCCGACGTCGCGCATGTGATGCGCATGCAGTTCGGCGCGCGTGCGCTGCCGCCGGTGCACCACGACCAGGCCATTCCCGAGGCGCTGGCCTGCAACCAGTTCGTCGGCGACTACGATCCGCTGTGCCGCGCCACGCAGGACCTCGCGGCGATGGCTCAACAGCTGGCGGGCCGTCTGCACCTCGAAACGTCGAGGGCCGGATGAGCGACGTTCTGCCAAGCGCAGGTCCGTCCGAGCCCGAGCCGACCTGGATGAGCGACAAGCCCGCCCGCCGCAGCTCGTTCCTGGCGCGGCCGCTGCTGGCGCTGGCGGTGATCGCCGCCGCAGTGCTGTGTAGCCTGGTCGTCGCCGTGCCGCTAGACACGATTCAGCAGTTCGGCTTCGGCCTGATCATGCTGATCGGCGCGCTGTTGGTGCGCCACAAGGTGAACGGCCCGCTGGGCGCGATGTTCCTGATCGCGCTGTCGGTGGCCGCGTCGCTGCGCTACATGTACTGGCGGCTGACCAGCACGCTGGACTTCGACAACCTGATCGGCGGCGTGCTCGGCTGGGGCCTGCTGCTGGCCGAGCTCTATGCGCTGGCCATTCTGCTTCTGGGTTATGTTCAGACGGCGATGCCGTTCAAGCGCAAGACGGTGCCCTTGCCCGAGGACCGTAGCCTGTGGCCCACCGTCGACATCTTCATTCCGACCTACAACGAGTCGCTGGATGTGGTTCGCGGCACTGTGCTGGCGGCCCAGGCGATGGATTGGCCGATCGGCAAGCTGCGGGTCTACCTGCTCGACGACGGCCGCCGCGAGGAATTCCGGCAGTTCAGCCTGGCCTGCGGCGTGGGCTACTTCACCCGCAGCGACAACCTGCACGCCAAGGCCGGCAACCTCAACGCGGCGTTGACGCGCACCGATGGCGAGTTCGTCGCGATTTTCGACTGCGACCACGTGCCCACGCGCTCGTTCCTGCAGCTGACGATGGGCGCCTTCCTGGGCGACCAGAAGCTGGCGATGTTGCAGACGCCGCACTTTTTCTACTCGGCCGATCCGATCGAGCGCAACCTGAAGACCTTCCGCGTCGTGCCCAACGAGGCCGAGCTGTTCTACGGTCTGGTGCAAAACGGCAACGACTTGTGGAACGCCTCGTTCTTCTGCGGCAGTTGCGCGGTGATCCGACGCGCGCCGCTGATGGAAGTCGGCGGCATCGCCGTCGAGACCGTCACCGAGGACGCTCACACCTCGCTGAAGCTGAGCCGAAGGGGCTACAACAGCGCCTACCTGGCGATCCCGCAGGCCGCCGGCCTGGCCACCGAGAGCCTGTCGGCGCACATCGGCCAGCGCATCCGCTGGGCCCGCGGCATGACGCAGATCTTCCGCGTCGACAACCCGCTGCTCGGGCCGGGCCTGAAGCTGGGCCAGCGGCTGTGCTACGCCAACGCGATGCTGCACTTCATGTACGGGCTGCCGCGGCTGGTCTTCATGACCTCGCCGCTGGCCTACCTGTTCTTCGGCGCGCAGATGTTCCAGGCCGACGGCGCGATGGTGCTGGCCTATGCGCTGCCGCACATCCTGCTGAGTCTGACGGCGAACTCGCGCTTGCAGGGCCAGTTCCGGCACTCGTTCTGGAACGAGGTCTACGAGACGGTGCTGGCCTGGTACATCGCCTGGCCGACGCTGCTGGCCCTGATCAACCCCAAGTTCGGCAAGTTCAACGTCACCGCCAAGGGCGGCGTGATCGCCCGCGACTACTTCGACTGGCGCATGGGGCTGCCCTATGTCGTGCTGTTGGTGCTGAACCTGGTCGGCCTGGCCTGCGGCCTGTGGCGCCTGGCGGTCGGCGAGGGCACGGTCTCCACCGTGATGATCAACCTGGTCTGGGGCAGCTACAACGTGGTCATTGCCGCCGCTGCGGTGTTCGTGGCCAACGAGGCCCGTCAGCAGCGCCGCACGCCCCGGATCAGCGCGGTGATCCCGGCCACCATCTACTTTGCCAACGGCCGCACGCTGGCCTGCGAGACCCGCGATTTCTCGGTCGCGGGGGTGGCCCTGACCCTGCCCGAGCGGGCCCAGCTGACGGTCGGCGAAGAAGTCCGCATCGGTCTGTCGCGCGATGCGCTGGAGGTGGTGCTGCCCGGCACCGTGGTCAATGCCGACGGCTCGATCGGCGTGGTGTTTGGCGAACTCAATGTCGAACAGCAGCGCGATCTGGTGCAGATCACCTTCTCGCGCGCCGATTCCTGGGTCGGCGGCTGGGGCACCTCCGAACCCGACAAGCCGCTGGGCTCGCTGCGCGACGTGCTCAAGCTCGGCCTGGGCAACCTGCTGCGCCTGAGTTTCGGCAAGTTGTTCGGCTTGCCGGTCCGACTGGCGGTGGCCCTGCGCCCGCGCAGCGCTGAGCCCGCGCTGCCCCCTGTCCAGGCCGACGGACCCGATGCCGCTGGCCGCTGCCCACCTTCGATGAGAACCCCATGAACCTGCGATCGAATCCCTCTGGCCTTTCTTGCCCGGGCAGCCACCGTCTGCTGCCCCTGGTGGCGGCGGTGCTGCTGTGCTGTGGTAGCTCGCTCGGGGCCCAGCCCG
>JBILYN010000387.1:0-4400 GCA_044377715.1 Aquabacterium sp.
GGATTGGCAGGCTGCCATCGAGGGGTACATGGATGGCGCTCGTTTCAACCTGCTGGTGAAGCCTGAGTGGGAGGCCCGCACCATTGACTTCCTGCAAACGTGGGGTTCGCGTTCCAAGGTGGTTCAAGGCAAGCGCTGCCTCGACCGCGCAGATGCCAGTCGGGTGCCGAGCAACTCCATCATCCACGAGCTGCGCACTGACCATCGGATTGCCAAGGCATACCTGATTGAGCAGTTCGGCTCCGTGGTCAAGGTGGCCGACTCCACTGAGTTGCGCTCGACGCCGCGTGGCCTCACGAAGGATGGCAAGGGCAGTGGCGCCATGACAATGTTCGTCTGCGAGCGCCGGGACTTCGTGCTTGGTCGCAAGGCACGCGAGCAAGCGCTGCAACGCACGACGGAACTATTGGAGCAGGCCGACCGTGACATCACCGAGCTCGACCGCCAGCAAGGCACGCTCGCCGACTTCCGTCGCCAGCTGACAAACCTGAAGGAGCCTAGCTTCGACGCGAGCCCGCTTGCGCAGTTCGCCAGCGACCTCGATGCAGCGCGACGCGCCTTGGCTCAGCTTGACCTCACGGAAGTTGAGCAGCTTCGCGCTGAACTGGCACGGCTGGAAGGCCTCATCATGGCACACGAAGGCGAGATTGAGGCTGCCAAGCGGGACGTCACCCTCGCCGAGCAACGCATCATCCAGGCCGAACAGGTCATCGAGCGCATCAACTCCGGCAAAGACGCCCGGTTCCACGAACGTGAGAACCAGATTCGCCGCCTGAAGCACCTGTGCGAAGCCAACCCCGAGAAGACCTACACCGTCTTGGCGCAACTGGTCGACGATGCCCTGGCCGCACGCCACTACGACGTCGCTGGCGTCCAGTCCCGGTTGAACCACTTGCGCGCGCAGCCCGAGTCGCTGCTGGGCGATGTGCGCGAGATGCTGGCAGAGTACAACGCCAGCGTCCGGCAGGATGAGCGGTTCCAGGCGGCCCTCCCGCACTTAACCGACACCACGAGCTTCGACCCGTACTACGGTCCTCTAGTCGCACTCGGCCGTGCCGTGAGCAAGCTGCACGGGGAGCTGGGAAGCATCGGTCTGTACAACAACCGGGCCAAGGTGGAGGAGGCCGAGAGGTCCTTCCACGACGTCTTCACGAAGCAGTTCTGCGTTGAAATCAAGAGCAAGGTGGACGACGGCGTGCGCACCCTGCGTCAGCTCAACCAGGAGCTGGAGAAACTGAAGTTTGGCACCGACCGCTTCAGCATCGACTGGTCGAAGTGGGAGCCTGAATTCCAGGAGTACTACGGCTTCTTCTCGGCAGTGACCGAGCTTGCGGACTCGCCTGACAACATCGACCTCTTTGGGGACACCGAGCTGTCGCCGAAGCATGCCGAAGTTCGCGACCGCCTAGTGAAGCTGCTGTTGGACCAAGACCAGGACCGCGCAAGCCGGGAACTGCTTCGGATTGCGGACTACCGCAACTACCGGCGCTACGAAATCTGGAACGACTCGGACAGCGGCGGGCGCATCGCGCTCTCGACCTGGGGAACGGGTTCGGGCGGCCAGCTGGAGACACCGGCCTACATCGTGCGCGCAGCCGTCGTCACCAACCGGATGAAGGTCTTCGACAAGGGCGCCAGCTTGAAGCTCCTGGCGAGCGACGAGTCGTTCTCGAAGATGGACGAAGCGCGAGCCCAAGCCGTCTTGAAGTACCTGCGGGACAGCTTGGGGCTGCAAATCATCAGCGCCATGCCGACGCGTAACGCCGGTGGCCTGCGACCCGAGTTCGACCGGGAATACAGCTACAGCCGGGTCAAAGTGCCGGTGAACGGCGAGCTGGACTTCATCCTCGATTGTGATGAGCGCCTGTTCAAGAAGGACCGCATGCGTGACCTTTGGGAGAAGCAGCGTGAGGACGTCCGCGAGCAGGCAAAGCTGCTCTTCGATGCCGCTGAACCCGCGGAGGCAGCGGAGCAGTCCAAGTGACCAACACGCCCCTTTGGCTCCAAGCTGCACCCGTCGTTGCGCTGTTGAACGGGCTCGTCGACAGGCTGGACTCGGCCGAGCAACGCGGCAGCGCCAAGGCGCAGTCTGTGGCGCTGGGGGACCGGACGTGGCCGGCGCTTTACAAGGCGCCCATGGAGTCGACCAAAGAAGACCTGTGGGAACACGTCGTCGCCATGGCCAAGTGGGGGTGGCTGCAGGTCAGGCCGGAGAGTGCGCTGAAATCCCGCTCGGGGTACGCATCATCGCCGCGGGTCACCGTTACGAACGAGGAGGCCGTTCGCTTGGCGGTTGCACGTCCTGAACGGCAGCGCAGTTCAGTCGAACGCTGGCGCGACGCAGTGAACCTGGGTCTGGAGGCTGACGAGGCCGTGAAGCGCGCGGTGGGCGACTACTGCATCGACATGCTCGACCACTCGATGGCTGAGATTGTCCAACAACTTAACCAGCTCCCAACGGTCGCGGACAAGCCCATGCTGTTGCGCGAGGTGTCGTCCAAGCTCTTCTGGGGCATGTCAAAGGTGTTGGACAAGCGGCAGGGCCTCGTCGCCGCGGTTCTTGGTGTCGACGAATGTCCGTTTCCAGAGTCGCCCATCCAGCTGCAGGTGCATTTGCCGCCAGCGGGCTACCGCGCGGTGCTGTTCATCGAGAACCTGATGAGCTTTGAGCAAGCCGTTCGTTCTTCGAACGGAGCGTTCGATGGCCTGGCGCTCGTGTACGCGTCCGGCTTCAAGAGCAGCGCCCAGCGGCTGCGAAGCCCATGCGGATGCTCGTTGTTCTACTCGAGCAGGGGCGCACTCGGCGGCGACCTCCGGGACGCGTTCGAGGTCTGGCTTTTTGGTAAAGGCGCGACGCCGGCGTTCTTCTGGGGCGACCTGGATTGGGCTGGCATGCGCATCCTCGCGGCGATGCGCGGCAGCTTCACGGGCCTGACGGCGTGGGAGCCTGGGTATGTGCCCATGCTGGCGGCGCTAAAAAAAGGGCACGGGCACTCGCCGGAAGCGGCTGAAAAGCAGGGGCAGAAGGCTTTGGTCTCGACAGGGTGTGGCTACGCCGATGGTCAGCTCATGCCTGCGCTGCGCGAGACGGGCCGGTTTGTGGACCAAGAGCAGCTGACGCTGTAGAGCGTTTCAGGAGGTGTTGTGTTGGCAGCCAGGTCGGAACGTGTCAATGACTTTGCTGCACCTTTCGTTATGAATTTACTGTGCAAGTCTCTGGCGTATTCTGGGCGACAGTTTCCGATGGCGGTGGGTTGATCCAGACCGCTGTGGGCAGCGCATGGGGTTGTGGTCGACGACCTTTGAATCGCTTGGGGAATGCCAGGAACGCGCGATCGAGCGTGGCTTGGCGAACCTCTCGCAGCGCCTGGGCGTGCCCGTAATGGACGCTATCTGGCGTCATGTAGCCGATGCCCGAATGCCTGTGCTGCGCGTTGTACCAGGCGAAGAAGGTCCGGCAGTGGGCCCGCGCATCCTCGATGCAGCCGAACCGCGCCGGGAAATCTGGTCTGTACTTCATCGTCTTGAACTGCGATTCCGAGTACGGGTTGTCGTCCGAGACATAAGGCCTGCTGTGGCTCTTGGTGATGTCAAGATCGACCAACAACTCAGCCACGGTCTTGGAGCGCATGGCCGCGCCCCGATCAGCATGAAGCGTGAGCGTGCCGCGTTCGACGTTGTGGCGAGCCACGCTGTCGGCGATCAGTTGCTCGGCCAAGTTGGCGCACTCCCGGTCGGCCAGCAGCCAGCCCACCACATGGCGACTGAAGATATCGAGGATCACATAGAGATGGAAGCAGGTCCACTTGGCCTGGGCCTTCAATTTCGTGACGTCCCACGACCAGACCTGGTTGGGCGCGACGGCCAACAACTCGGGCTTGGTGTAGGCCGGATGGACGAGTTGGTTACGCCGCTCGACAGCGCCGCCGTTGGCCGCCAGCAGCCGGTACATGGTGCGCACCGAGCCGAGGTAGCGGCCCTCGTCGAGCAGCATGGCGTGCACTGCTGCGGGCGCCGTGTCGGCGAAACGCTCGCTGTTGAGGGTGGCCAGCAGCGCAACGTTCTCCTGGTCGCTGAACGCCAATGCCGGCTGTGGCCGAGCCGTGCGAGCGGGCATCGGCCCGACCATGGCTTGGCGTTGCATCTGAGCCCTGTGGCGAGCCGACGCCCCGCGTGGCAGGCCAGCAAACCAGCGCATCGATAGACTCCGGCCTTTGGCCAGATCAACTCAACCACGCACAGCATCACTTCACGCCCGCTTCAGGCTCACACCTGGATTGGAAAATACTTTGATTGACCAGGATCTCTCGGTGGTTTTTTATGACCTCACCACTGTGGAGGTCACCGGCCAGACCGACCTTCCAGATGATGTGCGTGCCTATGGCAGGGCCAAATCCGGT
>JBILYN010000388.1:0-4392 GCA_044377715.1 Aquabacterium sp.
CAAGTTGAAGCGCTGGCAGCGCGTCGCATGTCGTTGATCCAAGCATAGGTGTCGAAGCCAGGCAGGCGGTAGGCCAGGATGACCAGATCCGCGGGTCGCGGGCCCAGCGCCAGCCACAGGCTGCGGACCGACTCGAAGATGGCCAGATCGACGTCGGGTGTGGGCCTGACGACCCGGTCGATCCAATGGCGCCAAACGGCGCTGGGCTCGATGACGGCGATTTGACGGCGCTGGCCTGGCAGTCGATTGAACGAATACATAATACTATAAACAGTTTAACCAATTATAGTATTTTAATCCTCCAATTCAAGCACTCGCCTGCGGACATGTCGTGCAAGCATTTGAAACATCGTCAACAAAATCCAGCCTGGAAGCAAGTGCGAACAAGCGCTGCAGCAACCCGTTCGAAGACGGCTGCGACGGCTTGGTCAAAAAGGCGTGGCCGCGCGCGAAACGAAGGATTCGTCGCCGTCGAAATGCCGTTTGATACGGCGCAGGCTTTCGAGCCCGGCCAGGAAAGCCCGGACCAATGCGGGGTCAAAACGTCGGCCCCGGTCGGATTCGATCGCTGCTGCGGCTTTGTCGATCAGCCAGGCTGGTTTGAACGGCCGCACCGTGGTCAGCGCGTCGAGAAAGTCGGCCAGCGCGACGATCCGCCCCGACAAGGGGATGTTCTGGCCGGCCAAGCCCAAGGGATAGCCCGTACCGTCCCAGCGCTCATGGTGCGACAAAGCGATCTCGGCGCCCAATTGCAGCAGCGGCGAGGCCTCATCGCGCAGCAATTCATAGCCTATCGTGGTGTGGCTCTCCATCCTGGAACGATCATTTTCGGTCAAGCCCGAGGGTTTGACCAAGACGCTGTCGGGCAGACCAATCTTGCCGATGTCGTGCAGCGGCGCCGCACCGAGCAGCAAGTCCTGCTGGTCCAGGCTCAGCCCATGATGATGGGCTATCGTCGCAGCGTACTGCGCCATGCGGGTCGTGTGCTTGCCGGTTCGCTCGTCGCGAAACACCGCGACTTTCTCGAGCAAGCGCTGCAGCACCGCGTCCTGCGGCCCGACCTCCCATCGCGCCGATCTGGTGCTGCCGGTGAAGTGCACATTCAGAGGCTGAAATCCCTGAGCGAGCGTTGGCGCCATCGCAGCCAGTCGTGTCAAGTTGCGAACCTTGAGTGCAAATTCCTGCGGGTTCACTGGCTTGGCAATGACCTCATGCGCGCCGGCACGGTAGGCCGGCAGACGAATGGACTCCAGGTCCGCGCAGCCCGACACCATCGCCACCGGTGTGTGCAGAACCGTGCCTGACTGTTGCAGCAAACCCAGCAATTGCACCCCGTCGAGTTCGGGCATCAGGTAGTCGAGCAGCAACACGCCGGGCGGCTTGGCGCGAAACGCCACCAAAGCCTGCCGCGGGTCGGTAAAGGCCTGGATATCGTCAAAGCCCGCGCGCCCAAGCAGCAAGCGCATCTGGCCCAGAACCGTGGGGTTGTCGTCAACGATGCCGATCGAGATCATGAAATGGGCTATCGGACGAAAGCTCGAAAACGAAAGCTGTATTTCAGCGAGCCTCGCGGCTTTCGTGGCCCGCAGCACACCGCGTCGGGCAAAAGCTGCGTACGCGCAGTCGCGCGCGCATCAGCGTCCAGGCGTCCAGACCAGATCCGGCAAGGTGGCCAACCACGGCAAGGGCTTGCCCGGCGCCATCGCACCCGACACCAGATAGCCTTGGACATGGGTGCATCCGACCTGCGCCACTGCATCAAGCTCCTGCATCGACTCCACCCCTTCGGCGACCACTCGCAGGTCGAGCAGTCGACCCAGGGTCGCGCAACCACGAACAATGGCCTGCATGCGAGGATCGCGATCGATCTCGTGAACGAAAACGCGGTCCAGCTTGAGCTCAGAGAACGGCATGCTCGACAACTGCGACAAGCTCGAATAGGCCATGCCGAAGTCGTCGATCGCGAGGTTGAAGCCCAGCATGCGAATCCGCGCAGTGTTCTCGACCACACGCGCCAAGTCGCTCATCGCGTCGGTCTCGGTGATCTCGATCGTGATCCAACTCGGGTCGAGGCCGGCTTTGCTGACCACCTCGGGCAAGGTCTGGCAAAAGCCCCAGTCCGACATCGAGTGCAAGGACGCATTGATAGACCCACTGACCGCCAGCCCAAGTCTCAGGCTCTCGGCCACAAAGGCAACGGTTTGTTGCAGCATCGACAAGGTTGCCTCTTCCAGCAGTCCGTGCTTGGCAAGACCAGGCAGCAAGCGGTCGGGCATGATCAGGCCGCCGTCGTCGTCGCGCGCTCGCATCAGCGCCTCGAAACCGACAATCTCACGTGTTTTCAGTCGCAGCTGCGGCTGCATCCAAGCCTGCAGACCACCGCGGTCCAGCAATAGGCGCAACTCGGCACGGCTCAGCGCGAGGTCGTTGACAGGCGCTGTCAGCCAGGCGACAAGGGGTTGAAACCCCTGCAGACGGCTGGCAACCTCGGCTGCTGAGACCGGCTCTTCCGCCGACCCTGCCACCGGAACTCCACAGACCGACGCCAGCATCAGCGCTGACTTGATCACAGCCCTTTGTTGCCGGCTGACAATGAAGATCGCCGGACAAGGTGTCACGAGCGAGAGGCTGCGTATCAACTGCAACCCATCGCCATCTTCAAAGGTCAAGGACATCAGCAGCAGAGCTGGCGGTGCGGTGGTCGCGCGCAGGTCCTGCTGTAGCGCCAGCATGGAACTGAACAATCTTTCGACCTGCCAGGTCGCCGAGGCGATCGCCAGGCCCAACTCGGCCGCGCGCGTCGGGTCACGGACCAACACCCAGCAACGCCTTCGCGCGGGATCGTTGGTCGTGTCGGTCATGGCAGCTGCCCTGAGATAACCTCGGCGCAGATGTTCCTGACATCGGCAAAGGAAATCGGCTTGATCAACAGGCCGCTGAATCCGTTGGCCAGCATCCGGCCTCGCTCCTCGGGCATGCTGTGCGCGGTATAGGCAACGACGGGCAGGCTGGTCAGGCCCAGATCGTCACGGATCGCCCGGCATACCTGCTCGCCACTCATCTGCGGCATGCGCAGGTCGAGGATCACCAGGTCGAATGAACGCTCCCTGAGCATGGCCAGCGCCTGTGCGCCGGAGTCGACCACCACGGTCTGCCAACCCAGCCGCGCCAGAAAGATCTCAACCAATCGACTGTTGAGGCGGTTGTCATCGACAACCAAAGCCTGTCTCGACAAGGTCATGTGTTCTCCTTTGTTGCCGCCTCGACCGGCCGGCGTGGCAGACGCAAGCTGACCTCGGTGCCCTGCCCAAGGCGAGAGGTGATCTCCAGGCGAGCACCGATGAGCTCAGCGATTTCCTTGGCCAGCGGCAGGCCCAGGCCCGCACCCTGGCGTGGATGGGTGAACTCCTGAGACAGCGAATGGAAGCGGGTGAACACGGCATCAAGCTGCCCGGCCTCAATACCAACCCCGCTGTCCGACACCACGATGGTCACGCCGTCCTCATCGCTGCTGGCCTGAACCCGAACACCGCCATGGTCGGTGAATTTGACCGCGTTGTCTATCAAGTGGCCCAGCGCCTGCAAGAGCAGGCTGCGATCGGTTCGCAGCCTGGGCAGGCGGCCGGCTGAGAGTTCCAGGCTGAGTGATCGAGACTCGGCCGAAGCCCGCTGCAGCTCACAAGCCTCTTCCAGCAACTGGTTCAAGTCCACCTCGGTGAAGTTGGGCATCAACTGCCCCGATTCGATCTTGGCCAGGTCCAGGATGGTGTTGACAAGGCGATGCAGATGTTGCCCGCTGGCTTGGATGGTCTGTGCGTACTCCTGCACTTCGGCGCTAGGCCCGCTGTCTAGCACCAGTTCGGCATAGCCAAGGATGCCATTGAGTGGCGTTCGCAACTCGTGTGAAACACTGGCCAGAAAACGACTCTTCATCGCGCTGGCTTCGTTGGCCCGGAGGTTGCTCTGCCGCAACGCCTCGACCAGCACCGCCTGACGCTTGGTGCGACGAAGCAGCGCCGCAGTGAATCCGAACAAGGCCAGACTGACCAGCGTGGCCAGCGCGATGTAGAGTTGGCCGAGACGATCGACCCCACGCAAGATGTCTGCACGACCTCGGCCGACCATCACGACCAAGCCAAGATCGTCGATCGCACGAAACGCGTAGAGGCGGTCCTGGCCGTCCACCGCGCTGACCGACCACAGCGTGCCGACCTTTTGCACCCTGGCCGTCGTGAAGGCGTCCGATCGCGAGACATCCTGGCTCACTGCGGTGCTGGCACCGGCCTGGCGCACCCGCACCACGCCGTCGACCCCGACCAGCGCAATCATGCCTTGCGGCCCCAGGTCGACATCGTCGTAGAAACGCGTCAGCTGCTCTGGCGCCAGAGAGAC
>JBILYN010000389.1:0-4384 GCA_044377715.1 Aquabacterium sp.
GCCAGCGACTTGTTGCGCTTGGCCAGCGCACAGGTCGCGCCAGCGACGGCTTGCCTCGCAGGGGCAAGCGGTGAGCGGGAGCGTGGCGCGACGGCACGACCGACCGAGCGAGCTGCCGAACGTCTATCTGTACGCCTATCCGATCGCCCACGCGAACGCCCAAACGGACACCCAAACGGACGCCCAAACGAACACCCAAGCGAGCGCCACCTGCCGCTGACCATCGCACCAGCGCTTGCCGCAAGCATTGAACTGCCCAGAACATGATGAACACCTACACCGCCAAAGGCCGTCTCGACGCCAACACGCTGCTCAAGCAGTACAGCCCCTTGGTGCGCCGTCTGGCGCACCAGATGATCGCCAAGCTGCCAGCCAACGTCGAGCTCGATGACCTGATACAGGTCGGGATGATCGGGCTGTCCGACGCGCTGACACGCTTCGACGCTGCGCAAGGTGTGCAGTTCGAGACCTTCGCCACGCAGCGAATCCGCGGTGCAATGCTCGATGAGCTGCGCGGCAACGACTGGATGAGCCGTGGCGACCGGCGTCACCAGCGAACGATAGAGACTGCGCTGCGCAAGCTCGAGCAGACGCTGGGCCGGGCGCCGCACGAAAGCGAGATTGCCCAGGAGATGGGCTTGTCGTTGACGGCTTACCAGGAGCTGCTCGGC
Organism: Aquabacterium sp.; assembly: GCA_044377715.1. Classification (GTDB taxonomy): domain Bacteria; phylum Pseudomonadota; class Gammaproteobacteria; order Burkholderiales; family Burkholderiaceae_C; genus Pseudaquabacterium. The sequence continues at coordinate 672 of JBILYN010000389.1, forward strand.
AGGGTGCGTGGTACCCAGCTGGTTCACCTGGAAGACATGAGCGGCGACGAAGGCGACGACGATTACCTCGACCGCCACGTGATCGACAACGACGCCAACCCGCTGGCCTTGCTGCAGGACAGGCGCATGCGCGAAGCCCTGGTCGAGGCGATCAAGAACCTGCCCGAGCGCGAGCAGTTCGTGATGAGCATGTACTACGAGCACGACATGAATCTCAAGGAGATCGCCGCGGTGCTCAAGGTGACCGAGAGCCGGGTCTGCCAGTTGCACAGCCAGTCGATCGCGCGGCTGCGCAGCAGACTGCGCGCTTGGTAGGTCGGCGCAGCCGCGCCTGGTGGGGTCCCGCCTGGTAGGTCCAGCTGCTGTACAGACGCGCCCGGATGCCTGGGCCGTTCATGTTGATGTGTTAAAGTGATTTTTGCACATTTAACGCAAGTTCGCCTTGACGGCAACATGAAGACACTCTGTACACCTACCGCTGCGTTGGTGATGGCCTGCTGGCTGGGCTCGTCGGCGCAAGCGCTGGAGGTCGGTCAGGTGGCGCCTGACTTCGACCTGGCCGGGCGAACAGCTGCGGTCAAGCTCAGTGATTACAAAGGCAAGACGGTCTATCTGGACTTCTGGGCCTCTTGGTGCGGCCCTTGCAAGCAGTCGTTTCCGTGGATGAACGACATGCAGTCTCGCTACGGCGCCAAAGGCTTGCGCATCGTCGCGGTCGATGTGGACCAGAACAGCGACGAGGCCAAGGCCTTTCTGAAAGACAATCCAGCCCGCTTTGACGTCGCTTTCGACCCCAGCGGCAAGACGCCACGCGCTTATGCCGTCAAGGGCATGCCGACCTCGGTGCTGATCGGCCCCGACGGCAAGGTGCTGATGGTGCACAACGGTTTCAGACTCGAGGACCGCCAAGCGCTCGAAGCCCAGATCAAGCTGAGCTTGAAGGATCACTGATGAAACGCGCTTTGTTGAAATTCCTCGCGCTCGCCGCCTTGTCCGGCGTCGCGGCTTGCGGCACGCTGGGCCAGGTCAGTCCCTGGGAGAAAGGCCATCTGGCCAAGCCTGAGATGGGTTTCGAAGGCGACCGCCTCGACACCAGTTTCATCGAGCACACCTACAGCAGCAAGGAGGCGTCATCGGGTGGCGCCGGCGTGGGCGGTGGCGGTTGTGGCTGCAATTGAATCAAGCCTGATGACGTCCACCTTCACCGCGATGAACGACATGGCCCCGACCGAGTCGGCCCCGTTGCATACCTTGGGTGCGGCGCTGTTGGCCGCAGCGATGGCGCTGCCGCTCGCGGTTCAGGCCGAGAGCGCGCCAGAGCGAGGACTGGTCAGTCTGAAACACCTCGATTACATCGACAGCCAACCCGGTGACTCGCGGATCAAGGTCCGCACCACCGCGTTGATGGTGTTGGCACCGATCACCAGCGAATGGGCGATCGGTGGCACGCTGACGACGGATTCGATCTCGGGTGCGTCGCCGGCTTACCAGAGTGCCGCGCTGACCAAGATGCGCGACGAGCGCCATGCGGTCGACACCGCGCTGACACGTTATTTCCCGAACGGCAGCCTGACCTTGGGCGCCAACCTGTCGAGCGAATCCGACTACCTGTCGCGCGGGCTGTCGGTTCAGGCGAGCTCGTCGAACGAAAGCAAGAACACGACTTGGAGCGCAGGCATCGGGTTCAACAACGATTCGATCAACCCGAGCGGCAAGGTCGTGGCTGGCGAGACCAAGCGAGTGACCGCGTTGTTGCTGGGTGTGACCCAGGTGCTGACGACGCACGACATCGTGTTGCTCAACCTCGGCCATTCGAGCGGTCGGGGTTATTTCTCTGACCCCTACAAGTTCGCTGACAACCGGCCGCGCGACAAGGGCAGCAACACGCTGATGCTGCGCTGGAACCACCACCTCGAGGCGCTCGGGGCCACCACCCGGCTGAGCTACCGCCATTACGCCGACAACTGGGGCATACGCTCGCACACGCTGGGCCTGGAGTACGTGCAGCCGCTGCGCCAAGGCTGGACCGTGACACCGCTGCTGCGGATCTACAGCCAGAGCGCAGCCAGCTTTTATGTGTTGCCTGACGCGGGCAGCTATCCCTTCGCGCCTGCCACCCAGGGCTATTACTCTGAAGACCAGCGGGTCTCGGCCTTTGGTGCCCACACACTGGGTCTGAAGGTCGCCAAGCAGCTTGATGCCAACTGGTTGGTGGATCTGAAGTTCGAGCAGTATGGACAACGCTCAGGCTGGCGCTTGTTTGGCAGCGGCAGCCCCGGCCAGATGGCGTTCAACGCGCGCACTGTTCAAGCCGGTCTCGCGCGCCATTTCTGAAGCCAAGACTGCTGCACTGGACGCTGGCGCATGCGGACTTTCCGAATCCCGTTCAAGGCGATGGCCAGTGCCTGCGAGCTCGTCCTGGCGGTCGACGATGAGCCCGAAGCCCAGGCAATGGCCGCGGCCGCGATCGCTGAAGTCCAACGCATCGAGGCCAAGTATTCGCGCTACCAGCCTGAGAGCATCGTCTCGCGCATCAACGCGGCCGCTGGCGGGCAGGCTGTGGCTTGCGACGAAGAGACCTGGTCGCTACTGAGTTACGCCGACTCGCTGTACCAGTCCAGCGACGGCTTGTTCGACATCACCTCGGGCGTGCTGCGTCGGGCCTGGAATTTCTACGATCACCGCCTGCCGGCGTCTGCCGACTTGGAGGCCTTGCGTCAGCTGATCGGCTGGCGGCGGGTCGAGCGCGAAGGGCAAGCGGTGCGCCTGCCTGAGGCTGGCATGGAACTCGATTTCGGCGGGTTCGGCAAGGAATACGCTGCCGACCGGGCCGGTGCGGTGCTTGCTGCGAAAGGCCTGCGCCATGGCTACGTCAACCTGGCAGGTGACATGCGGATGCTGGGACCCAAGCCAGATGGCAGCCCCTGGATGATCGGTATCCAGGACCCGCGCGACAAGACAGCGATTCTCGCCACCATCCCGGTCGATCGCGGTGGCCTGGCCACCAGCGGTGATTACGAGCGATTTTTCGAGCTCGATGGAAAACGCTATTGCCACATCCTCGATCCGCGCAGCGGCCAACCGGTCACGCATTGGCGAACCGTCAGCGTGGTCGCGCCGCTGGCGGTGGTGGCGGGCAACTGCGCGACGATTGCGATGCTCAAACAAGCCGACGGCCTGGCGTTTCTCGAGGCCTGCGGCATGAACTACCTGGCGGTCGACCAGAGCGGCACGGTTCACGTCAAGCGCGCAGTGCAGGCTTGAGGTTCTTGCGAAAACAATTCATTCACAAAATTTCTTCTTCCTGATCGACTTCCATGGCAAAAACTACGTATGGCACTGCAGGAAATGACCCCTGGTATTTCAAAGCAGCGCCTTCGGGCAGTTTCATCCTTGATGGCATGGGCGGCATTGACTCGTTGGACATGGGCACGACGTGGCGCAAGGACTACACGATCACCCAGGCCGCTGATGGCGGTGTGCATGTGGACTCGGTGTCTGGTGCCAGCGCGGCACTCCATGGTGTTTTGTACAACATGGAGATTTTGTACTTCAACAGCACCAGCGACACCTTGGACCTGACGAGCTACTTCGGCAACCACCTGCCGACGGGCGCAGTCTCGATTTCGGGGACTGCGACGCAAGGCCGGACATTGATAGCGGCCAATGCCCTGGTCGATGCCGACGGCTTGGGCGTGATTGGCTACCAGTGG
>JBILYN010000390.1:0-4369 GCA_044377715.1 Aquabacterium sp.
AGCTCGATCGAAGCCGGCAGCCGCGAGCCGATCTGCGACGCAATGCGGCGTACCAGTGGCGCGTTCTCTCGCACCACTTCGTCGAGGCTGCCGGCGGCATAAGCCACCGCGCCGCGCGGTCGCAGCATCGCCATCGTTGTCAGACCCTGGCGGTGATACGCCCTGCCAGCATTCGGTACAGCGAGGTCGGCAGCGCAATCCCGTCGCTGGCGTCGTCGCCGAAGGCACTGGCATTGGCAGATCGCACCCAGCCCAGCCATTCCAGAGGCTGCTCGAGCAGTTGCTGCGATGCCAGCGCCAAGCGTTCATAGGCCTGTCGGCCGGCTTGCGCGTCGGCGCCGCCCACCAGCAGCACGGGTACCGCGTCGCCACCGACCGAGACCGACAGCTCGCGCACATGGGCCAGCGCGCGTGTCAAGGATGCGTCATCAGGCGCTGCCACGACGATGCGCTGCACGTTGTCGCCGTAGCAGCTCATCGTGCTGCCAAAGGGCTCGCAGGTCGAGACCACGACGAACTCGAAGTCTAGGTCGGTGCGCTGCAGCATGTTCACCAGCGAAGGCCCACGGGCGCGCTTGCTGTCGACCGCGCCGCGCACCTTCACGCCAGCGGCGAACCAAAGGTTCTCGGCCACCTTGCGCAGCACCCGGTTCAGCGCCACCGTGCCGCTGAAGACCTGGCCCAAGTCGTAGCGCACCGGGAAGGCGAAGCCTTTGAGCGTCTGGCGCTCGAACAGCGGCACCTCGTCGACCAGCAGCGTGAGGTGACCGCCGCGCCGCAACGCGTGCGCTGTTCCCAGGCCCAGCGTCACCGTCGCATCTGGCGTCAGCGCGCTCGCCACGCAGTAAACCACCGGACCGCCATTGCCGAAAATCGCCCGCAGTCCGTCGGCCTGGTTGCGGCCCAGCGACCGGGCATCTGGCGAGGCCTCTTCGAGAACGGCCGCGGCGGGCTCGGTCAGCGTCGAATCAATTTGTTCGCTCATGCGGTCCTGGACTCGGAGGTCCAGCCAGAGATGTCGTCGGCGATCATCGCCGGGATATGGGCGGCGTCGGTGCTGCTGTCGTCGCGGCCGCGCGGGTTGACCGTGCGGTGCGCGATGTAGGCTGCGTCGGCCGCGAACAGGTCTTCGGGAACGCGCTGTCCGTTGGACAGGAACAGCAGCGGCAGTTGATGCCTCAGCACACAGTCGACGGACGGCGCCAAGCTCATGCCTTCGTCGATCTTGGTCAGGATCGCCGAATGGATGCCCTGGCCGCCGAGCGCGTTCTGGTGCGACTCGACCACGTCGTCGAGCGTGCGGGTCGAGGTGGTCGCGCTCATCACCAGCACCCGGTGCACCGCACCGTAGCCTTGGCGGATCATCTCCAACTGCTCGACCATCATCGTGTCGCGCTGTCCCACACCGGCGGTGTCGAGCAACACGATCTTGCGCGACGACAGGTCGGCCATCTTGCTTTCCAGGTCATCGCTGTCGCGCAGCGAGACCACCGGCAGGTTCAGGATTCGCGCGAACACCCGCAGCTGTTCCTGGGCGCCAATCCGGTAGGTGTCGGTCGTCAACAGCGCCACCTGGCGACGACCGTAGCGCAACACGCAGCGCGCTGCGATCTTGGCCAATGTCGTGGTCTTGCCCACGCCGGTGGGGCCGATGAAGGCGTAAACCCCGCCGGTGTCGAACAGCGCGAACGGATCCTGGATCTGCAGATGCGATTGCACCCAACGCTGCGCGCCATCGAGCAGGCGCTCGAAATCGTTGTCGAGCGGCAGCTCGGCCAGCATCTGCGAGACGATCTGCGACGACAGCCCGGCGTTGAGCAAGCGCCTCGTCAACAGCGCATGGCTGGGAGCGGTCTGCTGCAGCGAAGTCCAAAAATTCTGCGCCAAGTGACCCGACAGCAGGCTCTTGACCTCGGCCATCTGCGAGCTCAGCGCGTGCAGGCCGGGGCCAGTCGCAACCGGCACTGGGGCCATCGCCTGGGGCGGTGGCGGCGCAGCGGGTGATTTATCTTGGATCGGCAGTTCGTTACGCGCCAGCTCGCGCCGGATTTCGCGACCATCCTGAGCCATTGCGGCCGTGGGCATTGGCTCGGCCTCTTCGGCGGACGGGCGTCGCCGTCCTTCAGCCTGGAGGCGCTCGCGCGCTTCCTCTCTCGACGGTTGTGCCAAGCTATCTCGCGACTGCGGCCAGGGTTCGACCGATCTGCGCAGCACGGGTGCGGCTTCGATCACTTCGCGTCTAGCGCGTTCGCCCAGCAAGCGCCAGGCGCGATCGCCACCTTCGGCAGCTGGCTTGGCCTCGTCGCGGGCCGCTCGTGCAGCCAGTGACGATGGTGCTGCGGCGGTTGTGTCAGGCGGTGTCAGCGTGACAAGCTCGGCCGCGGCGATCGCGACGATCTCGACACCGCCTTCAACTTCGGTGCTCGACAACACGACGGCGTCGCCACCGAGTTCGGCCTTGATGCGGCGCAGGGCGTCGGTGGCGTTGGCGGCAATAAATCGTTGGGCGCTCATGGTTTGGACGCTCGCTTTCTGGGTGGCCGGTGGGCCGGTGACAACATTGGTTCAGCGCGGCGGGTAGCCGCTTGGGGTTCAAGGCGGGGCATGGCGGCTATCACTGGCGTTGGCAGACGATGCGTTGAAATTCCACCTTGGCCGTGGTCGGCAGCTCCGACATCGCCAGCACCACCGCCTGAGGCCGCACCCGGCGCGCCAGCCTAGACAGGGTCAGCCGCGCACGCTGGCCACACAGCAGCACGGGGGCCTGACCCAGGGTTTCGAGTTCATCGATCGCCGCGGCCGACTCTTCGAGAAAGCGCCGCGCCAGATTGGGTTCGATCGCGCCATCGGGCGCAACCGATTCCGTGCCCACCGCTTGGTCGATCAGGCGTTCGAAATCTGGGTGCACGCCGGCCACCCGGTACTCGGTGGCGTCGCCGAACACGTCCTGCACGATCTGGCGCCGCAAGGCCTGGCGCAGCGGTGCGACGATGTCGTTGGGGTGAGCGTTCTTCGCGAAATGTTCGGCGCTGACCTCGAGGATGGTGCGCAGGTCGCGCACGGTCACGCCTTCCTCGAGCAGCAGTTGCATCACCCGCTGCAGCTGAGCCGGCTGCACCAGTTTTGGGATGGTTTCCTCCACCAGCTTCGGGAAGCGCGACTTGAAGTGTTCGATCAGTTCGTGCGTCTCCTGCCGGCCCAGCAGCTCATGGGCATGCTGCGAGATCAGCTGGTCGAGATGGGTCGTGATCGCCACTGCCGGCTCGACGACGGTATAGCCCGCAGCCATCGCCGCCGAGCGCCGGTCGCGCGTGATCCAGGTCGCCGGCATGCCATAGGTCGGGTCTCGTACCGCGATGCCCTCGATGGGCTGGTGGGCGCCAGGCGGGTCGATCGCCAGCAGCCGGTCGGGCAGCACCTGCCCGCGTGCCACTTCAGCGCCGTACAGCAAGAAGCGGTAGACCTCGGCCGGCAATTGCAGGTTGTCGCGGATGTGCACCGACGGGATCAGGAAACCGACCTCACCGACGAATTTCTTGCGGATCGCGCGGATGCGCTTGATCAGGTCGCTGTTGTCGCCGGCATCCACCAGCGAGATCAATCGGTAGGGCAGCTCCAGGCACAGCGGCTCGATCACCGGCACATCGTTCCAGTCGACCTCGCCGGTGGACACCGGCTTGAGCTGCGCTGCGGCCTTTGCCTGCGCTGCGGCGGTCTGGCGCTTCATGATCAACCAGCCCAGACCGCCGAACAGCGCGGCAAAGGTCAGGAAAGCCAGGTGCGGCATGCCCGGAATCAGCCCTAGCAGCGCCAGGATGCCGGCCACCACGTAGAACGACTGGCCGCCAGCGACCAACTGGGCGCCAAGCTGCCCCGAGAAATCTTGCTCGGTGCTCACGCGCGTGACCACGATGCCGGCGGCGGTCGAGATGATCAGCGCCGGCACCTGGGCCACCAGGCCGTCGCCCACGGCCAGCGTGGCGTAGATCTGCATCGCGTTGCCGAAGTCCAGCCCATGCTGCATCGTGCCGACCGCGACGCCGCCCACCAAGTTGATGATCAGGATCAGGATGCCCACCATCGCGTCGCCGCGGACGAACTTCGACGCGCCGTCCATCGAGCCGTAGAAGTCAGCCTCCTGCCCGACCTCGGCACGGCGCTTGCGCGCCTCGTCCTCGCGGATTGCACCGGTGTTCAAGTCGGCGTCGATCGCCATCTGCTTGCCGGGCATCGCGTCCAACGCGAAGCGCGCAGCGACCTCGGCCACCCGACCAGCGCCCTTGGTGATCACGACGAAGTTGATGATGGTCAGGATCAGGAACACGACCACGCCCACCGCGTAACTGCCGCCGATCAAGAACTCGGCAAA
>JBILYN010000391.1:0-4366 GCA_044377715.1 Aquabacterium sp.
GCAGGCTTGTCGGCACCGACCCCAGGCCGTTGAAAGCCCGGAACATCGCCCGGATCGATGTCGCCAGCGGCGGCGCTTGGTCTGCGAGGTACAGGTCGAGAAAGGCCTCGAGCTTGGGTCCTTGGGCTCCGTCGTGCTGGGGATAGGCTTGCCAAAGAAAAGGCCCGGTGGCGCAGCATTGGGCACGCACGAACGAGTCCTCGCCGCGAACCAGGTTCAGGTCGGCGCAGGCCAGCAGTCGGTCGAAATCTGCTTGACTGAGGTAGGGCAGGTCGACCTGTCGCAGGCCGGGCGGCAAGTCCAGCGTCTGCAACTGAGCCCGCGCCGGACCGGGCGCTACCAGCAGCGCACAGCGCTGCGGGCTCAAGGTTTGCAGCAAGGCCGGCAACACTGGGTTCTGGTAGCAAAACACCGTCACCAGTTGCTCTTGGGCATCGCGTTGCCAGCCCATCTCATGGGCCCAGGCGCGGGCCTGGTCGACCGCAATCGGTGCGCCGGCCGGCATCAGCCCGCCGGTGGCGGTGGTGAAGCCAGGGTAGAAGAACCATTTTTTCAGCCCAGCGGCCGGCCCGCTGAACTGTGGCGACATCAGGCCGTGCGAGCGCTCGACATAGGGCTCGGCGCTGAGGTATTCCAGGTTGATCCAGACCGGCGTGCGACGGACCTGGGCCATGCGGGCCAGGAAGGCATCGGGCGGCGCGCAGCCGAAAGTCTCGACCACAACGTCGCCGGGCGCCGAGTCGAGCGCCGGATCGGTCCACTGCAGCACCCGCACCCCCGGTGCGCCGGCGGGCGCCATCCAGGCCAAGGCGGATGCGTCGTCGGTCCACAGCCGCACCTGATGGCCACGCCGGCCCAGTTCGGCGGCCAAGCGCCAACTCACGCCGATGTCGCCGAAGTTGTCGATCACGCGGCAGAAGAGGTCCCACAACATGGCGTTGATTATTGGTGCAGGGATCACAAGACCGACGCAGGGCCACGGCGGACGGCAGAATCGGCCACCTCGTCCGATGCTGCCCTTGCTACCTACGCCTTCAATGCCTTCGCCTGCTGATCCGCTGCCCGCCGCCGCGTCGCCCGCCACTGTGCTGCCCGTCGATGTGCTGCCCGCCACCGCGCAGCCCGTCGATGTGCAACTGCGCGAGCGCCTGCTCGTCGAGGTCGCTGCGCTGCCAGCGCTGCCTGGCGTCTACCGTTATTTCGATGCGCAGGGCGGGGTGCTGTATGTGGGCAAGGCGCGCAGCCTGAAAAAGCGCGTCGCCAGCTACTTTCAGAAAGACCACGGCGGCACCCGCATCGGCCACATGATCAGCCGGATTGCCCGGCTGGAGACCACGGTCGTGCGCACCGAGGCCGAGGCCTTGCTGCTCGAGAACAACCTGATCAAGACGCTGGCGCCGAAGTTCAACATTCTGTTCCGCGACGACAAGAGCTACCCCTACCTCAAGCTGCACAGCCACGCCTTCCCGCGGCTGGCCTATTACCGCGGCGCGATCGACCGCAAACACCGCTATTTCGGCCCTTACCCCGGCGCCTGGGCGGTCAAGGAAACCATCTTGCTGCTGCAGAAGGCCTTCCGCCTGCGCACTTGCGAGGACACGGTCTACGCCAATCGCTCGAGGCCCTGCCTGCTCTACCAGATCCGGCGCTGTTCAGGCCCTTGCGTCGGCCTGATCTCGACCGAGGACTATCGTCGCGATGTGTCGCATGCCGAGCGTTTCTTGCTGGGCGATGCGGGCGAGGTGGTCAGTTCGCTGCAGGCTCAGATGATGGCGTTCTCGGATGCGCTGGAGTTCGAACGCGCGGCCGAGGTGCGTAACCAGATCAGCGCGCTGTCGCGGGTGCTGCACCAGCAGAGCATGGACGAGAGCAGCCTGTCCTCGCGCGATCGCGACGTCGACATCCTGGCGGTGCGGGTCTCGGGCGGGCGGGCCTGCGTCAACCTGGCGATGGTTCGCGGCGGCCGCCACCTTGGCGACCGCGCGTATTTTCCGACCCATGTCGAGGACGCTGCGGCGCTGTCTGCCGAGCAGGCCGACGAGCGTGCCGGCGAGCTCAGCGTCGAGCAGCAGGTGCTCGAAGCCTTCATCGCCCAGCATTACCTGGGCGTGGCGCCGCCGCCCGGTCTGGTGCTGAGCCATGCGGTGGCGGCCGAATTGCTGGCGGCACTGGGCGAGCAACTGGGGGTCAAGCTCAACGCCCAGCACCAACCGCGTGAGCAGCGCCGCACTTGGCTGGAGATGGCCGAGAAAGGGGCGCAGATCGCGCTGGCGCGCTTGCTGGCCGAGGAGGGTTCGCAGCGCGAGCGAACCCGCGCGCTGGTCGATGCGCTGGACCTGGGGCTGGACGACCTGGACGCGCTGCGCATCGAGTGTTTCGACATCAGCCACACCGCTGGCGAGGCGACCCAAGCCAGCTGCGTGGTCTACGAGAACCACGCGATGCGGCCGGCCGAGTACCGGCGCTACAACATCGAGGGCATCACCGGTGGCGACGACTACGCCGCGATGCGCCAGGTGCTGACCCGCCGCTACGCCAAGGTGGCTGAGGCCCGCGCTGCGGCGCAGCTCTCGGGCACCGAATCAGTGTTGCCGCCCAAGGCCTTGCGCCTGCCCGGTCTGGTGCTGGTCGATGGTGGCCGCGGCCAGGTGTCGATGGCGCGCGAGGTTTTCGCCTCGTTGGGGCTGGATTTGGCGCTGATCGTTGGGGTCGAAAAAGGCGAAGGCCGCAAGGTCGGCCTGGAGGAACTGGTGTTCGCCGATGGCCGTGACAAGGTCTACCTCGGCCACGACTCGGCCGCGTTGATGCTGGTGGCGCAGATCCGCGACGAGGCGCACCGTTTTGCGATCACCGGCATGCGTGCCAAGCGCGCCAGCGTTCGCACGGGTGGCAGTCGGATCGAGGACATCGCCGGGGTCGGGCCAAAGAAGCGCGCCAGCCTGCTGCAACGCTTTGGTGGTCTGCGCGGCGTCGCCGCGGCCAGCGTCGACGAGTTGTGCAGCGTGGACGGCATATCGCACGGCCTGGCCGAAGAGATCTACCGCGCGTTGCGCTGAGCGCTTGACTGCCGCCGCGGGTCGTCATCTTGTCGGTGGCGACAAGCCATGGTTGCTGGCGCGCCATCGGCACCCACGCAACAGAGGGTTTTCACGCCAGCCCGGGCGGGAATGCTTGGGCATGATGCGGCTGAACTTTCACACTCAGCACGCCATGCCCGCTATCAAGAACTTTGTTGCCGACCCCCAAGCCATTGCCGCGATGCGGAGTTCGCGTCCGGCGAGCCGTGGCGCCGTGCCGGCCTATGACTGGCTCACGTGTCACCGAGCCCACCGACCCGGCAAGGAAGCGGTTCGCGAGCTCGGCAGCCAGCGAAGCTTTTCCTATGCCGACCTGGACCGCCGCGCCGATTCAGTGGCCGCTTATTTCTCGTCGCTTGGCGTCGGGCGTGGCGATCGCGTGGCCTTGCTGGCGCACAACGGCGTCGAATTCTTCGACCTGCAGTTCGCCTGTGGCCGCACCGGCGCGATCGCGGTGCTGTTGAACTGGCGCCTGACGGTCACTGAGCTCGAGTACATCCTCAACGACAGTTCGCCAAGAATCCTCGTTCACGACGCGGCTTTCACCGATGCCGCCAAGGCGCTTCAGCGCTTGTGTGGCATCGAGACCTTGCTGTGCATCGACACCAGCGCCGGTTTCGGGTCGGCCACCAACCCCTATGAGGCGGTGGTCGACGCCTTCAACGGCCAGGCCAGTGTCCGAGAGGCGCTGACGCACGACGACGTCAGCACGATCATGTACACCTCTGGAACGACCGGTCACCCCAAGGGCGCGATGATCACCCATGGGATGAACTTCTGGAACTGCGTCAACCTCGGGCTCCCTGCCGGCATCGGTCTCGACACCGTGCATCTGTCGGTGCTGCCGCTGTTTCACACTGGCGGCCTGAATTGCTATTCCAACCCGGTGCTGCACGCCGGCGGCACGGTGGTGATCATGCGGACCTTCGACCCGGGTCGGGCCTTGCAGGTCATCGGCGATCAGAGCCAGGGCATCACGCACTTCTTTGCGGTGCCGGCACCTTATCAGTTCATGATGCAACACCCCGAATTCGAGACCACCGACCTGTCGCGACTGCGCTGCGCGGGTGTCGGCGGCGCACCTTGCGCGCTGACGATCCTCCAGACCTGGGCCGCTCGGGGGGTGTTGTTGGGGCAGGGCTTCGGCATGACCGAGACCAGCCCGTCCTGCATCTTTCTCGACCCGGCGGATGCGGTCCGCAAGCTCGGCTCCACCGGCAAGGTGCTGATGCATACCGAGATGCGCATCGTCAACGAGGCCGGTGGCGACTGCGGCCCGGACGAGATCG
>JBILYN010000115.1:0-12797 GCA_044377715.1 Aquabacterium sp.
CATCGAATGGCGCTTGTCCTCTACCGTCACGCCTGCGGCTGACAGCGCCGGGCTCAGGTCACGAAGGCGCAGACGAAACCGGGCCAGCGCTTCGAACGGCTCTTGAGCAGCGCCAAGCTCGCCAACGGCAAGGGCGGCAACGGCAAGCATTTGCTCGACAAAGCGCGCGCGCTGGTCAAGCAGCACGCGAAATGACGAAGTGATGGCGGGGCGGCCGGCTTCGGCCGCCTCACCTAGCAAAAAGCCCGCCGAAGCGGGCTTTTGTTCGTCCGGGACTGGCCCTGGACTTCAGCGCTGGCGACGGCGCGCGACGAAGCCCAGCGCCGCGACGCCGAGCAGCAGCATCGCGTAGGTCGACGGCTCGGGCACGGCCGACACCTGGATCAACTGGCCGCGCACCGCACCCATAGGCTTGAGCGCGGTGTGCACGTTGATGTAGGCCAAGCCGCCCTGGAGCATGTCCAGGAAGGACATCGAGGGGTGACCCGCGTTCGTAGCACTAACCGCGGTCAACGGAATCGACACCGGTGCGGGGATAGCGCTGCCGCCCACCAACAGCGTGCTGCCGAGGTTCAAGGCGGCAAAAGGCGATGCGTCCAGCGCAACGCGCACTGGCGCATTTTCAGTGGTGGTGGCCGCGCCATGGATGTGGAAGGCACTTGCGGCCGTTCCCGCCACCGTGCCACCAGTCAGGCCGAACACCGCCATCGAAAAGTCGTAGGTGTCATCGGCCAACGATGCAGTGCCCCAGGTGTTGTAGGCCAGGATGGCGATGCCGGAACCCGGACCGCCAACGGCTGGCAGCACCTCATTGGCACCCGACAGCGTCGCATTGAAGGTGTAGACGACAGCGTGAGCACCAGAGGCACCCATCAACATCGCGGCGGCTGCGGCCAAATTGAGAAAGGTCTTGTTCATAACGGCTTCCACGATTGACTAGAAAAATATCTGTTTCAAGCTTAGTGCAACGCCGTGCCGCCATCAATGGCCCTGAGGGTGCCCTGCGCCCCCGCGAGTAAGGGGGTGTCGACTGTGCCGGGCGGTCGCCCGGCGACCTGATTTGTCCAGCCACCGCGGCCGCGGCAGGCATGGCCAGCGCGGCAAACGACAGGCCATGGGATAGCTTGCAGGCCATGTCCCGTGCCGACGCCTTCGGGCTGCTGTTGGCCTTCATCGCACGCTTGAATACACCGCGTTGAACACCTCGCGGGTGATCCAGTGCTTGAATTTGCCCGAGGTCCAGTAGTCGTGTGCGGCGATCGGCCGACGCCACGCGCCGCTGCCACGGGTACACCGACAGGGCCCGCTCGACGGCCTTGCCCATCCTCGGCACCCAATCGCTCATTGCCGTGCCAGCAGCGACACCATGCGCTCGAGCAGCATCGCGATCTCGGCCGGACTGTCGAGGAAGTAATGCGCCTTGGACCTGGGGTCGTCACGCCCGACACGGATCGTCAGCCACCCCGCGGCGGCAACTGCAAAGACGGGTTCGTCGTTCACGTCATCGCCGGCGAAGAGGGCGCATGACACGCCGCTTCGCTGCACCAACTCACGCACGGCGTCGGCCTTGTCAGGCGCGACCTGCGGCACGACATTGACGACGAACTTGCCGCCGAAGACCCGCAATGCCTCATCGTGGTCCGCCAGCAGTCCCGTGATGACCTCAAGCGCCCGCTCACGAGTTCGCGACAGCCGGTAGTGCAAAGCCATCGAATGGCGCTTGTCCTCTACCGTCACGCCTGCGGCTGACAGCGCCGGGCTCAGGTCACGAAGGCGCAGACGAAACCGGGCCAGCGCTTCGAACGGCTCTTGAGCAGCGCCAAGCTCGCCAACGCCTTCAGCACCGTGGTTGCCGACGATGAACTGGGGCTCGAAGCCCAGTCGTGCGCGAACATCATCGACACTACGGCCCGTGACGATGGCCACGGGCAGGAGCCTTGCCAAGGCCGCCAAGCGTGCCGACACACCCTCGGACAGGTGCGCATCGTTGGGGCGCGCAACGATTGGTGCCAGCGTGCCGTCGAAATCGAAGGCCAGCAAGGGCCGCTGCCGCAGCGTGCGGGCCAGGGCGATCATGCCCTCCGTGTTGAACAGGTGTTGCATCGGTCGTATCGGCCGCTGATGCATGGCGATCATCGCGACTGGTGACTGCGCACGCGGGCCTCAATGCGTGAGCGCAGGCGCCAGCGACCGGCGTCGGCGAGCATGCGGCCCGCCCAGCGGAACACATTGAACTCGCGCACGGTGCTGCGCAGGCTGGCCATGCGCTCGCGCTGCTCGGCTGCAGGCATGGTGGCGGCGCGGTGCAGTGCGTCGGCGGTTTCTTCCACGTGGTAAGGGTTGACGATCAGGGCCTCGGGCATCTCGCGCGCCGCGCCGGCGAAGCGGCTTAGCACCAGCACACCCTGCAAGTCATCGCGGGCTGCGACGAACTCCTTGCACACCAGGTTCATGCCGTCGTGCAGGCTTGTCACCACACAGATGTCCGCCGCCCGGAACAACTCAAACACCGCGTCGTGCTCATGGTGCTGCGCCAGCAGGTGCACCGGCTGGTAGCCTGGGCGGCCGAAACGCTGGTTGATCCGCTCGGTGACGCGCTGAACACGTTCCTGGAAACTGCGGTACTCGTCCAGCGCGCTGCGCGTGGGTGCCGCCACCTGCACGAAAACGAAACGACCGACCCACGACGGCCACTTCTCCAGCAACCGTTCCACGGCATTGAGCCGCTCGAGAATGCCCTTGGTGTAGTCGAAGCGGTCGACACCGACGGCCAGGCAGACATCGGCGGGCAGGCCGAGCCGGTCGATCACACGCCGCCGGCACTCGCCCACCGGCGCCCAGGTCGCCACCTCGGCCTCGCTCGGCCACTCAATGGAAATCGGGTAGCTCTCCACCAGCGTCTCCTTCTCCTGGAAGGCGATCGTGGAGTGCTCGTGCTCGATGCGCGCCTCGAGGTAGCGATCCACGGTCTCGATGAAGTTCTTGCAGTGGAAACGGGTGTGAAAGCCGAGGATGGTGCTGCCCAGCATGCCTTGAAGAATCTCGCGCCGCCAGGGGCAGATGCCAAAGGACTCGGGGTTGGGCCAGGGGATGCGCCAGAAGGTCAAGATGGTGGCCTGGGGCAGCTTCTCGCGGATCATCGCCGGCAGCAGCGCGAAGTGGTAGTCCTGGACCAGCACCACCGGGTCGGCGCTGCGTGCTTCGGCGACCACCGCATCAGCGAAGCGTTGGTTGACTGCCCGGTAGGCCTCCCAGTCCGACTCGCGGAACACCGGCCGCACATGCGCGACATGGCACAGCGGCCACATGCCCTCGTTGGCGAAGCCGTAGTAATAGCCCTGTTCTTCCTCCGCGGTCATCCAGACGCGGCGTAGCCAGTAGTCGAGTTTGCCGGGCGGCACCTGCACGCGGTCCGTGCCGTCCACCACGTCGCGGTCGGCGCTGCCGCTGCCGTGCGCTACCCAGGTGCCCGAACAGGCGCGCATCACCGGTTCGACCGCCGTCACCAGCCCACTGGCCGGGCGCTTGACCACCACGCCATCGGCCGTTCACTCGTGGATGTAAGGTTCGCGATTCGACACCACGATGACCTGGTCGCCGCTGAGTTGGGTGCGCAAGAGTGTACGCAGCCGCTCGGCCGTCCATTCCGCATCCGGGCCCGCCGAGCGGCGGTACTCGTCTTCGAGGTCGCGCATGCGGGCACGCAAATCCGCGGCGAAAGGTGCCAGTTCCGGCGCCGACAGTACCATCGGACTGACGAGCCCTTCGCCGCGCAACAGCGCGCGCACACCGTTCACCCATCCACGCCAGCTCAATTGCGCGACCACCACGGTGATCAGGGCGATCACCAGGCCCAGCGCTGCGATCAGGCCGATCAGGTAGCGCCGGGTGTCCTGGCTGCGGCGCTCGATGAAACTCAAGTCGTGCAGCAGCACAAGCCGCGCCAGCACGACCCTGGGACCAGGGTCCGCAGCGTCCGCGCTGGGCGCCACGGCGCTGGCGGCCTCCATTGCCCAACGAACAGGGGCGGGTTCGATCAACACAGGCGGCAGAGCCGGCGCGGGCGGGCGGGTTCCCAGGATATCCTGCACACCGACATGGACTGCACCACCAGCCAATGCCAGCCGCGGCTCAGTCTTGAGCGCTGCTTCGACCGCGAGAGCGCACGACAGACTGTCGGGGAATCTGTCGGTCGATTGCAGAAGCCGGCCGTCCAAGCTGCACAGCCCCAGGGCAAACAAGCGCTCGTCCAATGCCGCGCGGTCGAACAACGGTTTCAGGCGCGCGGTGTGGGTTGACGTCAGCGCGTCCGTGATCGAATCGGACAAGGCGTTGGCCATCAAAGTGCCGCGGCTGTTGAGATCGCGGCTGAACCAGCGCAAAGTAACCTGATCCATCAGCGGAACCGCCAAGTAAGCGGCGACGATCAACGTGACACCGAGCGGCAGAAGAAAGCGCAACTGCAATCGCATGGTGCGAAGCGTCATCATGGCTGGGTGACCGCGCGATTGCATCCGAAATTCAATGGCTGCATAGAGATCCATTTCAATGCGTAGCGAGCTTGCGAGCCGCCCGGACCCGACGGCGAGTCTTGCCCAACCGTCACGCTCTCGTAGGTTGCGCGACCAAGCTTTACAGTATACATTTGTTACTATACAAACAAATCTAACCAAGACATTGACCTCGGACGCACAACTGGCTGTTGACACTGCTTCGCTCAATCTCGCGTTGATTGGCAACTGCGCCATCAGCGCGCTCATCGACCAACGGGGCAGCATTGTTTGGTGCTGTCTGCCGCGGTTCGACAGTGCACCGGTGTTTCACGCCTTGCTGAGCGGTGAACAGAACGCGCGCGAGTCAGGCCGCTTCTGCGTCGAGCTCGAACGGATGGTGCGCACCGAGCAGGTCTACGACGCCGGGACGGCGGTCGTGCGAACGACACTCTTCGACGACGCCGGCCAGTCCATCGAGATCGTCGACTTCGCGCCGCGGTTCATGCATCACGGTCGGATGTTCCGCCCGGCGCAGTTGGTGCGAAGGGTTCGCGCACTGACCGGGCATCCGCGGATCCGGATCGCGGTGCAACCGACCGGTGGATGGACCGCAACTACGCAGATGGTCACGCGGGGCACCAACCACCTGCGTTTCTTGCTGCCCGAACAGACCTTGCGTCTGACGACCGATGCGCCCTTGACTTATGTTGCCGACCAGACCTGGTTCTCGATTCACACGCCCATCAACTTGATGTTGGGGCCAGACGAAACGCTCGATGGCGGCATCGAAGAGACGGCGAGGTGGTTCGAGGAGGCCACAGTCCGCCACTGGCGCGAGTGGACTCGCCGACTGGCCGTGCCGCTGGACTGGCAGGACGCCGTGATACGAGCCGCGATCACGCTCAAGCTGTGCCAGTACGAGGAGACGGGTGCCATCGTCGCGGCCATGACCACCAGCATTCCCGAGGCGCCTGGCAGTGCCCGCAACTGGGACTACCGCTATTGCTGGCTGCGCGACGCATTCTTCGTGGTCCGTGCGCTCAACAGCCTGGCCGAGGTCGGTACGATGGAAGACTACCTGCGCTGGCTGCACGATGTGGTGCGCAGCAGCGCAGGAGGCCATGTGCAGCCGCTCTATGGCATTGGCCTGGAGCGCGAACTGCCCGAGCGCATCGAGCCAACCATGGCCGGCTATCGCGGCATGGGTCCTGTGCGTATCGGCAACCAGGCCTTTGAGCACCACCAGCATGACGTCTATGGCAACATCGTGCTCGGCGCGGCTCAAGCGTTCCATGATCAGCGCTTGTTTCGTCGGGCCGGTATCGACGACTTTCGCGCACTCGAACCGATGGGAGACCGTGCTTGGGAACTGCACGATCAGCCCGATGCGGGCATGTGGGAATTGCGGACCCGGGCGCGAGTGCATACCTCGTCGTCGTTGATGTGCTGGGCGGCCTGTGACCGGTTGGCCAAGGCAGCTCTGGCTCTGAATCTTCGAGATCGCTCGAATTGGTGGGCCGAGCGTGCGACGACGATTCGCGCCCGCATTCTGCAGAGCGCCTGGAACGATCGCCGTCAGTCCTTCGTGGAGAGCTTCGAGGGCGAGCACCTGGACGCCAGCGTACTGCTGATGGCCGAGGTCGGCTTCATCGACCCGCGCGACCCCCGCTTCGTCAGCACGCTGCGCGCACTGGAGGAACATCTGTGCGACGGCCCCTTCATGCGACGCTACGAGGAAGCCGATGACTTCGGCCGACCGCAGACTGCGTTCAACGTCTGCGCGTTCTGGCGTATCGATGCACTGGCGCGCATTGGCCGTACCGTCGAGGCACGGGAGATTTTCGAGGCCGTGTTGGCGTGCCGCAATCCGTTGGGACTGCTGTCCGAAGATGTCGCACCAGCCACTGGCGAGCTGTGGGGAAACTTCCCGCAGACCTACTCGATGGTCGGCGTGGTCAATGGCGCGATGCGCCTCTCACGCCCCTGGGACGACGTCGTCTGAGCGCCCCGAAGCCGGCCGCCCCCCATGGGGGTCAAGCAAAGTGACCAAGCCACACTTGCTGGAGTGGGCAGCGGCACGACGATCGAAAAGCTGTGAGCTCTCCGTGTCCGTGCTCAGGGCGATGTCAGCACAGCGTCCCGTCCTTTCTACAGTCAGGTTGCCGATGGGCGCGATGGTGGCATTTGTCCGACCGCGAACTTCGGTCGCGCAGGTGGGAACCTGGGTGCCTGTCGCAGGCGTCCCGCATGAGAAACAAACGCCGGTACGCCCCAGGCTCTTCTCCTCCTCCAGGTCGTGCAGATGCCGCGTGGCAGCGGCCCTGGGGCGCTCTCAGTGTGGCGGACCAACTTGGATTCCGGCGATCAGATCGAACAGCGAAATGGCGCGCCACTCGTTCGAGCCCTTGTGTTTAACCGGCTGGAGGCAGCCGGCGACATCGGAGAGGGTCGTTCACGCTGAACCGGTAGATCCTTGTGCGCGAGCAACCACCACAGGTAGGTGCCCGCTGAAATGTCGAGCGCACACAACATGGTGATCAAGCCTGTCAACAGTTTCTTAACCACCCAGTGCCTCCGAGATTTCGAATGACCGGAGCCAGCAGCGCAATAGCCCACTCACCAACTGGTCACTGAATCGAATGGCATCTGGCCTCCAGTCTGCTAGCAATTGGCAAAGTGCATTTGTACAAATTTTATCGTAAGATTCGGCCTCGTGCGAGTACAGGTCGACTCGCCACGAACTGGTTTCACCAAATCAAACCAATTTTCGGAGATGTACAAATGGTCAAGTTAAGCGCAAGTGCCGTGGCATTTTTCATCGGGGTTGCCGTGGCAGGTTGCAGCAGCACACCCGCGACGCCGCCAACAACGGTGGCTGTTGCCGCGCCAGCGCCAGCGCCCGCGCCCGCGGTTGCCGCGCCGGCTCCGGCGCCAACGCCATCACCCAAGCCCTTGCCTATCGCGGCCCGAACCGTGACGACAGTATCACTGGCGCCCCACCTAGACCCCAAGAGCGCGATTTCAACCGAGCGCAGCGTGTACTTCGACTTCGACGGCTACGCCATCAAGGGTGAGTTCAACGGCCTGATTGAGCGACAAGCCAATTACGTGATTTCTAAGCCCGCCCTGGCGATCAAGATAGAGGGCAATACCGACGAGAGAGGCGGTCGTGAATACAACCTCTCGTTGGGCCAAAAGCGCGCCGAGGCCGTCCGCAAGGCGCTGAAGATCTACGGCGTGAAGGACGGCCAGATGGAGGCCATCAGTTGGGGCAATGAGCGCCCGACAGCCCTGGGCCACGACGAAGCCGCCTGGGCGAAGAATCGCCGCGCCGACCTGGTCTATCCGAAAAAATGAATCAAGGTTTCGTCGGCCGACACGTTTCAGGGGACAAAGTCGCGACACGCCGCTCTTCGGGAGTCTGAGGGCATGGCAGCTCACCTTCGGTGTCAAAAAAAAAGGGCCCCAAAAACGGGACCCCCAAACGAAGGACCAAGTCTACTGACTGCCTGACATCGGCTCGAACGACGACAGACAAGTAAAAGTATATTGGTAAAAATGTACTTTTGTCCACCTTCATGCTGAATGACGGCATTCCTGGCGCCGATGTCTACCTGAGACACGATTGCTTCGACGGCTCAGCGCTGATAGTCCTGACGCCGGGACTTCAGCTGCTGAGTGGCCAGATCTTGTGCGGCTGCAGCGCAGCGTCCAGCCATTCATCCAGGTCGTTATCGCTGAACTGATGGCATACGGTGCGGTTGTACATCGGCCACACCGAAGTGCCTCCCGCGCCCGACATGAAGGGCAAGAGCCTGTCGTTCGCGTAACTCAGCGCCCACCTGACGTTCCAGGCCCAAAATCTGAAGTGGTCGCGGCAGGCCGACTGGGCGCCGGTCAACGTGATGCCGCGGTCACCAAGGTTGCGCTGCAGCGCAGCGTCGGCAATCTGCACACCACCGATCGCGCCATCGTCGATACCAATGAACGATGCGATCTTGGCCACATCCTCGGGCAGCAGGATCAGCCGCTGGCCCGCAAAGCGCTGCGCCGGCAATAGCTGAAACAGCGGGCCGACCTCATCCGACGTTGTATCCATTTTTTTCCGGGAACGGCTGCGCTAATCGGCCCGCCTGTCGAGCAGCATCGCGTCGCCATAGCTGAAAAAGCGGTAACCCAATTCGATCGCGTGCCGGTACAGCGCGAGCATGTGCTGGTGGCCGGCAAAAGCCGACACCAGCATCAGCAGCGTGCTCTTGGGCAGGTGGAAGTTGGTGATCAATCGGTCGACCACACGGAACTCGAAGCCTGGCGTGATGAAGATCTCGGTCTCTCGCGCGCCGGTGGACAACAGCCCCCCGTTGTTGAGGGCCGCATGCAGCGCTGCGGACTCGAGCGCGCGCAGGCTGGTGGTGCCTGCAGCGACGACGCGACCACCGGCGGCGCGGGTGCGTTCGATCGCCGCCACCGTGTCGGGCCCGACCTCGTACCACTCGCTGTGCATCTTGTGGTCGGCCAGGTTCTGGGATCGGACCGGCTGGAAAGTGCCGGCGCCCACGTGCAGCGTCAAGCGCGCGCTGGCCACGCCGCGATCTGCGAGTGCGGCCAGCAGCGCCGGGTCGAAGTGCAGCGACGCGGTCGGTGCGGCCACTGCACCCGGCCGGCTGGCGAACACGGTCTGGTAACGCGTCTCATCATCGGCCGCGTCGGCATGGGTGATGTAGGGCGGCAGCGGTACATGGCCGAAGGCCTCGAGCAGCGCCAGCGGGTCTGCAGGCATCCGGTCGCGAAAGAAACGCAGGTGGAACAGACCGCCATCTGGGCCGCCTCGGCCCAGCACCTCGGCCTCGAAAGCGCCGTCGGCAAAGCTGACCCGGGTGCCTGCGCGCGGCGACTTGCTGGCGCGCAGGTGCGCCAGCACCTCCTGGTTGGGCAGCACGCGCTCGACCAGCGCTTCGACCGCGCCGCCGGTGGGCTTTTCGCCGAACAGCCTGGCCTTGATCACGCGGGTGTCGTTGAAGACCAGCAGGTCGCCGGGTTCGAGCAATACCGGCAGTTCGCGAAACACCCGGTCGACCGGCAGCGCACCCCTGCCGTCGAGCAAGCGCGATGCGCTGCGCTCGGCCGCTGGGTGCTGTGCGACCAGCGCCGGCGGCAGGTCGAAATCGAAATCGGCAAGGCTGTAGTTGGGCATGGGGTTCGGGCTGTACCGGCCTGAAGCAGGGCGCCGATGGTTGGTGTCAGCCGCGGGCAGCGTCGGGCAGCGTCGGGCAGCGGGGCGACCCCGCATTGTGCGCAAGCCAGACCTTGGCTAGCATCACCGCGATGAACCTGACCGAACTCGACACCCCGGCTGCACTGATCAACGCGGCGCAGATGGACCGCAACATCGCGCGGATGCAGTCGCGGATGAACGCGCTGGGCGTGCGCTTGCGTCCGCATGTCAAGACCAGCAAATGCCTGGCCGTGGCGCAACGCCAGCGCGATGCAGGTGCCCAGGGCATCACGGTGTCGACGCTGAAGGAAGCCGCGCAGTTCTTCGACGCCGGCTTCGACGACATCCTGTACGCGGTGGGCATCGCTGCGGCCAAACTGGCGCAAGTGCGCGCATTGCGCGATCGCGGCTGCCGGCTCACCATCGTCGTCGACTCGCTGGCCGCAGCGCAGGCGGTGGTGGCCGACGGCCACCGCTTCGAGGTGATGATCGAGATCGACACCGACGGCCACCGCGCAGGCGTGCGCCCCGACGAGGACAGGCTGATCACGATAGGCCGAACGCTGCACGATGGCGGCGCGCTGCTCAAGGGCGTGATGACCCACGCTGGCGCGTCTTACGAGCTGAACACGCCCGATGCACTGGAGGCGATGGCCGAACAAGAGCGCTCGCGCTGCGTGCAAGCGGCCGATCGGCTGCGCGCGGCCGGACTGCCCTGCCCGGAGGTCAGCGTGGGATCGACGCCGACCGCTTTGTCGGCGCGCCAACTCGATGGTGTGACCGAGGTGCGCGCCGGCGTCTACGTCTTCAACGACCTGGTGATGGCCAACGTCGGGGTCTGCGGCATCGCCGAGATTGCGCTGTCGGTGCTCGCCACCGTGATCGGCCACCAGACCGAGAAGGGCTGGGCGCTGACTGACGCCGGCTGGATGGCGATGAGCCGAGACCGCGGCACGCAGGCGCAGGCGCTGGACTACGGCTATGGCGCCGTCTGCGATGCCAGCGGCGCGCCGATCGACGGCTTCATTGTCGGCAGCGCCAACCAGGAGCACGGCATCGTCTGCTGGCGCGACGGCGCCGTCTGCCCCGACATCGCGCAGCGTCTGCCGCTGGGCATGCAGTTGCGCATCCTGCCCAACCATGCTTGCGCGACGGCGGCGCAGTTCCCCAGCTACGCGGTGGTCGACGCAGACGGTGGCGTCACGACCTGGGAGCGTTTCTATGGCTGGTGATCGACGCGAGATCAGGCCCGAGACGATGGCCAGCCCCGGCGGGCATTACAGCCACGCGGTGGTCGGCGCCGGTCTGGTGTTCGTCGCCGGGCAGCTGCCGATCGCGCCCGACGGTAGCCGGCTCAACGAGGCCTCGTTCGAGGCCCAGGCGACGCAGACGCTGGCCAACGTGGCCGCCGCTTTGCGCGCGGCCGGCAGCGACATAGACCGGCTGGTGCAGGTGCGGGCCTACCTCACCGACATCGACGACTGGCCGGCTTTCAACACGCTGTATGCCGACTGGGCCGGCGACGCCAAGCCGGCGCGCGCGGTCGTGCCGGTGCCGGCGCTGCACCACGGTTTTCGTCTCGAGATCGAGGCGGTCGCGGTCGCTTGAGCCGGTCGGCGCGCAGCTGTCCATGCCCCACAGCCTGGCTGCAAGCCGCGACAGCGAACGATGGCGCAGGCGAGAAGATGCAGGATTCCTACTGCCGACTCTTACTTTTCAAGTGCAATTCGCGAGAGGCAAACATGCGTGTCACCGACAAGGGTCAGGTCACCATCCCCAAGCGCATCCGCCTGGCGACGGGCGTGCTGCCCGGCAGCGAAGTGACGTTCGCGATCGAAGCCGGCAAAATCGTGATCAGCAAATTGGCCAACGGCATCCAGACCGATCGCCGCGAACAATTGCGCGCAGCAGCCGCGAAAGTTCGCCAGAGCATGAGCCCGGACATCAGGCAGTTGGACGCGGCAGAGGTGATGGCGTTCCTGCGTTCCGATGAGCCTACCCAGCCACAAGCACATGTCCAGCCCCCGCCTGTCCAGCCACGACGGTAGTGCGGGTTTTCTGGTCGCCACCAACATCTGGATCAACGGCATGGACCCGGCCAGCCCATCGCGGGCCTGGGCGGTTGATCAACTCCAGGCCTGCAGAAGTCAGCGCGCCGCCGCCGAGGCCGCAGCGGCCGGTGCCTCCGGCTCCATGCCTATCGTCAACACCGACCCACCGTCGGCCCATTCGCTGTAGATCCAGTCGCCGCCGCTGTGCACCAGCCCTTCGGGCACCGGTGGCGGCGCGGCGACCGCCACCCCCTTGAGCGCCTGTGCCATGAAGTCGATCCAGATCGGCAGCGCCAGGCCGCCGCCCGATTCGCGAACGCCCAGGCTGATGGGCTTGTCATAGCCCATCCAGGCCACCGCGACCAGACCGGGCTGAAAACCGGCAAACCACGCGTCGACCGCGTCGTTGGTCGTGCCGGTCTTGCCGTAGAGGTCGCTGCGCTGGAGTTGTTGCTGTGCCCGCGCAGCGGTACCGACCCGCGTGACGTCGTTGAGCAAGCTGTTGGTGACGTAGACGTTGCGCGCCGGCAGCGCGCGGCTGTCCTCCTCCTGCGGCGGTGCTGTCGGCGCCTCGAACAGCAGCTTGCCCGCGGCGTCGGTGATGCGTTCGATCACCACTGGTGTCACCGCCCAGCCGCCGTTGGCCAGCACCGCATAGGCCTGGGCCAGCCGCATCGGCGTGGTGCTGCCCGCGCCCAGCGCCAGCGTCAGGTTGTCGGGCTGCTTGTCGGGTTCGAAACCGTAGCGCGCCAGCCAGTCCCGCGCGGCCGGCAAGCCGATCTGGCGCAACACCCGGATGCTGACCAGGTTCCTGGACCGCGCCAGGGCCTGACGCAGCTTGATCGGGCCGTCAAACTGGCCGTCGGCGTTTTGCGGCGCCCAGCCGTCGACGGCCTCGATCGCCGCATCGTTGATGACCGTGGCCGGCATCACGCCGCCCTCTAGCGCCGCCGAGTACAGAAAAGGCTTGATGCTCGATCCCGGTTGGCGCCAAGCCTGGGTGACATGGTTGAAGGGTTGGCGCGCGAAATCGAAACC
>JBILYN010000392.1:0-4365 GCA_044377715.1 Aquabacterium sp.
CGCAACCGGGCCAGCGGCGTCTTGCTCAGTGCGTTGAACGTGCGCTGGCAAGCCCGGCACTTGAAGCGTTGCAAGCCGCTGGCGCTGCCGTTGCGAACAATCCACGTGCTGGCGCAATGTGGGCAAGCCGGCGACTGGGCGAGCCGCGAGTCCACGAGATGCCCGACCTCGGCCTCGTCGTCCCTGACGCTCAGCGCCTTGAGCAAATCGGCCTTCTGGGTCGGTGTCAGCCGCGCCACCGACGCCAGCCACCGCTTCAGTTCTGTCGCATCCATCGCACGCTCCGCAAGCCCGCTACACGGGGCCACAAAGCTAAGTCTGACACGGCAGTAGCTCATGGAGTGACCCATCACGAACTAACGCGCAAAGAGCCCTAATCTCGGCACCTGTCGCCCTAACCTCGGCCGCTCAAGTACTCCACCACCTCGCCTCGGCGCATCACCGCCAGTGGGTCGCAGATCCGGCTGGCCACGCGCAGGTCCTGGGTGATGAACCACATGGCCAGGTTGAGGCGGGCGCGGATTTCCTTGAGCAGCTGCATCACCTGGGCCTGCACCGAGACGTCGAGTGCCGTCACGGCTTCGTTGGATAGCGCAAAAAAGCGCAGAGGCTTGCGAGTGCATGGGCTTTCTTGAGTGTCGAGGTGGTAGCGGGTGGAGCCAATGATGAGGCTATATAGAAGCCCAGGTACCCGCTCGTTTTCCCAATTTATTCACGTTACTTTGGACAGGAATTTCAAACGCCATCGGCACGGCCGAGCCCAGGCTGCGGGCTGATCACCAGGTGCGTGCTGCCGTCGCGCCAAGGCCACGCTTGCCTGCCGAGCCAGATGTCCTGCCGCCGTATGACCGGCAGGTGGCCGCCTTACTCGATGGCGATGATCTGGTTCAGCCGGGCGCAGGCCTGTGCGAAGACGGTGTCGGTCAGCTTGCCTTGCGGGTGCGGTTTGGCATCACGCGCGCGCCAGTCGAAGGACTTCGGCTGATGACACAGCACGTAGCTCGTCTTGCCGGTTTGGCGCCCACCGGCCGCGCCAACCGCCAGCGCAAACGGGTTGGTGGCGTTGTACGCGGCGGTGGTCAAGGGCAGGCCGATGACCAGGCCGGTGCGGGCGTTGAAATCGGCGGGCGACAGCACCAGCATGGGATGCATGTCGCGCATTTCGCCGCCGGCCTGAGGGTTGCAGTCGATCCAGATCACGGCTTGGCGTTCGGGCGCCCAGACGGTCGTTCCAGCCCTTGTCGGCTGGGACGTGGCCGGCTTCGACGACTTCGCCGCGACCGCCTTGCGCTTGGCCACCGCAGGCTTGCCGGCAGCACTCACCACGCTTCACGACCCACCGGTGCCGCTGCCATGGCCTCGCCAGCGTGCAGCGCCGGGTCGAACAGTGCCAGACGCTCGGCCAGGGTGGGCGGTTTGTCGCCATGCGGCGTGATGATGACGCGGCCGTCTTCCACGGTGATGCGCACCCGCTGATCGGCCTTCAGGTGCGCCGCACGTGCCACCGCCGCCGGCAGTCGAACGCCCAGGTTGTTGCCCCAGGCTTTGATGTCGAGAATGGCTTCAGTCATGGCCGATCCTTTGGTGTATCAACGTGTTTATACACGAAGACCGCGAGATCAGTTGGAAGGCTTTGCCGTACCGTTGCGCACGCCGCTCCCTCGCCGCCCGAGGCAGGTGCTGGACGAGCATGAGGTACGCCGACACCCACAGGCCGGGGTGCTTTTGGGCGGACAGTCGAACGCCTTCAAGTCTGGCCATCGACATGCAGATGTCGCCATGGCGGCGTGTCTGGCGCCGGTTGGCATGCAAGCATCGCGCGATGCCCGATCAACTCGCCGACGCATCCATCCGGGGCTACAAGACCCGGTTCGCCATGCTCACTTCAGGGTTTGGGCCGCGATGCGTCCCGCGCTGATCCCCTTGCTGCTGGCCCTGGCCTGGGGTTTGAACTGGCCGGCGGTCAAGGTCATGCTGTCTGTGCTGCCACCGTTCAGCGCTCGCGCACTCGGTTTGGGCCTGGGCGCCATGCTGCTGCTGGCGCTGGCGCTGCTGCGTGGCACCCGGCTGCTGCCGCCGCGCGACGCGCTGCCCGGCGTTGCCGTCGGCAGCTTGCTGACCGTCGCGGTTTTCAACATGTGCACGGCTTTCGCACAGCTCACCACGTCCACTTCGCGTGCTGCGGTGCTGACTTTCACGATGCCGATGATGTCGGCCGCGCTGGCTTGGCTGGTGCTGGGTGAGCGCCCCGACCGGCGTGGGGCCATCGCGCTGGTGCTGGGCAGCGCGGGCATCGCGGTGCTGGCAGCGCCGGTGTTGCAAGGCCTGGCTGGGTCGATGCCGGGCGCGTCGGCCTGGGGCCTGGTGTTTCCCTTGGGCGCGGCCTTGGCCTGGGCCTTGGGCACGGTCGCGACCAAGCGCTGGCCGCCACCGGGCGACCGCATCGTGCTCACGGCCTGGCAGCTGGGCATTGGCGCACTGATTGCAGCTGGCGTTGGCCTGTTGGCGGGCGAACGGCTGCCCGCTGTCTGGCCGCCCAGGGTATTGGTCGCGTTGGCCTGGCATGTGGTCGTGGCCACCGCGGTGGCCTATGTGCTGTGGTACCGGCTGCTGGCTTCAGCCAGCGCCACTGTGTCGTCGTTGACCACGCTGGCGGTGCCGGTGGTCGGGGTGATCGGTGCGATGGCGCTGGTGGGCGACCGGCCTTCAGCGATCGACTGGGTCGGCTTTGCACTGGTGCTCGGCGGTGCGGCGCTGGCGGTGTTGCGGATCAGCGGCCCGCCCAAACCGGCAAGCCCGGACGCAGCGCTGCCGCTATCGAGGGCCTCGTCGGCTCGCTAGTCGATGCCGGCCGTGATGTTGTGCCGGGCCGGCGCTGCTGCCGGTCTGCAGGTCTGTGTCGACCCACTGCGCGCGCACTGTGCACCTGCTCAGCCAGCAGGCAAGGCCTTGGGATCCCCGACACTGGCCCGGGGATCTACAAGCCAATCGAGCATGATGGTGTAGAGCGCCTCGGACGCTATCGGCCGGCCGATGAAACCGTTCATGCCGGCCTCGCGACAGCGTGCCTCATCTTCCGGAAAAACGTTCGCCGTGAAAGCGATGATCGGTACTTGGGGATTGTTGGGCAGTCCGCGGATTCTTCGGGTCGCCTCCATGCCGTCCATCACCGGCATCTGGATGTCCATCAGGATCAGGTCGTAGTTCACCCGCTGGGCCTTTTCCACAGCTTGCGCACCGTCGGACGCCGAATGCACGACCAACCCGCAGTCCTCGAGCAGCCCCTGTGCCACCTCCAGGTTCATGGCATCGTCCTCGACCAAAAGAACGTAGGCGCCGCGATGCCTGGACTTCAAGAGCTCACGCGCAGAAGGTTGCTGCTGCACTGGCGCTACGTCCAGGTCCTGCCGGGGCTTGCCCAGTTGCGCCGTGAACCAGAAGGTCGCGCCAGCACCCAGCGCACTGTCGACACCGATCGTGCCGTGCATCATCTGCACCAGCCGCTTGCTGATGGCCAGTCCCAATCCGCTTCCACCGTAGGGACGCGTGTGGGAGCTGTCGACTTGCTCGAAGGACTGGAAGATTCGACCTTGATCCTCGGGCGCGATGCCGATGCCCGTGTCCTGAACTTCGAAGCGCAGCACGACCCGTGCCGGGCTGTCCTCGAGCAGCAGGGCTCGCACTGTGATCGAGCCCTGTGTGGTGAACTTGGCCGCGTTGCTGGTGAGGTTGAGCAGAACCTGGCTCAGCCGCCTGGCGTCACCCCGCGCCACCATGCCGAGCAGCTCGGGCGCCAATTCGATCGACAGCTCAAGCTGCGCCTTGGCGATCTGTTGGTGGATCACGGCGTCCAGGTTGTGCAGGACGGTATCGAGCTGGAAATCGGCCTCCACCAATGAGAACCGATCGGCCTCGATGCGCGAGATGTCGAGAATGTCACGAATGATCTCCAACAGGTGCTGAGACGCTTTCAAGGCCTTTGCGAGCTGGTCGATCTGGCGGGGATCGCTGGCCCGGCGCTGCGCGAGCTCGACCATGCCCATGATGCCGTTCAAGGGTGTGCGCAATTCGTGGCTCATGGTGGCCAGGAAGGCGCTCTTGGCCCGGTTCGCCGCCTCTGCTGCTTCCTTGGCCTGGTTCAGCGCCAGTTTTCTGTGCTTTTCCTCGGTGACGTCGCGCGCGGTCACCACCGCGCCCAGGATGCTGCCACCTTTGCCGCGAATCGGTGCGCAGTTGAAGCTGCCGATCCAGGACTCGCGGGTGTCGCGCCTTCGCATCGTGAATTCGACATTGAATGCGGACTCGCCGCGCAGCGCCCGCGGCACGGGCCAGTTCTCGTAGGGCAAGGATTCCCCATTGGGCAGC
>JBILYN010000116.1:0-12770 GCA_044377715.1 Aquabacterium sp.
CCATCGCGGCTGGGCAACATGCCGGGCCCTAGTCAGGCAGCGCGGTCGGTGTCGACCACGGCAGGGCCAGCACTGGCCAGGCGCTGAGCCCGCGCCAGTCGCCATGGCCCATCGGGCGAACCGCTGTACACCTCCTCGAGCGAGGTGTTGGTTTCCTGCAGCCGGGTGTCGAGCGCGACCCGGTTGTCAAACACGAAGCACTCGCCCTGCCAGTCGAGCTCGGCGTCGGGCATCTGTGCGAAGTAGTTCAGGATGCCGCCTTCAAGCGAGAAGACGGGCAGGCCCATGTCGTGCATCCAGGCGCTGGTCTTGTCGCAGCGGATGCCACCGGTGCAGTACATCGCCACCCGCTTGCCGGCGGCCCTCCAGGCCGGCGCATGGGCCAACACATAGGCCGGGAAGTCGCGAAAATTGCCCACCTGCGGGTCGATCGCGCGGTCGAATCGACCGAGTCTGAACTCGAAACTGTTGCGGTTGTCGAGCAGCACCACGTCGTCTTGCTTGATCAGCTCACGCCAGGCCTGCGGGCTCAGATTGGTACCGGTGTGGCGGCTCGCATCAACGCCGGCGATGCCCAGCGGCACGATCTCGGCCTTGACGTGAACCTTCATCTTGTGAAAAGGCACGGTCTTGCAGGCGCTGCGCTTGAACACCATGCCGGCAAAAAGCCCCTCAAAACAAGGGTCGGTGAGCAGTGCGTGCTCGGCCGCTGCGACGGCCTGCGTCGCCCCGGCCAGCATGCCGTTGATGCCCTCGGGCGCGACCAGCACGCTGCCCATCAGCTGCTCGCGCGCCGTCAACTCGCGCAGCAGCAGTGCCATGGCCTCGGGCTGCGCCAGTCTGACGAACTGGTAGAACGCGGTGTGCAACGGGGCTGACGGTGCGGTTGCTGCGGTCATGGGGGGTGACCCTCTGGGAGCGAAACCGCTGATTTTCCCACGGCCCGGGCAAGCGTTCCCACCGGGCACCAGCGATGGGCTGTTGGGCCTTGGCGAACTTTTTTGCACGACCTGCAGGCCGCGCGCACTCTTGGTGACACCGACAACAGGGCTTGCTGGGGCACACTGGTCCGCGCAAAAACATCCACATCAAAGGAAACCGGCATGTCCTGGGACTTCTCTACCGACGACGACTACCAACAACAACTTGACTGGGTCAAGCAGTTCGTGCACGACGAGATCGAGCCGCTGGACCTGGTGCTGGGCCACCCCTGCGATGTGCGCGACCCGCGCCGCAATGCGCTGGTGCGGCCTTTGCAAGCGCTGGTCAAGCAGCGCAAGCTCTGGGCCTGCCATCTGGGGCCTGAGCTCGGCGGTCAGGGCTACGGACAGGTCAAGCTCGCGCTGCTCAACGAGTTGCTGGGCCGATCCCAGTACGGCCCGACGGTCTTTGGCTGCCAGGCACCCGACAGCGGCAACGCCGAGATCCTGGCCCACTACGGCAGCCCTGAGCAAAAGCGGCGCTGGTTGCAACCGCTGCTCGACAACGAGATCGTCTCCTGCTTCGCGATGACCGAGCCGCAGGGCGGCGCCGACCCCAAGGTGTTCAAGACCGAGGCGGTGCGCGATGGCGACGACTGGGTGATCACAGGGCAGAAGTGGTTTGCCTCGCACGCCAACTTCGCCGAGTTCCTGATCGTGATGGCGGTGACCGACCCGGGGGCATCGCCTTACAAGACGATGTCGATGTTCATCGTGCCGACCTCGACGCCGGGGCTGAAGATCCTGCGCAACTCGGGTTTTCCGACCGAGAAAGTGGCCACCCACGGCTACCTCGATTTTGATGCGGTGCGGGTACCGGCAGACCACATGCTGGGCCGGCGCGGCGAGGCTTTCGTCGTCGCGCAGGTGCGGCTGGGCGGTGGACGCATCCACCATGCGATGCGAACGATCGGCGAAGCCCGACGCGCGCTCGACATGATGTGCGAGCGCGTGATCTCGCGCCACACCCAGGGCGAGCGCCTGGCCGACAAGCAGATGGTGCAGGAAAAGCTGGCCGATTCATGGATAGAGCTCGAGCAGTTCAGGCTGCTGGTGCTGCGAACGGCCTGGCTGATCGACAAGCACAAGGACTACCAGAAGGTTCGCAAGGACATTGCCGCGGTCAAGTCGGCGATGCCCAAGGTGCTGCACGACATCGCCTCACGCGCGCTGCTGCTGCACGGCTCGCTGGGTATCTCGGACGAGATGCCGTTTGCGAACCTGGTGATGCAGTCGTACCACATCGGCTTGGCCGACGGGCCGATCGAGGTGCACAAGGCCACACTGGCCAAGCAGATGCTGCGCGACTACCAGCCCAGCCAGTCGCTGTTCCCGGACTACCACCTGCCGATACGGCGCGAACAAGCGATCGAGAAGTTTCGCGCCGCGCTCGACAAGATCGGGCAATAGCGCATCAGGCGTCTCCATATACTGCTGAAGTCATTCACACTGCAAGTTTTTCGGAGTTAGCAAATGAGCAAGTTCCTGGGGGTCGGCCCTGCAACCCTGGCCGCAGAGCAGAATGGCGAGGCTTGTTCGCAAGCCAGCGCCGGACAGGTGCTGCCCCGATGAAAAGCACAGACGCAGGGTCGGCACCGTCCGACGCGATGCCGGGGCAGGACCCCGGGCTACCCGCAGGCTTCACGCAGATGCGCATGTCGACGAACCCGTTCATCGACATGATCGGCCCTCTGTACGGGCGAATGGAAGACGAGCGTTTCGTCCTCGGTGTGCGTGTCGAGACGAGGCATTGCAACCCCGGCGGCACTTGCCACGGCGGCATGGTGATGACGCTGTCGGACATGCTGTTGCTGCTGGGCTGCAACATCGAGGGCAAGGTCAACCGCTACTTCACCACCGTCAACGTCACCTGCGATTTCATCGCACCGGCGAGGGTAGGTGCCTGGATTGAGGGCCGGATGCAGGTGCTGCGGGTGGCCAACAGCCTGGTCTTCTCGCAAGGCCTGTTCACCGTCGGAGAGACGGTGATCGCGCGCTGCAACGGCATCCTCAAACCGGTGAGCGAGCCAGACCCGCGCTACGACGGGCGACGCTACTTCACCGGCTGAGTTCGCTCAACTGCGCTGCATCGTCGCGCGCAACGATTCGGTGAGCGAGGCCAGGCTGTAGTCCAGCTGGGACAGCGCTCCACCGACAAACCGGTTCTGGTCGTCAGCCTTCGGCATAGCCGGCGTATGTTGCGGGACCTGGTATTTGACCTCGGTCACCGACGGCGCCAGGTCATGGATCCATGATCGAGCCCCGCCATCGCCAAAGCCCCGCGTGAGAAGACTTCGCCTGAACGATCCAGCCGCCTGGCTCGGGCTGATGTTGGTCCTTTTCTTTGGCAGTGCTTGGGCTGACAACCCGGCATCGGATGCTTTGCGCACGCGCTTCGCCAGCGCACGAGAGCAGGCGCTTCGCATCGTTGTCGACAAGCCCGTCTTTCTGCAATCGGCTGAGGTCTCGGGGCGACTGCAAGGCGAGGTCTACGCGCTGCTGGACCACCCATTCAACGACATCAGCCATAGCTTGGGTCGGGCCGATCACTGGTGCGACATCCTGATCCTGCACCTCAACGTCAAGTACTGCCGGGCATCGCCGGGCGGCCCTGCCGAAGTACTGGACGCCGGGCTTGGCCGGAAGTTCGACCAAGCCTTGTCCGATGTGTACTGGGTCAGGTTTTCCTACCGCGCGACGAGCAACGACGGCTTTCTTGCCGTCGTGTTGCAAGCGCCCGACGGGCCGCTGGGTACCAGCGACTACCGCATCGAGGTTCAAGCCACGCCATCATCGGCAAGCCAGACGATTCTTCACATGCGCTATGGCTATGCCTACGGCTTGTCCGCCAGGCTCGCGATGCAGGCCTACCTGGCCACGCTGGGCAGCGACAAGGTCGGCTTCAGCGTCATCGGCCAGCGCTCGGATGGGCAGCCGCTGCAGGTGCGCGGCGTACGCGGCGTGGTCGAGCGCAACACGCTGCGCTACTACCTCGCGATCGATGCCTTTCTCGAGGCCCAAGCCCTGCCGGCGACCCAGCAGCTTCAGGCCAGCCTGCAGCGCTGGTTCACGGCCACCGAGCGATATGCCCAGCAGTTGCACGAGGTCGACCGCGACACCTATGTCGGGATGAAGCTGCGCGAAGTGCTGCGCCAGAGAACTCAGACCGCGCCAGCGGCCAAACCCTGATCAGGCGGATCGGCATCGCGGACGGTCGGTTCAAGAAACCCATGCAGGCCATCGGTGGTCAACGGAAGCGATTCGATCGATCCGATCTTCCGGGGGTCGGCCCGCTCGATGTCCGTCTGCCCGGGATCCCGGGCATGTGTGGAAACGTTAGGGTCGTGCGCTGCGATCTGCGGGTCATGCCTGCTGCCAAGATGACTGGCCGTATCTTCACTTTCGAGCGGGTTCAAGCCGGCCGGGCCCTCAGCGCCTGAAGCGCGCCGCTTCGCCGAAATCTTGACCTTGCGTCGCATGAAGACCTCGTCCTTTACATCTTAAGCTGAGCTGATAGCTTCAAGCGTCTTTGCCAGACGCAAGGCGGATCGACTCATGGCCTGAACATCGCAGGCATTGCAGACTGGCCATCGCGCAGCATGCCCTCATCAAGCATGGGGCAGAGAGTTGACATGGCGGGCGAGTTCGTCATCGCGCAAAGCGGTGTAGTCCTTGGCAATGACGCGACGCAAGACCTTGCTCGCCTGCCCACTGAGCTCGGCCTTGATCTGGCCGAGAAAAGGGTTGGACGCCACCAGCACCAGGCCCGCGCAGTCACCTCTGGCAACACCCTTGTTGACCAAGTCGGCAAGTTCGACTGCAAAACGCTGATGCTCACGCTCGTGAGGGTCGGTTCGCTGTTGATAGCCGGCATTGCCCGGACCACGCGAACCGCCCTCAACATGCCCATCGAGGCCAGCGCCAATCTGCTGGGCTCTCAGTCGACTGGCCGGGTGCACGAGATCGGCTCGGTGGAAAAAAACGTCACGCTGCGCTGTCTCCTCAAGCACCCGTGCTCGAGAGGAGTTCGCCACCACCAGCCAATTCTTCATTGCAGACACCTGCTTTCAAATGCTGTCGTGAACATCAGAAGAACTGAATCTAGGGCCTGCGATTGACGCCGGCGTTGACAGCGCGCAAACCTGCACCTGCCCAGATCACTGGGGACCCGCAGGCGATTGATTGCCCAAGAATGATGACTTTTTCAGCGCTTGCGTCCACTCAATAGCCGTCACCAGATCCTGCGCAAGATCCGCAGTGCCAAGCCCGACAGCGATGCACGGCTTGAGCAATTCAATTTATCCAGGAGCATGACCATGAACGAACTTCGCGTGAATGAACTGTTTGAAATGGAACCATTTGAAGATGCATTTCGCAGGCTGTTGCGGCCTTGGCGCTCCGACCTGCAGGATCGCAGTGCGCCGCAGATCAAAGTGGACGTGGCCGAAACAGACATGAACTACACGCTGAAAGCCGAAGTGCCTGGCGTCCGCAAAGAGGACATCGAAGTTCGAATCGATGGCAACCAGGTGAACATCAGCGCCGAAGTCAAAAAGGAATCAGAGGAGAAGAAAGACGGCCGGGTGATTCGCTCCGAGCGGCGCTACGGCTACGCGAGCCGCAGCCTGTGGCTTGACAATCCAGTCGACGACGCCAGTGCACAGGCGAAATACAACAACGGCGTGCTCGAACTGACATTGCCCAAGAAGGCCGCGTCGTCTACCAAGCGGCTGGCTATTGAGTAGGCTCGCGCTGGCTCTTGTGTCAGTCGGCCATGCGTGTCGCCGATCGTCAGGACTGTCCAGCGTCAGAGAGTCCATCGACGCTGGACTTCTTGATGTCGCCGCGAGCGCATGGGCCCGACGCCGGTCCGATCGAGTTGATCGAAACCCACATGTCCTGGGTAGTACTTGATTCCCGACAGGCGCTGAAGCTTAAAAAACCGGTCTGCTACCCCCCATTGTTTGACTGGCGGACGCTGCAGGCACGTGAACTCGACGCACGTGCCGAACTGCGGTTGAACCGGCGCTTGGCGCCCGAGGTCTATCTCGGGCTGCTGGCCGTGCAGCGCGATGGCGGCAGACACTGGCTGCTGCCTGAGGCTGCGCTGCCAGCGACCGGAAAGACCGTGGATTGGCTGGTGCAGATGAGGCGCCTGCCGGCTGATCTCATGCTGGACCGCATGATCGCCACCGCTTGTCTTCAGCCGGCGCAGCTTGATGCCTTAGCCCTGACATTGGCGCGCTTTTATCAACATGCGCTGCCAGCGCCGGTCGATGCCGAGGCCTACATAGCGCGACTGCGCTCAGAGCATCTCCGACATCGACAACTGCTGACCCAGCCAGGCCTGGGCTTGACGGAAGCTGATTCCGCGCTCGACCAGCTTGACGCCAAGTTGGAGCGCCACGCCGCCCTGCTGCGACAGCGCGTGCGACAGCGCCGCGTCATCGACGGCCATGGCGACCTGCGTCCCGAGCACATATGCCTGACCGATCCGCCAGTGGTGATCGATTGCTTGGCCTTCAACGACGAACTTCGTTGGGTAGACGCTTTTGAGGAGTTGGCAGCGCTGGCATTGGAGTGCGAGCGCCTGGGCGCGGCCTGGGCAGGCGAGCAGCTGCTGGCACGCTGCGCTGAACGGCTAGACGATCTGCCACCACCAGCTCTGCTAGGGCTTTACCGCAGCAGCCGTGCGATGCTGCGCGCGCGCTTGGCGGTCGCGCACCTGCTAGACGCAAAACCCAGCCGGTCTGCACAATGGCTGGCGCTGGGCCGCCAATACATCGCGATGGCAGTTACTGACCCGGCAGCGCAGCAACCCTGACAGCACACCCATCCTCAAGCCGGCCGACACAGGCCCTTGACTCAGCGCCATTCACACAGGCACTGTGTTCGACCCGGCGGCGAGGTCCAGCGCAGCCAGAACCTCGTCATCGCTGACCTGGTGGAAATCACGGTAATGTGCGCCGATCGCATAGAACGGATCGGGCTCGGCAAGACAGACGATATGGTCGACCGTGGCACGCAGCGCGTCAACTGTTTAGCGCGGCGCCACGGGCACTGCCAACACCAAACCAGCCAGTTGGCGGCGGCGCAGCGCCTTCAAGGCCGCACGCATCGTCGTGCCTGTGGCAATACCATCGTCAACGACGACCACCGTCTTGCCCTCCAGCGCAATCGACGACCGACCGCGAAGGTAGAGGGCACGGCGACGGGCGATTTCACGGATCTCCTTGATTGCCTCCGACTCAATGTAGCCAGCTTCTAGATCGGCGCTGCGCTGGACCTCCTCGTCGATCACCAGTTCAGGTGGTTCACCGTCGACCACCGCGGCCAACGCCAACTCGGGCTGCCAGGGCAGGCCTATCTTGCGAACCAGCAAAAGGTCCACCGGCGCGCCTAGCGCACGCGCGACTTGCACAGCGATCGGAACACCGCCACGCGGCAACGCCAGCACGACCAAAGGCCCGGGCAGGTGCAGCGCCAACACGCGCTCGGCAAGCATGCGACCGGCCTCTGCACGGTCGGTGAACAAGACCGCCATCGCGAACTCCCCGTCGATGATCGAACTTCTAGAACTCGGACTGACCATCGCCAGCGCCCTGGTCAAACCGGCCTTGGCCGGGCTTGGTCGACGGCGCATTGACGATCATGCAGGCGGTCGTCAGGACCAGGCTGGCGATCGACCCGGCGTTCTGCAATGCCAGCCGCACCACCTTGGCCGGATCGATCACGCCCATTTGCAACAGATCACCGAACTCTCCAGTGGCCGCGTTGTAGCCGAACGAGAGTTCGCTGGCAGCAGCGACACGGTTGAGCACCACCGACGGCTCGCCCCCAGCATTGGCGACGATGCGGCGCAGTGGCGCTTCCAGTGCGCGGGCGACGATGCGAAGTCCGCAATCGTGGTCCAGCGTTGACCCCTTGATCCCTTCAAGCGAGCGTCGTGCGCGCAACAACGCAACCCCGCCACCCGGCACGACACCCTCTTCGACCGCGGCGCGGGTCGCGTGCAAGGCATCCTCGACCCGGATCTTGCGCTCCTTCAATTCAGTCTCGGTCGCCGCTCCCACCTTGATCAGGGCGACGCCGCCTGACAGCTTGGCGATGCGTTCGTCGAGCTTTTCGCGGTCGTAGTTGCTGCTCGCTGCGGTGCGCTCCTTACGGATGCTGGCGATGCGTGCCTGGATCGCCTGCGCAGCGCCAGCGCCCCCGATCAGCGTCGTGTCGTCCTTGTCGATTTCGGCGCGCTTGACCCGCCCAAGCTCGATCAGCGTCGCCTTGGTCAAGGTCAGCCCAGTCTCGTCGCTGATCACCGTGCCGCCGGTCAGCACGGCGATGTCGTTCAGCATCGCACGCCGCTGGTCACCGAAGCCAGGCGCCTTGACCGCGCAGGTCTTGAGCGTGCCGCGCATCGCGTTGACCACCAAGGTCGCGAGCGCGTCGCTGTCGATGTCATCAGCGATGATCAACAGCGGACGGCCCGCCTTGACCGCTTCTTCGAGCAGCGGCAACAGATCCTGCAATGACGACAGCTTGCGGTCGAGCAGCAGCACCGCTGCGTCTTCGAGCAACACGCTTTGGCGTTCGGCATTGTTGATGAAATATGGCGACAAGTAACCGCGGTCGAACTGCAGGCCTTCGACCACCTCGAGTTCGCTGGCCAAACCCGAGCCGTCCTCGATCGAGATCGCGCCCTCGCGGCCAACCCTGTCGATCGCCCTGGCCAGCAACTCGCCAATCGAGCGGTCGTTGTTGGCCGAAATCGAGGCGACATGGGCGATCTCCAGCGAATCGGCGCAAGGCCTGGCGACGCGGCCGAGTTCGGCCACGACCGCGCCAATCCCTTCCTCGATGCCTCGCTTCAAGTCCATGGGATTCATCCCACCAGCGAGGTAACGCAAACCTTCCTGGATCATCGCGTGAGCCAACACCGTCGCAGTGGTGGTGCCATCACCGGCCATCTCGCTGGTGCGAGAGGCCACCTCGCGCAGCAGTTGCGCACCCAAGTTCTCAAACCTGTCTTCGAGTTCGATTGCCCTGGCCACCAGCACGCCGGAGTTCACGATCTGCGGCCCGCCGAACTCGCGTTCGATGATCACGGTTCGACCGCGCGGGCCCAGCGTGACGCCCACAGCATCTGCCAGTGCGTCGACACCCCGCCACATACGCTCGCGCGCCTGATCGTGAAAGAGCAGTTGCTTGGACGTCATCAGATTGAATTCCTCTCACAACAGCTTGACCCGCTCAACGCCAGGGATTTCCGGTCCACGCCTGTGAACGACCCGTCCGGCAGCCAGCAAGCAAGAAAAGTCAGGAACGGACGCCGATCTCATTGACCACGGTTGAGACGCCTGGTGCGGACCACGCAGCGCCAAAGACAGCGCTGCGCTCTGCGAGAGATCCGACCTGGCCGCGCAGCGTCACCACGCTGCCGCTGACCATGACTTCGATGTGCTTGGCTTCATGCTGGGCATGTCGCTCCAAGGCGT
Organism: Aquabacterium sp.; assembly: GCA_044377715.1. Lineage (GTDB taxonomy): Bacteria > Pseudomonadota > Gammaproteobacteria > Burkholderiales > Burkholderiaceae_C > Pseudaquabacterium. Next base: position 9,473 of record JBILYN010000116.1, read on the forward strand.
CGCGAATCCGGTTGGCGACATTGCCAGGTGTGGTGCAGGCCTTCAGGGCGATGGCGTTGCTGACGCCGACCACGCCCGTCAACGGCCGGATGGCCTTTTCAGCGGTCTGGCGCTGATAGTCCCAATCGACCTCGCCCTTGAGCGTGACCCAGCCCTTCTCGACCTTGACCTGGACCCGCTCAGGCGGCACCAGAGAATGCCATTTCAAAGCGGTTTCAGCCGCCTGTGCGATCTCCGAATCGCTGCGTTTGTGCCCAGGATCGAGCTTGACATCGACCTCAACCGCGATCGCCCTGACGCTCTGGACTCGTTGAACTGCGCGCTCGATCGCGTACTTTTCGGCATAGGTATCGAGATGACCTGTCAGCGTGACCACACCGTCCTTGACAGCGACGCCGACTTGGGTTGCATTGATGGACGGATCCCAGGACAGCTCTGCGCTGACGTCCTGTTTCAACTGTTCGTCTGTTTTCATGATGTCACTTTCAGTCATTTCGTTGCTGACGTGATGCGAGATTTGAGACCTAATTTTCAGCTCTCGCATTCACTCGAATTGGCATCGAAGTGAGTGAATTTCGCAAAGATGAAATCCTCGGTCAATGACCGAAAAAACATCGTCTATCTGCTGAAAAGTCACTCGCGAAACGCCGAATTGCAGATAGAACTTCGGGCCTGACCCGACCGCTCATCATCCACACCGACAATTTAGGCTGGCACAGGAGTTGGTGATTGAGTCGGCGCAATCCAGCGCCCTGGCATCCCTGGCGCTCGCCTCGAAGCCAGGCCAAATGCTTGGCCACTTCGTCACGTGGTCTGGGTGACGACCAAATCCTGGCTGTCGATGAAACCCGCCCCTAGCCATCGCATGCGCGCAACGCCACGATCAAGGTCGCCTGCTCGATGTTCGAGCTGCGCGATCGCATCGCGCAACACCACCACCACCAAAGCTTCCGCCAGCCCATCGGTGACCGTTTGTTGCAGGCCGTGGTCGGCCGCCACGCCAGCCACGAACAGCCGGTTGACCCGTGCCGAACGCAAGATGCCGGCCAAACCGCTGCCGTCGAATGCGGAACAGGCGTCGGGCATCGGGCGCGTGGCCTTGGAGATGATCACCGCATGACCCGGCAGGTGCAGGCCGAGCGCGAATTCAGCGCCCTCGCTGCCCGCCACACAGTGGCTGGGCCAAGGCCCTCCCTGCTCTTGAAATGAGCAATGCTGCAAGGGGTGCCAATCACGGCTGGCATAGATCGGCAACCCGAGTTGGGAAAACAGCGCGATACAGCGGTTGATGGGCGCCAACACACGGTCGGCGCCGTTCACGGTCAGACTGCCCCCCGGCATGAAGTCGCGTTGCACGTCGACCAAGATCAACGCATCACCAGCGCCCAAGTTCATGGAATGCCTTCGGGTCGCCGCACCAGCAGCACGGGCACGCTGCTGGCGCGAACGACCTGCTCGGCATCGCTGCCCATCATCGTGCGGCTCAGGCCACGGCGACCATGGGTGCCCATCACGACCAAGCTGCAGCCCAACACAGCCGTCTGCTCGATGATGAGCTCGGCGACCCGGCCGTGGGTGATTTCACACAGCTGGGTGTCAGCTTCGACATCCTGATCGGCCGCCATGCGCTTGGCCTTGTCCAACACATCTTGACCATATTGGCGCATGGATTGCCGCAAGGCCTCGAAGTTCACCACCGGGGCCATCTCGACCATCAGTGGGTAGTCGTCGACCACGTGCAGCAAGCGAAGCCGAGACTTCAGCTGCTGTGCCAGCGCAATGGCCTCTTGCAGACCCTGCGCAGCGGTGTCGCTACCGTCGAGTGGCACGAGAATCTTAGGATACATGGCGAGTTCCCTGGCTGCGGGCAATGGCTTGGTCCTTGCTAGGTAGATCGCCCGCTCAAACCCGGCTCAAGCATCCTAGGCAGGCCAGTCAGCCGGCCTGTTGATGATTCGCAGCCAGGCACTGCGCAAGGGCTCAACGCGCTTTTTTTGCCAGATGGCCAACGCACCAATCGACCAGCTTGTCGAGGGTATCGAGCCGAGCGACCTCGGCATCCGGGATGTCCAGCGCCAGCGCCTGGTGCACGGCGACCAGGAAATTCAACCAGTCGACCGAATCGAGGTCGACCTGCTGACGCAGCGGTTTGGCATCGATCAGGCTGGCGGTGTCGACTTCGGGGGCGACCTCGGACAAGGCGGTCAGCAGCGCCCGGCGGACTTGATCGCGGTTCATGTTCGGCTCCCAGTTCGATCCAGGGCTTGCGGATCCTGGAGTTGCTCGCGGATCTCGGCCAGCAGCAGCGCGCCGCGGTGGCCGTCGCCAGCACGGTGGTCGGCCGAGAGCGTGACGGTGACGACCGGGGAGGCCTGGACGCCATCGGGCGTGACCCAGGGCCGCTCGCTGATGCGACCGAAGCCGACCAGCGCCACTTGGGGTGGGTAGATGACGCCGAACACGCTCGCCACGCCTTGATCGCCCAAGGAAGTGACGGTGATCGTCGCATCCGTCAATTCGGAGCTGCGCAAAGCGCCGGCGCGGGTTCGCTTGACCATGTCGAGCAATGCGTGGGTCAGCGCCGGGATGTCTAGCCCAGGCACATCGCGCAGTGCTGGCGCGACCAGGCCGCCGCCGCGCAGCGCTACCGCCACGCCCAGGTGCACGCCGGCGCCTGGCACGAAGCCACCGTCGCGCCAAAAGCCGTTGAACTCAGGGTAACGCCGAAGCGCCAGCGCCACCGCCTTGAGCAGCAGCGCCGCCGGCAGCAGTCGCTGCGCCACGGATAAGGTCCTGTTTCGATCGGCCAGCCAAGCCGCTGCGCGGGCGAAATCGATGTCCTCAGCCAGGTAGTAATGCGGGATTTCACGCTTGGACCGGCTCATCGCGGCCGCAATCACCTGGCGCATCGCCTGGGCACGGGTTGGCGCCGCAGATTCGACATCTGCCAGCGTCAAAGCGCCCTGAGGGCCGCGGCCGCTCAGCCGGCCGGCGTCGAGGCCGAGTTCCTGGGCGCGGCGCCTTGCCAACGGCGACATGCGCTGACGCGGGGCCGACACTGGCGCTGCGGGTTCGGCAGATGGCGAATCCTGGTCCTGGCGGATGACCGTCTGCGCTGCAGTCTCGGCCGGAAGGGCTACAGGCCCGCCCGCGGTGGGCGGCTGACTCGCCAGCTGTCGGTCGACGTCCGCAGCGGTCTCGCCCTCGACCCGCAGCACCGCCATCAGGCTGCCCACCGGCAGCTTGGCCCCCGGCTTGACCAACAAGCGATGGACCACGCCGTCGTGCCAGCACTCGA
>JBILYN010000168.1:0-9941 GCA_044377715.1 Aquabacterium sp.
TATGTGCTGACCAAGCGGCTGTTTCAGACGATAAATATTGACGTCGAAGGCCATCCGAAATTCAAATCCGATGCTTTCCCGCAGACCAAGGCCGCATTTCTGAAAGGTGAGCTTGATGTTTTCATCCGGGTCGCGAGTCACAACGACGCGATTGTTCAAGAACTCTTGCACGAACCCACGGCCAAGCTCTTCAGTTTCAAGAATGCCACGGCTTACGAGAAGAGGTTCAATGATCTCGATGCCATCATCTTGCCCGCCGGCTCGATCGACATCTACAACAACATCCCGGCCGAGGATGTGTCGCTAATCGCCACCACCACCACCTTGGCCGTGCGCAAGGACATGCACCCGGACTTGCAACTGGCTTTGTTGATGGCGGCCAAGGAACTCAACCGCAATGCGCCGAGTCGGTTTTTCTCGGCCAGGAATCAATTCCCGGAGTATGTTGACACGCTGATCCCGATCAGTCCGGTGGCGCAGCGCTTCTACGATTACGGCCCACCGCAGGCCATGCGCTACCTGCCTTATTGGTTGGCGGGTTTCGTCGACCGGGCCTGGCTGCTGCTGCTGACGCTGTTTGCGGTTTTCTATCCGCTGTCAAGACTCAATATCCAGCTGCGCAAATTCCGCTTCGCGCTGCGCGAGCGTCCCCTCTACGATGAGTTGTTGGCGATCGAAAAAGCGCTGTGCCAGGAGCCGCTGAGCCCTGAACGCCGGGCCGATTTCAGCCGGCAATTGGACCGGATCAACCAGCAGGCCGTCGCTGGCGGCGTGCCGTCGGGCGAGGAGGCAAGGTATTTCTCGCTGTTGGGCACGGTCGGCAATTTGCGCTTGAAACTGTAGTGAGATTGAATCAGCGCCAAGCCATCGACGATGGATTCACCGCGCGATACAACGTTGCCTCGACGACCGTGGGTTGGCGCCCGAAACGGTTTGCTTGCCGTTGGCGTTCATCTGGCCCGGGTTTTTCGCAAGCTCTGATCTGATTCAACACAGCACGAACTGGAGCACGAACGAATGAAAACAACATTGTTGGCCTTGCAGCCTGGGGCGACCGTTCTAGTGACCGATCCCGGGCACTCGAACTGACGGGCACGCGCGTGGCCACTGGCAGTATGTCAATCAATATCCGACTTTCTGACAGAACGACCCGTACTGGTTAAATAACCTAAACACGCCATAATGAGCAGCGACACCATGCCAAACGATCCGCCCCACAGCCTCGAAGTCTTGCGGCTGGTTCTCAACGAAGCTTTTGGCTTGCAATTGCCCGCCGATCAGGAATCCCTCGACCTGGAATTGCCAGAGAGCTTGTCTTTGTCTGTCAGTCTGTCATCGGACGGGCGTGAACTGGTGCTCTACAGCGTCCTGCAGTCCATGGCGACAGCGGCCGATGTAGTGCTGCTGGCGGCAGCGCTGTCCTTGAACCTGCACCAAGAGGCCACCCGGGGTGGCGCCATCGGACTCGACGCCCAGGCCGGTGCCTTGGTCTACTCATTTCGGCTGACTGCCGATGCGGACATGGCGCAGGTGATAGGTGCATTGGATGATTTTTGCGGCGTTGCGCTGGACCTGTCGGCGCGATTGCAGGCCGAACTCGATGCCATGCCCGTGCATGAACGCCAACGTCTTGAGCGGGCCGCCTCGGGCCTCTCGGCTCTGGGTGAGCCTGATGCAGAGAATGTGTTGGCGGAACCCGCCGAGCGCTCCACCACGACCATGATCAAGGTTTGAAAGCTTGCCATGCCCCCTGTGCCCCCTCCCCCCACTTCCCTGGCTGCCAGTCGCAGTCAGGCCTACCTTCCCATCAGGAGCGAGTTCCTCGGGTTTCTGCGCAATTCCGCGCTGACCCGGCCCCTTTTCAATTTGATGCTGGGGCCTGCCCAAGCGGTCTTGCAGTCATTGGCGCAGCGCCAGTTGCGTACATCCGTAGAACCGCTTGCAGTGGTCCGTCGAGCCGCAGCCGCAGTGTCCCGCCTGGGCGCAGAGCCGATGTCGGTGTCGTCGGCGCGCCATCTGCCGAGCCTGAAGGCGGCCCGATCTGGGAAGGAAATTCCTCAGTTGCCGCTGGAGATGGCTCAAGAGGTCAAGGGTCAGCTTTTGGCCATCAGCATAGCTGAGGATCCCACCAACATCGAATCGCACGATGGCGGAGTTTTTCTGGTCGGGGAGGAGGTCTGGACCGATGGCTTTCACGTCCACATCGACTTGGACGGTCAGTCCCAGCCCCTGCTGCCGCCCAGCCTGATGCAATCGTCATTGCTCAACGCCAGGCTCGATGACCAAATCAGCTTGCGCGCACGGACAAGCTCGTCCCATCAGCTCGACCAAGACATTGCGCGCGCAAAGACAAAACTCGACTCGGCTCCTGAAGAAGGCAAGGGCTGGCGGTCGCTGCAGCTCGAGCGCTTGCAGGAGCTCAAGAAGGCCCACTCCGGCCGAGCACCTTCAGCGAGCTCTTCACAAGGCAAGGTGACGCGTCAATGGGCCAACTCTTTGGCTGATTCCCGCACCGGGCTGACCGCATCAGTCACCGTGCGTGGCCGTGAAGTAAAGATCAATTTCGGCGGTATGGGCAGCCAGGGCATGGTCTACAGGCAGACGGTACGTGCCTTGTTCGAGCGCATGGGTTGGTGGACGCCCAGAAGTTACATGCAGGCTGACCAGATCACTAAGTTGGTTCGTGAGCGACTGGATGAGTTAAACCGTGCGTTGCCGCCAGAGCAACATATCACGTTGAGCCTGTCAGGACATTCCATGGGGGGAGGCGCTGCCACCTTTGCGGCTTTGAAAAACCAGGTTCCAGCCACCGTCATCAACCCTTTGCGGCTGGGACCAGCCTCGCGGGACAAGATTGAGCCGGACATTTTGCGGCGCGCGCCCGAACTTGTGACCGAAGTGGTGGTCCAGGGCGACTGGGTGGCCGACAACAGCCATGCCCGCAAGCCCTACAACCAAAAGGCTCGCCTGGTGGCAGGCACCCAGCCCATCGATGGCATAGGCAAGCGCTACCTTCTGCCCATGCCCAAGCTGGATCGCCTGAGCGCTTATGCACAGCAACAGTGGCCCGGCGATACAAAAGAAAAAAATGAAAATTGGGCGAAAAACTTTGACCGACACAATATGGCAAACCACTGCGTCAATATCTTGCAGGAAGATGCCCAGGCCGTGCTTGAGGGCTCAGTGGTCGGAGGGCGCGCATGAAGGGGACTCTCATCAAGGCAGGGCTGAGCGGGCCGTCAGCGGCCAGGCCAGAGACCAAGGACTGGTTCAAAGATATCAGTCAACAGGAGGCCCGGCAGGTCTTGCAGACGGTGGCGGTCAAACTGCGCGACAAACACGGCACCTTGGCCCTGCACACCGGTGGGGCTGGTGAGCGTGAACTCTCGCTGGTTCGCAAATGGGGCTGGACGCAAAGCCACACCGATCTCAAGAACACCGCGCAGGTCGTTCGCGGGCTTCTTGAGCGCGCTTGCCAAGGCCTGCCAGAACACCGCCAGACGGTCATCGCCAAGGCGTTTGAGACTTACCTGAGTGACAACAAGCACAAGGTGGGCACCAGACTGAGCCAGGTGGTGAATTTGCTCGACGGCGGTGCCCCTTCAGCGGCAGGCGCCTGGAAGGCGGGGGCTGCGGTCGCCCCGCAGGCCAAGGCCGCCTCTGCGCCACCCAACTCGCCCAAGTCTGCGCAAGCCGTGGCCAAGGAGGTTCTGACCGAGGCCGGACTGAATGACCGCCCGTCGTTTGTGCAAGCGCACCTCGATGCCATCGTCAAGGTCCATGCCGATGTGAAGAGCCAAGCAGGCAAAGTCTTGAGCACTCAGAAGCGAGACGAGTACGCGCAGTTCCTCCGTTTTGCCTTGGGGCGTGCCACCCCCCAGCTGTGGCACCAGTTGCATCAAGCGGTGGCTGAGTGGACCTCGCGCATGGAGGCGGCAGGCCCACCCCACCCCGACACCCAGGACCGTGCCGCCTTGCTCAACACCCTGGCCGCCAGCAAGCAAGCCCAGGCCAGGCACGATGAGGTGTCGGCCAGCCGCATCCGCAGCATGCCTTTGCCTCGGCTATATGACGCCAAGCTCGCCAGGGTGCAGGAAAAATTGCTGCGTCACGCGATGGTTCGAGGATTGAGCGAGGCCATGGTCGGCTCCATGGTCAAGACCATTTCAATCAACCCTGGAGACTCGCTTGAATTTTTTGAATTGGCGCAGGCCGTGGCCGGTATCTCGGTTCAAACTGAGGCCATGGTTCACGCCGCGTCAGCGGCCGACCGGGTGGCGGCCCGCACGGTCTTGCTCAAAGGCTTGTCCAGCGCCTTATTGAATCACGGCGTCACGTCCACTGAGCTCGCACCGTTCATCCATCAGGCAGCCGCTTTCTTGGGGCCCGACGACAGCCGGCTGGTTCGGCTCCATCTGGCGCTTGTGCAGTCGCTATCCCCCGGTGGTGCCTCCAGCAATTCCATTCTGAACAACAAGGATGACATCGCGCTTCGTGGGCTGAACCTGGCTGTCTCGCGCGAATTGCTGCACACCGATGGCAGACTCGACACCGCAGCCCTGGGCGCGATGCCTGGCCATTTGGAGGCCATACAAGTGCACGGGCCAAGTGTGCGACGCCACATGGACGGCCTGCTCAGGCAACTCAGCGCCGACACCCGCCTGAGTGAGCTCATCAACAGCACGCCTGCGCCTTTGGCTCAGGAGGGGCCAGCCGCTGTGCTTATCCGTGCGAGCCTGGGCCTGCGGGGCGATGAGCCGGTGACGGCGCTGCATGCCCGCCAGGCCATGCTGTCGGCCCTGCTCACGCCCTTGCGGCAAGGGGTGGTCGGTTCCTGTTTTGCCACCGCCATGGCCATTCGCATGCAGCAGCGTCAACCCCTGGAGATGGCCCGCGACCTGCGCCAGTTGATCGAACACGGCGAGCTGCGCCTGTCTTTCCCCAGCCGTCCGTCATTGAACATTCCCATCAGCACCCAGACCGGCGCCCTGTCGCTGCAACAAAATCGCATGCTGAACATCCTGCCGGACAGGTCGCACAAGATGTCGCGCGATCCCGCCCTCCAGCAGGCCTTGGGTTTGGCTGGCCTGACCGATGGGGCCATTGAAGGGGCCATCAACGGCGCGCTCAAATCCCTGGTCGAGCTGCAAAGGAGCGCAGAAAAGAGCGCCGCACAGGTATTGGACCCTTCTTCGGTACGGGTGGCTGGCGATGCCCTGGCGCCAGCCACTGGCGCTGCCACGCCAACCGAGCTGAAGACCACGCCTGAGCGAATTTTGGAGGAGGTGCTGTTAAAGCGCCACGGGCTGAATCGGCAAGACCTGGCCGATCTCCATGCGATCGACCAACTGGCCGCCGAGATCTATTCCAGCAATGCAGCGATGGCGAGCCAGGGTGGGCGCACGATGACGGCCAATGAGCAAGCAGCCCAGAAAGCGCTCGCCGACAAGAACAAGCTCATAGTCGAAGATTTTGCAGAAAAGCGCGAGGCATTCGAGCCCAAAGCGGCTGCCGTGACCTTGTACAACAAGCAACTGAGCCAAGCGGTATCGGGCTTTCATGGGGCCACGGAAGACCGGCTGCTGCGGGCCTGGGAGTACACCCTCAGCGGCGCGGCCGAACAGGCGGCGGGTGCCCGGCATCAGGTCCAATTGAGCGAAGCCTTGAGCACGGCCATCGGCCTGAGTCCAGCGCAATCCGCCAGGGCCCCGGTCTCGACGGCCATGCGGCCTGGCACGCCCGCGCATGAGGTGGCCAGCGAATTCATCAAGCTGCTCCGAGAAGATCTGCGCTATGCCTACGACGGCTCCCTGCTGAGCACCCAGGCCCTGGACGGTTCGTCGTCCCGGGGCGGGTTTGTGCTCCATTACCGCGATCCTGCGAACCCAGAGCGCGCGCGGCCCCTCCTCAATCAGGTGGATTTCCAGCAGGCCTTGGAGAACCTATACCTGCGTGCGGGCGACCAAGTGGTAGCGCGGCTGCGGTCCGCGGCGGACACTGGCGCGGCGGGCGAACCGGCCCAGGTCATTGCCCTGCTGGTGGGCCAGCAGGGCAGTCGGATATGGTCGTCCCACTTCATTCAGACTGTGGAGAGCGCCTACCGGGAGAACTCCTCATTGGAAGGACCCCATCCCTGGGTGCGCTCAGGCGGGCACTCTGGAGAAGCCGCCTACGCCGCCCGCTTCGGCCACGACCTGTCGGCCGTGAACGACTCGCAAGTCAAGATGCCTGATCTGTTCAGTCCCGGCCTGCTGCCATTGATCGACGGTGGACTCCTGGGTTTCCTGGGTGGATCGCTTGCGCAGGGGCGCAGGCCACGACTCGTGCATCCCGAGGAGGCTGTGGAGTTCCTGATTGACACCTTGAAGGCGCAGGCCAGCCGCGCTGGGTCCAGACTTGCCCAAAGCGCCGATGCCGATCCGCACACCTTCAGCCTGCCCCTCGCGGTGTCATCCCACAGCTTCTTGCTCAAGCCGGCGCAGCCTGCCTCGGGTGCGCAGGATGTGTGCCTGCGCGATGCCTGGCAGGACAAAGCGCCTTCTGCCAAGCAGTGGCTGAAGGCACAGCTGCACGCCCCTAGCCAGGCCCAGGCGGGCGCTGCGCTCGCGCAAGCGCAGGCTGAGCGCTTGCTGAGCGCTACCGCCCAGAAGCTGTGGACCCAACACACCCACCTGGCCGCTTGGCTGGGCATGGATGCCCAGGGCGCACCAGACCACGCGCAGTGGTGCTCTCTGGTGCACGCCGACCTGGGCGAGCAAGCCCTGAGCATCTCGCTGTTGCGCGAGTCTCTGGCCCAGCGTGTTCGCCAGCGCATGGAGCTCTCCACGGACAGCCAAGAGGTTCAATTTTTGTCAGCAGCTTCGCAGCAGGCTTTGCGCGATGACTTGAGCGCGGAGGCAGACAAGGACGAGAAGCTGGTTCTGCGGATTTTTGACGATGCAATCGTCCAACACCAAGCGCCGCCCAAGCTGGTCTTTGCCGACACCAACTGGGGCGGTGTCTCCCAGGCCCTGCACTTGTCGCTGCTCTACAACCCGGGCAGTGGCCAGAGTGAGTTCTGGCTTGTGGATGACCCGGCGCGTGGGCAACTGATCTCGCGTCTGGACAACGACAGCTTTCTGAAGGACTGGTCGGTGATCCCCGACCTTGGCCTGATGGGCGAGACCGCGCCCGCGCCGCCAGCAGCCGCGCCGACCTGAGCCAGGACCTGCGCTTTTTTCAATGAACCCAACCAACCCAGCCATGACCACCACCTTCCTCGCCCTGCTCAAAGAATTTGCCGCGCACCAGGGAATGCAAGCCGACGACAGTGCCTACGCTCTGGAGTGGACATGTGAAGGCCACCCTGTGATGCTGATGCAGCACCCGCTTCATGCGGATTGCCTGCTGGCCGAGGTGGGTGTGGGCATACTGGATTCGCAGCCCCCGGCGAACCAGTTGGCGTTGTTGCTGCAAATCAATGAAGCAGCGCGTTTCGAGCACGATTGGGTCATCATGCTCGACGGTGAGCAGCAGGTCAGCCTGAGCCGGGCCGCCAGTCTGACGGGCATGAGTCTGGCGCAATTGGAGGCCTTGCTGCTCGATGGCGCCGATCGTGCCCAGGTGCTCAAAGCTTTGTTGGATGAACTTCGACAGTTGCCCACGACTGCTGGTGCGGAGGGTGTGGCCGGCCGTTTGCCAGGGGTGGACACGCTGATGATTCGCGCCTGAGCCAGTGCAGGTCGGGTTTTCAGGAACATATAGCAAGGACTCAGCATGTCGGTGACATTGACAGGCTTTCGGGGGGGCATGGATCCCCAGAGCCAGGTATCGGGACTCCATGCGCTGAAGAACCTCCAGGAACCGGACAAGGCTAAAGACATATTGATGGCCCTGCGCGATGGCCTGCGCAACAAGACCGGTGTGGTGCGCCTGCTCCACACCGGCAGCGCCGACAAGGAGATGAAATTCAAGAATGCGGGCGCCTTCAAGCGGGCTTTCCTGTCGGGCGACAAGCTTCAGCGTTCGGGACAGGTCATCCACGATTTGTTGAAGGTCGCTGGCCTGTCCAGCCCCAAGGCCGATCAGTTTTTGGCCTATGTCCGCGCACAGGGCGGTCGAGGCGTGAATGCGCAGATGGTCTTGCAATTCATAGACACCCTGCGCGCAGAAAGGGGTGAGTCTGCGCAAGAGGCCTTGTACAAATTTGGTGCCGATCTGCGCGAGTCCGGCCGCACCCTGGGCAAGGGCAGCGCGCTGGCTCAGGGGCCCGTGGATGCGTCCACCCAGGTGCGCCAACGACTGGGAGAACTGGGGCTGCGAAGCCTTGAGGAGGCACTGCAGCGCGCTGATCAAAAAATCAAATTTGCCGCCAAGGTCACAGAGCAAGATCTGGACATCATGAACAACTCCGTCGCCAGCGCCTTGGAACAGGCCATTTTTCATGATCTCTCCGTGCTTGACCTCAGCCGCCCCGCCAAGGAACGTGAAGCCATCTACCGCCAGATCGAAGAAACCTTCTATCGCTCGAAAATCCTGGCCATACAGGCCCGTCCTCGTGATCCAGTCGACACGGCACAAGAGCATCAGCAAGGCATTGAGGAATTCATCAGAAATGAGGTGATGTTCCGCGATCCGCTCATCGACACCGATCTGGCTTACCTGAGCGATCCCATACGCAACCCCGTCCTTGACCGCACCTTGGGCGAGGGCAAGCGCATGGGCCTGACCCTTGACGACGTGCAGGTGATGGGACGCAACAGAAAACGCGCGGAAATCTCAGGCCTGCAACTCTCCGAGATCGAGACCGCCTTGACTCAGGTGCTGGCGGGCCAGCCCATTTCAGAGGCTCAGAAAAGCATGCTCAAGCTGATCTATCTGGGCATGGGCTGAAATGACACCAGCCACCCACCCTGGCGTACTGCGTCATGCGCGGTTCGGTGGTACCGGGTCTTGAATCTGTTTTGAACAACAGGCGCAGGCGTTGCCGATTATTCCGGGTAATATTTCCCTCTAAAAAAACCTCTCTACTGCTGTACAAAATGATTTTTGGGCTAGCAGTCCCAACTGCACGGCAGCTTTACATTTCAGTTGTTACCAGCCAGCCGCCTAGCGTCAGACACAACAATGACAAAGAAATTACGACAGCGTTAGCACTGGTTTCCCTGCTCATCGCCACCGTTGCCGTCCTTGCTGCGTGTGGCGGGGGGCAGGAGGCGGAGTAAATCCATTAGAACGGTATGCGGGAATATACTACCAATGCGACGGCAACACAAAGCAAACAATCACTGTAGCCGCATAGGGCGGTGGTGGCATTTCAGTGGCTATTGATGAGAAGATATTTGATATTGATAATTGCGCGGGCGCAGTGGTGCGGGCATTAACCTACCCATCCCCATTGGCAATAATATACACGGGAAGGGTGGCGACTATAATTCCAAGCATTACTATTTTACCTTTCTCTGATGCCGCCGACGCCATTGCGGTGTCCTTGCCGTCAATGACACAACAGCTTTCCGGAACAGGAGTAAATGGGCTGTGCGTTAACTTCAGCAACGGCAAAACTTGTTATGGGGAATTATCAGTCGCAGCGCAAACCGTAAATGCCGAGGTATATCTAGCAGGAAATTATTTCGTGTTTTTGATTTGACTGATGACCTATTAATGCCTGGTGATATACTATCGCAGGACGCTGCGTTTAATATCCGTAGCCTCGTCGCACGATAAGTCGGCCTGATTGGAAATGTGCCTCAACCTGCGCTCTGACGAGCTTTTCCGGGATCGGCCGACATCGCGAGACGTCGACGATAAGTCGCGCTACAACGCCGGTGCCAGGTCTTGAATCTGAACCCCCTAGTGTTAGCGACGGTGCAAAACCGCTGCCTCGCCAGCGTTTAGAAACAGTTCTGACAAAGATACGCCAGACTTGAACTCACTGCACATGGTGCGTGCTTGACCCTTGA
>JBILYN010000393.1:0-4344 GCA_044377715.1 Aquabacterium sp.
TGGTCGCGATCCGAGGCATCGGCCGCTGGACCGCCGAGATGTTCCTGATCTTCCACTTGATGCGGCCTAACGTGATGCCGCTCGATGACCTGGGTCTGATCAAGGGGATCAGCCAGGGATACTTCAGCGGCGAGCCGGTTTCTCGGGCTGAGGCGCGCGAGGTCGGTGAGGCCTGGGTGCCGTTCCGCTCGGTGGCCACCTGGTACATCTGGCGTAGTCTGGATCCACTGCCGGTAGACTACTGACCTTCGAGTTGCCGGCTTAGACCCTCGCGTACTGTTCGCAGCCGGCCCGATTCACCCAACCCGAGGCGGCGGATGAGCAAACGACATTTCCTCGAGTTCGAGCACCCGATCGCCGAGCTCGAATCCAAGATCGAAGAGCTGCGGTTCGTGCAGTCGGAGTCTGCGGTTGACATCTCCGACGAGATCGGCCGGCTCGACAAGAAGAGCCACCAGCTCGCAAAGGACATCTACTCAAACCTGACGCCCTGGCAGGTAACGCAGATCGCTCGCCATCCGCAGCGGCCATACACCCTCGATTACGTCAGCGAGATGTTCACCGATTGGCAGGAACTGCACGGTGACCGTCATTTTTCCGATGACGCGTCGATCGTCGGCGGGCTGGCACGCTTCAACGGCCAGCCCTGCATGGTGATCGGCCACCAGAAAGGTCGCGACACCAAGGAGCGCGGCCTGCGCAATTTCGGCATGGCCCGCCCAGAAGGCTACCGCAAGGCATTGCGTTTGATGAAGCTGGCTGAGAAGTTCGGCCTGCCGCTGTTCACGTTTGTCGATACACCCGGCGCCTACCCAGGCATCGGCGCCGAGGAGCGTGGCCAGTCCGAAGCCATAGGCCGCAATATCTTCGAGATGTGCCAGCTCGAGGTGCCGATCATCGTCACCATCATCGGCGAGGGCGGCTCGGGCGGTGCGCTGGCAATCAGCGTCGGCGACCAGGTGCTGATGCTGCAGTTCTCGGTCTACTCGGTGATCTCGCCCGAAGGCTGCGCGTCCATCTTGTGGAAGACCTCAGAGCGCGCATCCGACGCTGCCGAAGCGCTGGGCATCACGGCGCACCGGCTCAAGGCCTTGGGGCTGATCGACAAGGTGATCAGCGAGCCTGTGGGTGGTGCCCACCGCGACACCCGGCTGATGGCCTCGCAGCTCAAGCGCGCGCTGGTCGATTCGTTGCGCCAAGTCTCGGACCTCAAGCCCAAGGAATTGCTGCAGCGACGCTATGACCGGCTGCAGGCCTACGGCCGCTACGCCGACACCAAAGACCGCTGAGGCCAGGATGAGCGCTGAGCCGCAGGCCTGTGTGGCCGTGGCGTTCAGCGGTGGACGCGACTCGCTCGCGCTCTTGCACGCGACCTGCCGCGCCGCTGCGCCCCTGGATTTGCAGGTGGTCGCGCTGCATGTACACCACGGTTTGCTGCCTGAGGCCGACGACTGGGTGCTGCGGGCGCAGCGACTGTGCGCGCGCTGGCGCGCCCGGGGCTGGCCATTGCGTTTGCGCTGGGCTCAATTGCCGGGCGCGCCGGCTCAGGGTGAAAGTGTCGAGGCCTGGGCGCGCACCGGCCGCTATGCGGCGCTGGCGCGGATGGCGCAAGAGGAGGGTGCTGGGTTGGTGCTGCTGGCGCAGCACCGGCGCGACCAGGCGGAGACCTTCTTGCTGCAGGCCTTGCGAGGTGGTGGTGCGGCAGGCCTGTCGGCGATGCCGGCCGTGTTTGATCGCCTGGGGCTGCGCTGGGCCAGACCCTGGCTGGCCCAGCCTCGCGAAGCGATCGAGGCTTATGTCAGCCGCCATCGGCTGCGGCCGGTCGAAGATCCGTCCAATCTTGACGACCGGATGGCGCGCAACCGCATGCGACTGCAGCTGTGGCCGGCGCTGCAGGCCGCGTTCAGCGACGCTGAGACCGCGCTGGCCAGCGCAGCGCAGAGGGCGCAGGAGGCCCATGCTGCACTGTTGGAATTGGCTGCTTTGGACCTGGCAACGCTGGTGGACGATCGCGGAGGCTTGCTGGTGGCCGGGTGGCGACAGCTGTCATCAGCTCGACAAGCCAATGCCTTGCGTGCGTGGTGGCTCGCCCAGGCAGGTCAGGGCGCTTCGACCGCGTTGCTGCAGCGCTTGCTCGCCGAGGTGCCTGCAGATGGCGCCGGGCGCTGGCCGGCCGGCGTGGGGGTCTGGTGCGTGCTGCACCGAGGCCGCTTGCAGCATGTACTGCCTCGGGTGCAGAAGCTCGGCCACGCGGCGTCGACGATCGATTTGTCGCAACCCGGAAGATGGCCAGCGCCGGGCTGGGGCGGGTGTTTCGAAGTCACCGACTGCCGCCGCGACGGCATGGCGCCTGTGCTGTTGCAGTCGCTTTGCTTGCAGGCGCGCGCTGGCGGTGAGCGCTTCCAGCGCGAACCGGGCGGACTGCCGCGCAGTCTCAAAAAGCAATATCAGAGTGCCAACGTGCCCGAGCACGAGCGAGTGGGCCCGCTGCTGTGGGCAGCAGGCCGATTGCTGTTCGTGCCTGGCCTGGGAATCGACGCGCGCAGCCGTGCTGCAGCCGGCGAGCCGCAGTTGGCGCTGCGCTGGTGCCCGGAGCGGATAGCGCCAGCCGACACTCAGATCGTGTCGCAGCTCGACAGCTAAAATATTGGGTTGTGTTCCGGAATTGCGTCGCGTCTGATCACCGATCGGGCAGGCCCCGGCATCCCCAGCAACCCTGTTCCTGCAGCCATGGCATTGATCGTTCACAAGTACGGTGGTACCTCGATGGGCTCGCCCGAGCGCATCCGCAACGTCGCCAAGCGCGTCGCCAAATGGGCACGCGCCGGCCATCAGATGGTTGTCGTCCCGTCGGCGATGAGCGGTGAAACCAACCGATTGCTCGGCTTGGCCAAGGAGGTCAATCCGGGTCTGCCCGATGACGCAGCAATGCGCGAACTCGACATGATCGCCGCCACCGGCGAGCAGGTGTCGGTGGGCCTGTTGGCACTGGCGCTGCAGGCCGAAGGCATGGCGGCGGTCAGCTACGCTGGCTGGCAAGTGCCGGTGCGCACCGACTCTTCATACACCAAAGCGCGCATCGCCAGCATCGACGACCAACGCGTTCGCGCCGACCTGTCCGCGGGTAAAGTCGTGGTGATCACGGGATTTCAGGGCATTGACGAGACCGGTTCGATCACGACGCTGGGGCGCGGCGGCTCGGACACCTCGGCGGTTGCCGTGGCTGCAGCGATGGGCGCAGCCGAGTGTCTGATCTACACCGATGTCGATGGCGTCTACACCACCGACCCCAGGGTGGTGCCCGAGGCCAGGCGAATGAACACCATCAGCTTCGAAGAGATGCTGGAGATGTCCAGCCTGGGCAGCAAGGTGTTGCAGATCCGTTCGGTCGAGTTCGCCGGCAAGTACCGCGTGCCGCTGCGCGTGTTGTCGAGCTTCACGCCCTGGGACATGGACATCGACGAAGAAGCCAAGTCAGGCACCCTGATCACTTTTGAGGAAGACGAAAAAATGGAACAAGCGGTCATCTCTGGCATTGCGTTCAACCGCGACGAAGCCAAGTTCACCGTGGTCGGCGTGCCCGACAGACCCGGCATCGCCTACCAGATCCTGGGTGCGGTGGCCGATGCCAACATCGACGTTGATGTGATCGTGCAGAACGTATCCCACGACGGGCGCACCGACTTTTCGTTCACGGTGCACCGCAACGATTTTCAGCGCGTCAACGATTTGCTGGCGAACACCATCGTGCCCAACACCGGTGCTGCGATGTTCACAGCCGACCCGCGCATCTGCAAGGTCTCGATCGTGGGCATCGGCATGAAGAGCCATGCCGGTGTGGCGAGCACAATGTTCCGCACCTTGGCAGAGGAGGGCATCAACATCCAGATGATCACCACCAGCGAGATCAAGACCTCGGTGGTGCTCGATGAGAAGTACATGGAACTGGCGGTGCGTGCTTTGCACCGGGCATTCGGTCTAGATGCGCCCGCGACGCTGGTCTGACAGCGCGATTCGCTGATGATCGGTGAGCCAACTGGCAAATTGCCCGTCGAGTTGCAGTAGAATTCTAGGATCGCCCCGGGAGACGTGACCGAGTGGCCGAAGGTGCTCCCCTGCTAAGGGAGTATGTGGTTAAAAGCCGCATCGAGGGTTCGAATCCCTCCGTCTCCTCCAAGTGCTTGATTTTCAAGCACTTTTCCGGAAAATCCTGCGCGGATTCGATGCGCTCCCGGTATCCTGATGTGGCAAAGTATCCTAAGAGTGTCCTAAAGCGGTCCGAATCGACGCTCCTTTTGGCTTGAAGGCCGCGCCTATTTGCGCACAGAGCTTGGATTGATCTGG
>JBILYN010000117.1:0-12752 GCA_044377715.1 Aquabacterium sp.
GTGGTCCCGGCAAAACCGGTGGCAGGGCTGCGCAGCATGGACACGGTCTGGGTCAGCGGCACGATCAAGACGGTTCGCGGCAACTCGGCGATGGGCAGCACAGGCTACCGGCTCGAGGCCAGCCTGGTCGAGCGCTACAAGGCCGCGCCGCGCTGAGCAACTCATTGAAGCCGCGCCGGGACCGCACGGCCGTCGCCCAAACCAGGAAACCACAGCGCTGCCAGATTGTCAGCGGGCAGCTCTTTGACCGACAGGCCGTGCCGCAGGTCCCAACTCGATTCGTACCAACCGCATTCGATCGACGCATCGGCGCCGGCCAGAAGATCGTCGACAGGCATCGCCTGCATCGTTGCCAGGGGCCGTTCAGCAGTCTGACGGCGCAGCAGTGACATCAGGTCGGTCATGGCAATCTCCAGGTTGAGCCAGGGCGGCGGGGGTGAGGCCATCTTCCGTGCCAGGGCTTGCCAGCACCATCACCCAGCGGGTGGAGCGAGGTGGGCCCTCTTTCATCCCCCCAGAGGCACCCCCCATTTGGGTGGACCTCGTCAAACCGGTGGCCCCTGTGTCACGATGACGGACCGTCGATCGCCAACCACCGCCAAAAATCCCATGTGTGGACGCTATGTCGTGGCCTACGACCCGCAGACGCTGGTCTCGGCTTTCAGCCTGACCCGCATCCAGCCCTTCGCCCCGCGCTGGAACATCACGCCGCAGTCGGCCGTGCCCGTGGTGTTCGAAACCCGGGTTGAAGACGGCGCAGCCGAGCGGGTCTGCGAGCTGATGCGCTGGGGCCTGGTGCCACACTGGGCCAGCGACACCCGTCTCGGCGCCAAACTCAACAATGCACGCAGCGAGACCTTGGCCGACAAACCCAGCTTCCGCCAGGCACTGAGACGCAGGCGCTGCATCCTGCCTGCGAGCGGCTTCTACGAGTGGCAAGCGGTGGCGGGCACCGACGGCAAGCCCGCCAAGCAGCCCTGGTACATCTGCCCGGCCGGCCAGCCCTTGTTCGCCTTCGCGGGTCTGTTCGAGGCCTGGCGCGTGCCTCCGGCAGGCGTTGGCGAATCCAAGGCGGCGCCAGACCACCGAAGCACGGCTGAAGGCGAATGGCTGCTGAGCTGCTGCATCGTCACGACCGAGGCCAACCCGCTGATGGCGCCTATCCACGACCGGATGCCGCTGATCCTGCCACGCGAGGCTTGGGCTGCCTGGCTGGCGCGCGGCCAGACCGATCCGTCCGCGCTGGCACCGCTGCTGCAAGCCCAGCCCGACGCCAGCGCGATGCAGGCCTGGCCGGTGGCGCGCGCCGTTGGCCGCGCCAGCGCCGATGGGCCCGGGCTGATCGCGCCGCTGCCAGCCCAAGCCTGAGCCCCAAGGGCGTATGCTCAGGGCCTCGATGCAACACCGCGCCCTTGCCCTCGCCCTCGCCTTGCTGCTGCTGGTCACGCAGCAGTTCGGCTTGCAGCATCTGCTGTCGCACGGCAGCCATGCGACGTCGTGGGTCGCTGCGGGTGCAGCAGCCGACGCAAGTCCTGCCGATGACGGGCAGCCCGCCGATGGCAGCTGCGCGGTCTGCGCGGTGCTGGCGTCGATCGCTTTCGCGGTCCTGCCGGCGCTGCTGCTCTGGCTGGCCACACGGCGGCGCGGCAGCGCGCTGCAACTGCCCGCATGCGAGACACCCGCGGCCCGCAGCAACCCGCATTACCTGGCGCGCGCGCCTCCGGCCGCTCTGCACTGACTTGAACGCGCAGGTCCTGCACACGCCCGACGGGCGTGTGCGGCCTGTTCCACCCGTCTGTTGCGAGAGTCCCGAATGACATCCGTTTCCATTGCCGCGCCCGCGCGCGGCCGTTCCTATTCCGTGGCCGTTCGTGCCCAGTCCCTGTTCCTGTCCCTACTGACGGCAGCGCTGCTCGCCGCGCTCACCAACCCGGCGATGGCGCAGAGCAGCGACGCCAGCGCAGCCCGTGTCGTGATCACCGGCAACCCCTTGGGCAGCGCGCTGTCCCAGCCCAGCGAATTGCTCACGGGCGACGCGCTCGCGATTCGACGCGCCGGCACGCTGGGCGAGACCCTCAGCGGCTTGGCCGGTGTGTCGGCCAGCGGCTTCGGCCCACAATCGAGCCGACCGGTGATCCGCGGCCTGGACGGCGACCGCATCCGCCTGCTCGACAACGGCGGCGCGTCGGCCGACGCGTCCAACCTCAGCTTCGACCATGCGGTGGCGGTCGACCCGTTGGTCGTTGAGCGCATCGAGGTGCTGCGCGGCCCGGCGGCGTTGCTGTACGGCGGCAACGCCACCGGTGGCGTCGTCAACACGATCGACAACCGGATCCCGCGCGATCCGCTCAGCGGCATGAGCGGCCGGGCCGAGTTGCGGCTCGGCGGCGCCGCCGCAGAACGTGCCAGCTCGGCACTGGTCGAAGGCGGTCAGGACGGCTTGAACTGGCATGTCGACGCCGCCCAGCGCCACAGCGCCGACCTGCGCACGCCGCGCTTCACGCCGCGCTCAGACGGCCAGGCCGGGCCGCCAACCAGCCGTATCGCCAACAGCGCAGGCGACAGTCGCTCGGCAGCGCTGGGCGGCTCCTGGGCCGACGCTCGAGGCTATGTCGGCATCGCGGTCGACGACTACCGCAACGACTACGGCGTCACCGTAGAGCCCGACGTGACGATCAAGATGCAGCGCCAGCGCGCCCAACTCGCCGGCGAGCGGCGCGGCCTGGCCGGACCGTTCAACGAGTTCAGCTTCCAAGCCAGCCAGACTCGCTACCAACACCAGGAAATCGAGGGCAGCGGCGCGGTCGGGACCAGCTTCAAAAGCCAGGGCACCGAGCTGCGGCTGCAAGCCAAGCAGTCTGTGCGGCCCGCGCTGGGTGGCGTCTGGCGCGGCGTTGTCGGGCTGCAACTCGAGCAGCTGGACTTCTCGGCGCTAGGCGCCGAGGCCTTCGTACCGACCAGCCACACCCGGTCTAGCGGGCTGTTCACGCTGCAGCAGTTGGCGGTCGGCCCGCTGAACTGGTCGGCAGGCGCCAGGGTCGAGCAGGCGCGGGTTCGGTCGGACGGCGACGCCAGCGCGCTCGAGGTGCCCCGCTTTGGCGCCGCCACGCAGCGCGACTTCAATCCACGCAGCCTGTCGGTGGGCCTGGTGGCCAAGCTGGGCTCGGGCTGGCAAGCCAGCGCGACGCTGGGCAGCACCGAGCGCGCGCCAGCCTATTACGAAATATACGCGGACGGCCTGCACATAGCCACGGGCGCTTACGAGCGCGGCGACCCGCGCCAGCAGCTCGAACGCAGCCGCCACCTGGAACTGGGGTTGCAGTGGCAGCAAGGTGCGAACAAGCTGCACGCCGCGCTGTTCGCCACCCGCTTTGCCAACTACATCGCGCTCGCCGCCACCGGTCTGCAGATCGCGGACGAAGCCGGCGCGCCGAGCACCACACCCGAATACCGGTTCATCGGCGTGCCGGCTGCGCTGCATGGGTTTGAAGTCGAGGCCAGGCACAGGCTGTTGAGCAGCCCCTGGCAGCTCGAAGCCAGCGCCGGCCTGGACCTGGTGCGCGGTGACAACAGCGCTAGCGGCGAGCCACTGCCGCGCATCGCGCCGATGCGGCTGCAACTCGGACTCGATGCGGCGCAGGGGGCGTGGCGCGCAGGGGTGGCGCTGAAGTCTGTCGCGCGCCAGGACCGGGTGCCGGCCGAGGACATCGCCACCGCCGGCGCCACGTTGGTCGACCTCTGGGCCAGCTGGCAACAGCGCTGGGGCGGCACCGACGCGGTCTGGAGCCTGAAGCTGGCCAACTTGGGCAACGCGCTGGCTTACAACGCTACAGCGCTGCGCAGCGCGCGCGAGCTGTCGCCAGCGGGCGGGCGCGCGCTGACTGCCGGCCTGCGCTTGAGCTTTTAACCGTGCAGCCGCGCGCTGGCCGCAGTCAACAAAGCCCGTCGTTCAGGCCGGCGCCAGCTTGGCCTCGACCGCCCGCGCGAAGAACGCGGCCCCCAACGGCAGCGCACGGTCGTTGAAGTCGTAGGCCGGGTTGTGCACCTCGCAACCCCCTTCTGCCAGGCCGTTGCCGATGTTCAGGTAGCAGCCTGGCACCTGTTCCAGCATGAAGGAAAAGTCTTCCGAGGCCATGATCAGCGGCGGATTGCGCTCGACCTTGTCCTGGCCCACCAGTTCGCCGCAGATGCGCGCTGCGAACTCAGCCTCAGCCGGGTTGTTCACCGTCGGCGAGAACAGCAAGCGGAAGTCGACCTCGGCCGTGGCGCCAAAAGCCGCAGCGGTGGCCTGGGCCACACGTCGCATGCTGCGCTCGACCAATTGCATCACCTCGCTCGAGAAAGCCCGCACCGTACCGCCCAGCTCGGCGGTCTGCGGGATCACGTTGTAGGCGTCGCCAGCATGGATGCGCGTCACCGACAGCACGGCGGTGTCGATAGGCGCGACGTTGCGCGAGACGATGCTCTGCAGCGTCACCGCGATCTGGGCAGCGACCAATGCGGCGTCAACGCTGGTCTCGGGCCGCGCGCCATGGGCGCCCTTGCCAGTGACCCGGATGTCGAAGAAGGCACCGCCAGCCATCATCGGTCCGGAGCGCACGGCGAAGCGACCGATGTCCAGGCTGGGCCGGTTGTGCATGCCGAAAACAGCTTGGCACGGAAAGCGGTCGAACAACCCGTCCTCAATCATCGCGCGCGCGCCGCCAAGACCTTCTTCGGCGGGCTGGAAGATGAAGTTCACCACGCCATCGAAGCGCCGGGTGTCTGCCAGGTAACGCGCCGCGCCGAGCAGCATCGCGGTGTGGCCGTCGTGGCCACAGGCGTGCATCACACCTTTGTTGACCGAGCAATGGCCGAAGCGGTTGACCTCGAGAATGGGCAGCGCGTCCATGTCGGCACGCAGGCCGACGCTGCGCCCGCTCTTGCCCGCACGCAACACGCCGACGACACCGGTGCGGCCGACGCCGCGGTGCACCTCGTCAAAGCCGAAGGCCTCGAGTTTGGCCGCCACCAGGCCGGCGGTGCGGTTTTCCTGGAAACCAAGTTCCGGGTGGGCGTGGATGTCCTGCCGCCAGGCAGTCATCTCGGCGTGCAGCGGGGCGAGCAGTTCGGAAGTGGACATGGCTGGGCAAGGGTAGTGGCGAAAAACACATCCTACTCGTCAGCTCTCGCAGGCGCCCCAGCAGACCCTCTGCGGCACTGCCAAAACGCCCAGCACGTGCTGGGGCTGAAGCCCATCACCTCGCCGCTGATCGCTCGCGGATGCCCTCAAGAATCGGCATCAGGTAGCGCTTGAAGGCCACCGGGTCCTCGCTCATCGGGAAATGGCCAAGCCCCTCCATCCGGGTCCAGCTTGCGCCCTTGATCTGGTCGGCCAGCGCCTTGCCCGCCGCGACATGGCCAGACCAGTCGTAGTCGCCGTTGAGGATGTGCACCTCCACCTTGCCGGTGTCGATGTTCGCAGCCGTTCCCGAGACGTCGTGCTCGAGTGTGTAGTAGTTCAGGTCGCCCTTGAACACGGGTGGCGCACCTTGGCCGTAACACCAGACGGTTTCGCGACACAGCGGCTCGGGAGCGGTCGGCGAGCACAGCGTGAGCATCATCGCCGACTTGGCTTCGTTCGAAATCCTGGGGTGCGAGAGATAGCGCAGACGCTCGACCGTGCCGCCGGTCTTGGCGCTCGCCTCGACACCGATGACGGCACGAAATTTCTCTGGATAGTGCAGCGCCAGATCAGGCGCGAGATGCCCACCCATCGAGCATCCCATGTAGATCGGCCGGTCGAGTTCGAGTTCGTCGGACAGCGTCACCACAAATTTCATGAACCACGACTGGGTCAGCTTGTACTCTGTCTCCCAGTAACGCCGCGACAGCGGCGGCAGCGACTTGCCGTGGTAGGGCAGGTCATAGGCGATCAGACGAAAGTGGCGGGTGATCTCGGGGTCTTCGAGCAGATGCCGCCACTGGCGACCGTCCGAGCCGGCAGTGTGCTGGAGCAGGATCGGAATGCCTTGGCCCGCCTGCTCGATGAAAACTCGGTATTCCACGCCCTCTACAGAGAAGTAAGCGTACCTGGCCTCGATGTCGGCGAAACGTGCCATGGGACTCTTCCGGTCGGTTCAGGAACGCGCTGGGTTGGCGCAACGGCGCATGATCGCCAAGATCCGGCTGATCGCGGCATAGTAGGCATAGAGCGACTCAAGGTCACCGCCGCAGGTGAAACCATGAAACACCTGCGCCGGCAGGAAGTCTTGGTAGTAAGGCGGCGGCACTTGCTTGAGGATTTCCCGCCAGGCCTCGGTCGGCCCACCGATCAGAATCGTGTAGGCGAACGATGCGTCGGGGCGTCGCTCGAAACGGACGACACGGCCCTCTTCGACACGCAGCGAATAATTGTCCGTCCCGACGAAAAACCGGATGTCGGCGTTCCAGTAGCGGGCGACCAACACCCATTCCGGATCAGCAGCGAGACCCTCGCGAATGGCGTCGACCGGCAGTGTCAAGGGTGCTTGCATTTTTTCCTTCGCCAGCCGGTCAGTCGCCCTTGAAGCCGGATGCCTTGACCACCGGCCCCCAGCGTTCGGTGTCGCGCTTCATGAGGGCCACCAGATCGGCAGCGCTGCCGCCGGTGGGCTCCAGGCCGAGCTTGGCGAAGCGCTCCTTGACCTCGGGCGCCTCCAGCGCCTTGTTGACCGCCGCGTTGAGCTGCCGCAAGGTGGCCGCGCTCGTCTTCGCGGGAGCGTAGACGGCGAACCAGCTCGACCCCTCGACACCCTTCAAGCCGGCTTCGGCGAAGGTCGGTACCTCAGGCAGCAGCGGGCTGCGCGCAGCACCCGATGTCGCCAGGATGCGGGTCTTGCCGCCGCGGTGCATCTCGATCTGGTCGACCAGCGTGTCGATGCCCGAGCTGACCTGGCTGCCGACCAGCGCGTTCATCAACGGGCCGCCACCGTTGAAAGGCACGTGGACGAGGTCGATCCCGGCACCGCGCGAGATCATCACGCCGAAGAAGTGCGGCAGGCTGCCCGGCGCAGGACTGCCGAAATTGGCCTGCGCCGCATTGGCCTTGAACCAAGCCACCAGGTCCTGCACGCTCTTGGCCGGATGGCCGGCGTTGACAGAGAGGCCGAACTGGAAGTTGGCGACATGCGCCACCGGCGCGAAATCGGCCAACGGGTCGTAAGCCAGCTTGCTGAAGACCAAGGGCGCGAGCACCGGCACGACGATCGGCGCGAGCATCAAGGTGCTGCCGTCAGGCGCTGCGTCCTTGAGCATCGTCGCCGCGATGCGGCCGCCGGCGCCCGGCTTGTTCTCGACGACGACGTTGTGCTTGAACTCGGCGGCAAGCCGTTCGGCGATCAGCCTCGCAGCGATGTCGGCCGACCCGCCTGGCGCAAAGCCTACGAGCAAGCGCACGGGCTTGTCGACCTGCGCCTGGGCCAGCATCGCGGCCACGAACAGCGCCACGCCAGCGACAGCTTGCTTGATCAGTTGATTCATCAATCACTCCAAGGGCCAAGAACAGAAGTTCCGCCGCCATCATGCCAACTGCCGGCGCCCAGTCTCGGGTGAATACCCCAAGGCGCGCCACCCGGGTGCCCGGCGTTGCGTCCGGATGGGAGGCCGCAGGCGCAGGCCTTTGCCAAGACTTCAAGCCAGCAGCCCGGGCATACTGCGCGCATGAAAATGGACGCTTGGCGGCGACAGCCGTCTTCCTATACCTTGCAAGGCGAGTTGATGCCTCGCTACACCGACGTCGACCTCTGGCAGCACCTCAACAACGCTGCGCTGATCTCGATGCACGGCGAGAACTGCCAGCGCTGGCTGCGCGGCGTCCTCGGTGCCAGCGTCTGGCGCCAAGCCAAACCGGCGATCGCCACCTTGGCCTGTGCGACGGATTTCCTGGCCGAAGGGCAATACCCCGAGCCCTTGGCCACCGGTACCCGCTTGCTGGGATTCGATGCGGAGAGCTTCCGGCTGGGATCGGCGCTGTTTCAGAACGGGTCCTGCGTCGGTCTGCACGAGGCGACGCTGGCGGTCTGGGACAAGGGTCGGCCATTGGCGCTACCCGCAGCGGTGATCGACGCGCTGCACGCCGCCGCCGCGCAGCAAGACGGGCTCCCGGCCTTGGACCATGTGGCGCCCGCATCGCCCGTGCCCGGAACGGTGCCGACGATAGGCGACTTGCCTTGGCGAATGGCGCTGAGCTCGCGCTTCTCTGACAGCGATGCGCGAAGCCAGACCAGTGACGCCAGCGTCGCGCGCTACGCCGAGCAGACGCGGGTCGAGTTCCTGACACAAGCGTTCGGGGACATACGTCGAGCCTCGACCACCGGCTTCATCGTCGGCCATGTGGCAGCGCGCTGGCTCGAGCGCAGCCGGCCGGCAGCCGAATGGCAAACCGGTTGCGGCATCACCCGTCTGGGCGAGCGCTCGATCACCGTGCGCGGCGCGCTGTTCGATGGCGAGGTCTGCCATGCGGTCTACGACACCGTGATGGTCGTGATCGACCGCGAAACACGCCGCAGCGCCGCACTGCCAGATGACACGCGCGCCTTGCTCGAGACCTATCGTCTGCGCAGCGGCCTGCCGACCGCGAGCCCCCGCTGAGCCGCGCGCCCGGCGACGATCAGCCGCCGCCGAAAGGCCGCACGCCGAACAACTGTTGGTGGCCCCAGAAAGCCAGCAGCGCCCAGACTGCTGCGCCCAGCAGCAGCGTCAGGACCGTGGCCAGCGCATTGCCGGCCGGGTAGCGCTGCGCGCCAGCCCGGTCGCGCTGACGCGCAGCTCGGAAATCCAACGCAGCCCAAACCAGAAAACTGCCGAACAGCAGCGCATCGGCCAGCGTGTTGTTGGCCAGCAAATGCGCCAGCGCCCAGACCTTGACCGACAGCACCATTGGGTGGTGCAGCCTGGCCTTGAAACTGTTGCGCGGCACATAGGCCGCCACCAGCAGCACGATGGCCACCAGCATCAGCAGGCCTGCGAGGTGCCGCGTCCACAGCGGG
This sequence comes from Aquabacterium sp., assembly GCA_044377715.1. Classification (GTDB taxonomy): domain Bacteria; phylum Pseudomonadota; class Gammaproteobacteria; order Burkholderiales; family Burkholderiaceae_C; genus Pseudaquabacterium. The sequence continues at coordinate 9,009 of JBILYN010000117.1, forward strand.
CTGGCCCACAGCACCTGCGGCGCCAAACGGGCCTGGCCGTAGCCCCAGACGATCAGCCCGAAGCCGACCAGCGAGACCACCGTGTACAGCGCTTTCCAGGCCATCGGTCCACGCGCGGCGATCAGCTGGTTGCGCCAGTCCTCGGCCACGATGCGTGCCGAATGCATGCCCAAAAACAAGAGCAAACCCAGAATCAACGCGCCCATGGTGGTGTCCTGTCGTGAAGTTTGGGTTGATTCTGCCCGCGCCCCCCGGTCACCGGCATGACAGGGCCGATGGGCAGTGCACCGCTATGCTGAAACCATCGTCCAAACCGACCCCTAGCCGATGACCAACGCCAGCCCCACCCGCCTGATCAAGCACTACTGGGAAGACTTCGCCGCGGGCACGGTGCGCGAGTTCGGCCAGATGCCGGTCAGCCGCGAGGCTGTGCTTGAGTTCGCGCGTCAGTTCGACCCGCAGCCCTTCCACCTCGACGACGAGGCCGCAGCCGGCTCGCTGTTCGGCCGCCTGTCAGCCAGCGGTTGGCACACCTGCGCGATGGCGATGCGCATGATGTGCGATGACTACCTGCTCGATTCGGCCAGCCTGGGCAGCCCAGGCATAGACCAGCTCAAGTGGCTCAAACCGGTCTGCCCCGGCGACACGCTGAGCATGCGCTTGACAGTGCTCGAAGCCCGGGTGATGAACAGCCGGCCGGGCGTGGGCCTGGTGCGATCGCGGTGGGAGGTGCTCAACCAGCTCGACGAGTCGGTGCTGACGATGGAAGGCTGGGGCATGTTCGGCCGCCGCCCCGCGGCCTGAACCGACGCCCAAGCGATCTCACGGCGCTGGCTGGCGGGCCAGGTGGAGCTGCCACAGCCGTGCCAGGTCGGCACCGCCGTCAGCGCCCTGCACCGCAGCAAAACTGCGTTTGGCCTCTTCGAGCCTGCCGGCGCGCCACAGCGCGACGCCCAGGTGAAGCTGTGCGTCGTCGGCCCGGCGCAAGCCGCCCTTGGCCATGCCCTGGCTCATCAGCGCCAGCGCGCGGTCGTTCGCGCCAGTGGCTGACAGCGCCAAGCCGAGCCCGATGGCGGCGTTGCCGTCCTTGGCCTTGAGCGCTGCGGCCTCGCCTTCGGCCAGACCGTCGCGGTCTTGTGCGGCGGCCTTGGTGGCCGCCTCGAGCAGCTTGCGGTCGGCCGCAGCGTTGCCGTCCTTGCCCAGCAGGCCGCTCGCAAAACCCTCGTCGAGCAGACCCTGAGCCTCGGCCGGCAAGCCGGCCTGCTGCGCCCGGTAAGCCATGTCGCCGAGTTCATCCGCCGCCAACGCGGCGCCGGTGGCCCGGCGCAATCGGTAGACATCAAGCTGAAGCCGCTGCTGGGCAAAACCGTCGCGACGCGCCAGGCGCGAGATCAGCTCGGCCCAGTACTCAGGTTTGCCGGTGCTCGCCGCCAACTTTTCCAACGTGCCGATGTAGGCCGGCATGTCCTTCAAAGCGCTCTGGCTGGCAGCCAGCAAACGCAGCACCGCCTCAGGGCTGGCGCGTTTGGCGGCGTCGTCGGCCGCGAGCTGTGGCGCGAGTTCACGCAACACCCCTGCATGGTCACCCAGCACGCTGAGCACCTGCGGGTAGAGCTTGCGCACCTCGGCGCTGCTGCCGCCGTCGGCCAGATAGGCCTTCATCCGGCCTGCCGCCCGCGCATATTCCTTTTGCTGGAGCAGCAGCTTGACGGTGGTCTCGGCGATCGACAGCCGCTCGGCCGCAGGCAGCAACGGCGACTCGATGATGGACTCGAACAGGACGACCGCGGTGTTGAGGTCACCGGCACCGAAGGACGCTGGCGCCTTGAGCCGCAGGATGATGTAGCGCTCATAAGGCGACAGCGCTGGCATGGCTTCGGCCTCGGCCACCCGCGTCAAAGCGTCCTTGAAATTGCCGGCCTTGAGCGCCTCCTGAGCTGCCTGCAGCGGTTTGCCGACCTCGGCGCTCAAGCTCGGGGCCGAGGCCGCGCCGGCCGGTGCGCCGGCCGCGGTCTGCGCGAGCGCACAGGTCGAAGTGACGGTCAACAGGCTTGCCAGCATCAGCTGGCGCCACCGCGACCCGCTTGGCGGGCGCCGTTCAGCGCGACGAAGAGAGATCTGGTGCAGGTGGCTGTTCACGGCGACGGTCGGCCCAATGAGCGAAGCCGCGAGTGTAGCCAGCCGTCAGGCTGGCCCTGCCACGGGCCGGCCCAGACGCAAAAACGGCGGCCAAAGCCGCCGCCGTCAAGCCCTCAGCCGAGGCTCACCGCACCGGCGTGATACCGGCGATCGCCCACTCGCTCTTGCCGTCGGTCGGGCGCACCAGATGCCACAACTCGTTGAAGGGCTCGGCACCCGCATCGACCGCCTCGCGGATCAGGCCGTAGAAGCGCACCGTGATGATGTCGTTGCCGTTCTCGACCACAGCCTCAACCACCTGGGCATCGATCTGCACCACATCGGTGTGCTGATTGGCGCTGCCGCGCTCCTGCAGGTCCAAGCGCAGCGAGGCGTACAACTCGGGCGTGGTGAACTTGCGCAGGTCGTCGAGGTTGGCAGCATCGTTGGCAGCCTGCATCCGAATGAAGACCATCTTGGCCAGACGTTCGAAATCGGCCGCCGCCATGCCACCCGGCAACACCGGCGGGCTCGCCACCGTGCCGACTGCCGCAAGGCTAGGCGCCTGTGGCGCGGTCTCGAACGCGGTGCGAGGCATCGCCACTGGTTCCGGGTTGGGCGTCGGCTGCCAGTTGGTTGGTGCCGGTGCGCCAGCCCCTGCGAGCTGTGGCCCACCGCGCGAACCCCTCATGCGGCTCATCACGAAACGGATCGCGAAGAAGGCCACGCCCGCCACCAGCACCATCATCAGGATGTTGCCTATCGCCTCGCCCATGCCTGCGCCCATGCCGAGATGGCTGAACAGCGCAGCAATGCCGATGCCTGCGGCCAGACCGGCCAGCGGGCCCATCCAGGACCGCTTGGGCGGAGTCGCTGCAGCGGCTGCGGGCGCTGCGGGAGCGGCCGCCGGCGCAGCGTTTTGAGCCGGTGCGGCCGGTTTGTCCGGCGCGGCGCGCTGCATTCCCGCCGGTTTGTCAGCGCCCAGACGCTTGGCGTAGGCATCAGTGGACGCCACGCTCAGGCTGAGCGCGGCAACAGTCATCGAAATCGCAAACAGCAGTTGTTTCACAGCATTTGTCTCCAGAAAAACAAGGCCTCAGCCCAAGGGTGAAGCGACGTATGAGTCGGTAAAGGGTAACTCAGTTCCCTGAACAGACTCGCAAAGCTCTTCAAGGCGGCCTAAAGTTAACAAATATCAAGCTGCCGGGTGCCGATTAAGTCCGCTAGCGGCGCCTTTTGCCAGGTAGCGCTCAGCGCAAGCCGCCAGCGCGGTCTTGTGCGCGCGCTGCAGCGCACAGAACAGCCCGAAAGGCGCGCTAGCGGCGTAGCGGCGCTGCACATCGCGGGTGATGCGCAACCAAAGCTCGGCCGTGACCTCGGCGTCGGCCAGCGCGCGGTGGGCCCGGCCGTTGGGCTGAATGCCGTGAAAAGCGACCAGCGTGCCAAGCTTGTGGTTGGTCGCCTCGGGGTAGAGCCGACGCGACAGCAACAAGGTGCAAGCGAACTCGGATGGGTCGCCCGCCACGCCCGCCACCCCCGCCAGCGCACGCTCGTGCTGCCAGAAAGCGCGGTCGAAGCTGGCGTTGTGCGCCACCACCCCACAGCCTTGGGTGAAAGCACTGACCT
>JBILYN010000394.1:0-4332 GCA_044377715.1 Aquabacterium sp.
CCAGGCTGATCGACAAGGAGGCGGCGAACATGCGCGATCCCAGCGAGATCCGCATCAGCTCGCGGGTGGCGATCGACCTGGAAGTGATGGCCGACGAGGTTGAACTCGGCCGGGTCTTCGCCAACCTGTTTGAGAACGCCAGGCGCTATGGCCGCAGCGCCGACACCGGCATCGCGATGGTCACCGTGCGCTGCGTGGCCCATGGCGATTCGGTGGTCTGCAGCGTGCTCGACCAGGGCCCGGGCGCCGCACCCGAAAAATTAGGCCAGCTGACGACCCCGTTTTTTCGCGGTGACGCGGCGCGAACTGCCGCCACAGGTGCGGGCCTGGGACTGGCCATCGTCGACAAGGCGATGCAGCGAATGGGTGGCCAGGTCGGGATTGCCAACGCACCCGAGGGCGGCCTGCTCGTCACGCTTAGCCTGCCCAGGTCGGTAAGAAAGTAAGCAAACCATAGAGCGTCTTTTTCAGACGTCTCAGCGTTCAGCCTCGCGACAGCAGGCACACCGCCCGCGCCTCGATCGCCAGGCCCTCGCCCACCGGGCCCATCTTCTCCGCCGTCTTGGCCTTGACGTTGACCTGGGCCGGGGCTAGACCGAGCAGCGCGGCAATGCGCGCGGTCATCGCCGGCATGTGCGGCGCCAGCCGCGGCGCCTGGGCGATCACGGTCGAGTCGACATTGACGATCTGCCAGCCGGCCGCACGCACCCGGCGTGCGCACTCGGCCAGCAGTGCGCCTGAATCGGCGCCCTTGAACGCCGCGTCGGTGTCTGGAAAGTGCCGGCCGATGTCGCCCAGCGCTGCCGCGCCGAACAGCGCGTCGGTGATCGCGTGCAACAGCGCATCGGCATCGGAATGTCCGAGCAGGCCATGGCTGTGCGGGATGTGCACGCCGCCCAGCATCAGTGGCCGGCCGGTGACCAGTGCGTGGGTGTCCCAGCCTTCGCCGATGCGAAGCTGGGGCGGCTTGTTTTTCAGGTCTGTCATGGCTTGTTCCCGGTCTTGGGCTCGATCGCCTGCGCGGCCTGCCAGCAGCCGCTCGGCCAGCGCGAAATCGCCCGGCCAAGTGACCTTGAGGTTCTCGAGGTCGCCTGGCACCAGCTTCGGCGCTTGGCCCAGCGCCTCCACCGCGCTGGCCTCATCCGTGATGGCCAAACCAGACGCCAAGGCCGCCTGCAGCGCTGGGCCCAACATGCCGAGGCGGAACATCTGCGGCGTCTGCGCTGCCCATTTGCCCTGGCGGTCAACGGTGGCCTGCACCCGCCCGAGCGCCTCGCTCTTGAGCGTGTCGGCCAGCGGCAGCGCCAGCAGGCCGCCGACCTCGTCGTTGATGCAAGCGTCGATCAGCCGGTCGACCCAAGCCGCGAGCAGCAGGCAGCGGGCGGCGTCGTGCACCAGCACCCAGTCCTGCGGTTGGGCGCCGCGCGCGCGCAACTCGGCCAGGCCGTTGGCAACGGTCTCAGCCCGGCTGGCGCCGCCGACGCGGGCGACCCAGCGGCGTTCGCCGGCAAAACCAGGCAGCTCGCGGTCGAAATCGCTGTCCTCGGGTGACAGCACCACCAGCGTGGCGGCGAGCCTGCCGACCTGGGCCAGCGCGTCCAACGTGTGCGCCACCAGTGGCCGACCAGCGACGGCGGAGTATTGCTTGGGCGCGGCCGTGCCAGCGCGACTGCCGGTGCCAGCGCAGGGCACCAGGGCAAAACAGCGGGGTTCAAGCCCGTGGTCGGGAGGGATCATCGGGGCAGATTCTAGAATCCAGCGATCCCACGCCCCCGAGCCCCAAGCTCCGGGGCGTGTTGCCGTTTCTTGCCGAGCCCGCCCCATGCAATTGCCAGTCATTCAACCGGGAAAACGCTTCACGCTGCCCCGCCCCACCGGCTCGGCCGATGCGCTGCTGTTGGCCAGGCTGGCGCAGGCCAGGATGGCGGAAAAGCGCTTGCTGGTGATCATCACCGCCGAGCCTGCCGATGCGCAGCGACTGGCCGACGAGTTGCCGTTCTTTGCGCCTGACATCAAGACCACGCTGTTCCCGGACTGGGAAACACTGCCTTACGACACCTTCAGCCCACACCAGGACCTGATCTCGGAGCGCCTGGCGACGCTGTGGCGCATCCACAGCGGCGAATGCGACGTCGTGCTGCTGCCAGCCACCACCGCGCTGACGCGGCTGGCGCCGCCAAGCTTCCTGGCCGCCACCACCTTTCAGTTCAAGCAAAAGACAAAGCTGGACGAGGCCGGCCTGAAGGCACAGCTCACATTGGCCGGCTACAACCATGTCAGCCAGGTGGTGTCGCCTGGCGAATACGCGGTGCGCGGCGGCCTGATCGACCTGTTCCCGATGGGCTCGCCGGTGCCTTACCGGGTCGACCTGTTCGATGACGAGGTCGACTCGATACGCACCTTCGACCCCGACACCCAGCGCAGCCTGTACCCGGTGCCCGAAGTGCGCTTGCTGCCCGGGCGCGAGTTTCCGATGGACGAGGCCGCGCGCACCACCTTCCGCAACCGCTGGCGCGAAAAACTCGACGGCGACCCGACCAAGAGCCGGATCTACAAGGACATCGCGCAAGGCATCGCCACCGCCGGCATCGAGTACTACCTGCCGCTGTTCTTCGAGCAGACCGGCACGATCTTCAGCTACCTCGGCGAGGACGAGAAGCGCGCTCAACTGGTGCTGCACGGCGAGGTCGACGTGGCGCTGGAGCGCTTCTGGACCGACACCCGCGAGCGCCACCGTTTCATCGCCGCCGACCCTCAGCGCACGGTGCTGGCGCCCGAGGAGATCTTCCAGCGCAGCGATGAGTTCTACGCCAACGCGAACCGCCATGCGGTGCTGGTGCTGCGCGGCCATGAAGCAACGGACTGGGCGCGGCCGCTTCCAGATGTCTCTGCCGACCGCAGCGCCACCGAGCCACTGGCCGCGCTGGGACGCCACCTGGAGACCACGCCGCACCGGGTGCTGATCGTCGCCGAGAGCCTGGGCCGGCGCGAGAGCCTGCTCGAGATGCTGCGCGACCACAAGATCGAGCCACCGAGCGTAGCCACGCTGGCCGAGTTCGAGTCTGGCGGCGAGAAGTTCGCGATCACCGCCGCGCCGCTGGCGACCGGGTTCTTCTGGCACGAACCGGCCGCCGAGCCTGGGGTCGCGATCCAGTTCATCACCGAGACCGAGCTGTTCGCCAGCTCGCCGCAGGGCCGGCGCCGGCGCAAGCAAGAGCAGGTCAGCAACGTCGAGGCGCTGATCAAGGACTTGTCAGAGTTGAAAGTCGGCGACCCGGTGGTGCACGGCAACCACGGCATCGGGCGCTATGTCGGGCTGATCAACATCGACTTGGGCTTCGGTGCCAGCGAGTTTCTGCACCTCGAGTACGCCGACGCCGCCACGCTCTACGTGCCGGTGGCCCAGTTGCACCTGATCAGCCGCTACACCGGCGTCAGCGCCGACGAGGCGCCGCTGCACCGGCTCGGTTCGGGCCAGTGGGACAAGGCGAAGAGGAAGGCCGCCGAGCAGGTGCGCGACGCCGCCGCCGAGTTGCTCAACCTGTACGCGCGGCGGGCCGCGCGTGAGGGCCATGCGCACCGCTACTCGGCACACGACTACGAGGCTTTTGCATCGAGTTTCGGTTTCGAGGAGACGCCCGACCAGCGCGCCGCGATCCACGCGGTGATCCAGGACATGGTCAGCCCGCAACCGATGGACCGGCTGGTCTGCGGCGACGTCGGTTTCGGCAAGACCGAGGTCGCGCTGCGCGCGGCTTTCATCGCGGTGATCGGTGGCAAGCAGGTCGCCATCCTGGCGCCCACGACGCTGCTGGCCGAGCAGCATTACCAGACCCTGGTCGACCGCTTCGGCAAATGGCCGGTGCGCATCGCCGAGATGTCGCGATTTCGCTCAGCCAAGGAGATCAAGGCCGCGCTGGCCGGGCTTGAAGAGGGCACGATCGACATCGTCGTCGGCACCCACAAGCTGATTCAGCCCGACGTCAAGTACAAGCGGCTCGGGCTGCTGGTGATCGACGAAGAGCACCGTTTCGGCGTGCGCCACAAGGAGGCGATCAAGGCGATGCGCGCCGAGGTTGATGTGCTCACACTCACCGCCACGCCGATCCCGCGCACGCTGGGTATGGCGCTGGAAGGCCTGCGGGATCTCTCCGTGATCGCCACCGCGCCGCAACGGCGGCTGGCGATCAAGACCTTTGTTCGCAGCGAGGGCAACTCGGTGATCCGCGAGGCGATTCTGAGAGAGTTGAAGCGCGGCGGCCAGATCTACTTCCTGCACAACGACGTGGCGACGATCCAGGCCCGGCGCGAGCGCCTGACCGAGTTGGTGCC
>JBILYN010000118.1:0-12703 GCA_044377715.1 Aquabacterium sp.
CGCCGTGGTGCCGCCGCCGCCAGCCACCAGCAAGGTCGCGGCATCGGGCGCCTGCTCGTAGACCGCGATGCCCATGTCGTTGAGCATCTTGATGATCGCCTCGATCACCTCGGCGTCGACCAACTTTTCGGGCAGGTGGTCGGTGATCTCCTGCTGGGTCAGGTAGCCCCGGGTCTTGCCAATCGTCACCAGCGCCTTCAGGTCCAGACGGCGCTTCTCGGCTTCCTCATCGGTCAGCGCCGAGACGTCCAGCCCGAACTCGCGGATCAGCGCGCGCTGCTTGGACTTGGGCACCTTCATGCGCAGCGGCTTGGCCTTGACCGCCGGGTCAGCGGATTCGGTAATCTCGATCACCTCGGTGATCTTGACCTCGATTTCGAGCTCTTCGATCTCCTCGTCAGCGTCGAGCAGCAGATCGATGTCAGCGTCAACGATCAGGTCCACCACCTCGAGGACCGCCTTGGGCGCAGCTTTGCCAGTGGCTTTGGGGGCTGTCTTGGCTGCGGCTTTGACCGCCGGCTTGGGCACAGCTTTGGGCTCTGGCTTGGGTGCCGGCTTGGCCGCAGCTTTGGGCTCGACCTTGGATGCCGGCTTGGATGCCACCTTGGCAACCGCCTTGGCCGCAGGCTTTGCAACCGGCTTGGTCGCAGGTTTGTCGGCGCTTTGTGCGCCAGCGCTCTTGGATGCGGCCGGCTTGCCGGCTTTCTTGGCTGCTGCGGCCTGGCCAGGCACTGCGGCCTCCGTGTCAGGGGCTGTGACCGAAGTGGAGGGGATCTTCTTGGCTGTCATGCGATTCCTGAACGGGAGGGTCGAAGGGAGCGTCGGGTCAAGCGATGCCGGATCGGGGTGTCGATCGCCCAGCGCGAACGCTCTGGGCACCAACAGCGACGTGAAACACCCATGCACTTGGGGTCCATCAACCAGAACAAAAGGTCTATTCCAATCGACACCGACAAATCAAGCCTGTCGATATGGCAAACGAATTCGCAAACGCCTGAACGCGGACCGCTTCAGGATCGCAGCGCTTGTTCAGTTTGCTTGTTCAGGTTGCTTGTTCAGTTTAGGCACCCTGCCATGCACAGGCCCGGATCAAGCGGGTCGATAATTATACCGTGAAATCGGCTGACTCGCCCGAATTCAGCCGAATTTCAGCGGTTTTCCAGCACCGAATACCTCAACCCGCGCCCGGCAGCGGCCTTATTTGGACGTCGGAAAACCGAACTCAGCGCCCTTGGGTGTCGCGTCGGGCCAGCGCTGCATCACGCTCTTTTGCTTGGTGTAAAAACGCACGCCCTCTTCGCCGTAGGCATGCATGTCACCGAACAGGCTGCGCTTCCAGCCGCCGAAACCGTGCCAGGCCATCGGCACCGGGATCGGCACGTTGATGCCGACCATGCCCACCTGCACCCGACGCGAGAACTCGCGCGCGATGCCGCCGTCGCTGGTGTAGAGCGACACGCCGTTGCCGTATTCGTGGTCATTGATCAGCTGGACCGCGCTGGCGAAGTCGGGCACCCGCACGCACACCAGCACCGGGCCGAAGATCTCTTCCTGGTAAATGCGCATCGCAGGCGTGGCATGGTCGAACAGCGAGCCGCCGGTGAAGAAACCGGCTTCGAGCCCCGGCACCTTGAGGCCACGGCCATCGACTACCAGCTTCGCGCCTTCCTCGACGCCGATGCCGATATAGCCTTCGATCCGGTCCTTGGCCTGTTGCGTGACGATAGGCCCCATCTCGGCCGCCAGGTCCATCGGGTCCGTCACCTTGAGGCTGCGGGCGCGCGCCGCCACTTTCTCAACAATGGTGTCGGCGATGTCACCCACCAGCACCGCCACCGAGATCGCCATGCAGCGCTCGCCGGCCGAGCCGTAGGCCGCGCCGACCAGCGCGTCCACCGCCTGCTCGACGTCGGCGTCGGGCATCACGACCAGATGGTTCTTCGCGCCGCCCAGCGCCTGCACCCGCTTGCCGTGGTGGGCGCCGGTCTCGTAGATGTATTGGGCGATCGGCGTCGAACCGACGAAGCTGACCGCCTTGACGTCGGGGTGGACGAGCAGCGCGTCAACCGCGACCTTGTCGCCCTGCACCACGTTGAACAAACCGTCGGGCAGGCCCGCCTGCTGTAGCAGCTCGGCCATGAACATCGCGCAGCTCGGGTCGCGCTCGCTGGGCTTCAAGATGAAGGCGTTGCCGGCAGCCAGCGCGATCGGGAACATCCACAGCGGCACCATGCAGGGGAAGTTGAACGGCGTGATGCCGGCGACCACGCCCAGCGGTTGGCGCAGCGTGTGGTTGTCGATGCCGGTCGAAACCTGGTCGGTGAAGTCGCCTTTGAGCAGTTGCGGCGCACCGCAGGCGAATTCGACGATGTCGATGCCGCGCGAGACCTCGCCCTGCGCGTCGGTGAAGACCTTGCCATGCTCGGCGCTGATCATCGCTGCCAAGGTGTCGCGGTGCTGGTTGAGCAGTTGCAGGAAGTTGTTCAGCACGCGGGCGCGCCGGATTGGCGGCATGTCGCCCCAGGCCGGTTGCGCAGCCAGCGCTGCGGCCACTGCGGCGTTGACCTCGTCGATCGACGCCAGCGCAACCTGACGCGCTACCTGGCCGGTGCTGGGGTTGTAGACCGCTTGCTGGCGGCCGCTCGTCCCGGGCCGCTGGCGGCCGGCGATGAAGTGGCCCACGGCGGTGGGGTTGGTGAAAGCTTGTGGCGCGCCCATGGCAGTCTCCGGCAAGGTGGTTGGATGGCTGAAAAGTCAGCAAGTCTAGGCCCGTCGGGCTTATGTCAGCGCGTCAGAGGGCGCATCCGATGCCTTCTCGAGCTCAGGTCACCCCGGCGCGCAGCTTGTGACGGGCTTGCCGCCACTCGCCGCCGGCCAGCACAGCGCCAAGCCGCTCGGCCGCATCCCAGACATCGACGAAGCGGGTGTAGAGCGGCGCGACGCCAAAGCGCAGGATGTCGGCACGATCCTGCGCGCTGCCGACCGGGCTGCCAGCGCGGAAGTCGCCGACCACGCCTCGCTCGATCAGCGCCTGCACCACCGCATAGGCCGCACCAAAAGCATCGCCGGTCGGGTCGAACACCAGGCTGACCTGGCTGCCGCGCTGCGCGTCGGCGTCGGGCGAGGCCAGCAACAGGCCGTGGCCGGCGCAGCGCTCGGCCACCCGGGCCATGAACAGCCGGGTCAGCGCCAGCGACTTGACGCGCAGCGCGGTCATGCCGCCCAGCGGCTCGGCGGCAAGCAAGGTATCGACACCGCATTCCAGCGCGGCCAGCGACAGCACGGGCGGCGTGCCGCAGATCATCCGCGCAATCCCCGGCGCCGGCCGGTAGTCGGTGGCGAAATCGAACGGCGCAGCGTGGCCCAACCAGCCCGACAGCGGCTGCACGCAGCGATCGATCAGCGCCGGTCGGACCCAGGCAAACGCCGGCGCGCCAGGACCGCCGTTGAGGAACTTGTAGCCGCAGCCCACGGCAAAGTCGGCGCCGTCGGCGTTCAGCGCGACGGGCAGCGCACCGGCCGAATGCGCCAGGTCCCACAGCGTGAGCGCACCGGCGGCGTGGGCTGCTGCGTTGAGCGCGGCCATGTCGTGCAAGCGGCCGCTGCGGTAGTTGACCTGGGTGAGCATCAACACCGCCGTGTCGGCGCCCAAGGCCTCGGCGATCCGCCCGGGCGAGTCGACCAGCCGCAAGCTGCAGCCATGTTCGCGACACAGCGACTGCGCGATGTAGAGGTCGGTCGGGAAGTTGCTGCGCTCGCTGACGACCACCCGGCGCGCCGGCGCGTCCTGACGCTGGATCGCGAGCGCGGCGCTGAGCAGCTTGAACAGGTTGACCGAGGTCGAATCGGCCACCACCAGCTCACCCGGACCGGCGCCCAGCAACGAGGCGATCTTGTCGCCGATGCGCGACGGCATCGCCATCCAGCCGGCCGAATTCCAGCTGCCGATCAGGCCCTCGCCCCATTCCTGGCCGATCAGCTGTTGCACCCGCGCCGCGGCAGCGCGCGGCAACAACCCCAGCGAGTTGCCGTCGAGGTATATCAGGCCGCCGCCTTGGGGCAGATGGAATTGGTCGCGCAGCGGCGCGAGCGGATCGGCGGCGTCCAGCGCCAGCGCATGTTCGCGGGTCATCAGGTCTTTAGAAGCCAAGGGCCGCGCCGGGCGGCGGTGGGCGGCGGTGGGCTCGGCTTTCAGACGAACGGCGCCTGCAGGCCTTCGGCCTCGAGCATCGCCTGCACCGCCGGCCGCTCGAGCATGCGGTCGAGGAAGGGTCCGATATGCGCCAGCGTGCGGGCAGGTCGGCCCATCCCGCGAGTCCAGCGGCTGAGCATGAAGGCATAGGGGTCGAGCGCGCTGTAGCGCTGGCCCAGCACCCAAGGCCCGCCGCTGGCCGCGAGCTGGGCGTCGAGCTGGTCCATCAGCGCGTCGAACCGGATCTCGGCCATGGCCTTGACCTCGGCCGCGCCCGCCTCGTTGCCTGGCAAGACAAATCGGTCGCTGTAGAAGTACAGCGGCATCGTGGCCTGCACCGTGCTCGACATCCACAGCAGCCACTTGTAGAACTGGGCCCGCTCGACGCTGCCCGGCGGCGGCGCCAGACCGGCGCCAGCGTGACAGTCGACCAGGTGCAGCACGATCGCGGCGGTCTCGTAGAGCACCAGGTCGCCGTCGACCAGCACCGGGATCAACCCGTTCGGGTTCAGCGCCAGGTAGTCAGCGCGCTTGTGTGCGCCAGCGGCGCGGTCCACGTAGGCGAGTTCGAAGTCAAGGCCCAGCTCACGCAGCAACAGGTGCGGCGTCATGCTGGCGTTGCCGGGGAAGTAGTGCAGCTGGATCATCCGGGGATGATCGCATGCGAGGCCAAGCGACTTAGGCGCAGCTCAGTTCAAGGCCGCATAAGCGCAGGCAGCCAATCCCGCGACGTTCTCGCCGCCCATCACGCCGGGTGCCATCTTGTTCATCACGTAAGAGAAGGTCATGCGGCGGTCGCAGTCGACGATCACCAGCGACCCGCCCCAGCCGCCCCAAAAGCAGACTTTGCCGTCGGGGATGTAGGGCAACTCGGGTATCGGCAGGCCGTAACCCACGCCCATCTTGATCGGCACGCCCAGCACCAAGTCGACGCCGTGGCTCTGGACTTCGAAGATCTTGTCTATCGTTCGCGGCGACAGCAAACGGATGCCGTCGACCTCGCCGCCGCCAGCCAGCACCGACTGGATTCGCGCCGCTGATCGCGCATTGCCTTGGCCGTTGGCCGCGCCGATCTCGGCCTTGCGCCAGCCGTCTGTCCAACTCGCACTGGCGTCGGGCAGCGGGTTGCTCAAGGTCTTGAACATCACGCTGGCCGGGTCCAGCGCGCTGAAGTCGAAAGGCAAGGGCGGCGGCGGCACGACATTGGAGACCCTGCCGAATTCGGACGCCGGCAGGCCAATGTGGAAGTCGGCACCGAGCGGCTGGGCGATCTGCTGCGAAAAAAAGGCGCCCAAGCTCTGGCCGGTGATGCGGCGTACGACCTCGCCAACCAGGTGGCCGTAGTTCAGCGCGTGGTAGCCCGAGCCGCTGCCTGGCTGCCACCAGGGCGCTTGTGCGGCCAGCAGCGCAGTGGTCTTCTCGCGGTCGCACAGATCGGCCATCGTCACCGGCTGCTCCCAGCCCGACACGCCCGAGTTGTAGGACATCAGGTGACGCAGCTGGATGCCGCTTTTGCCGGCGGCGCCGAATTCTGGCCAGTAGCGGGCCACTGGCGCATCGAGATCGAGTTCGCCTCGGTCGACCAACAGCAGCGCGGTCAACGAAGTCATCATCTTCGTCGTCGACCAGACGTTGGTGACCGTGTCGGCGGTCCAGGGCCGGGTTCGGGCTTCGTCGGCCCAGCCGCCCCAAAGGTCGACGACGAACTCGCCGTCCAGCGTCACGGCCAGCGACGCGCCGAGGTCGGCACCACTGGCGATGTTGGCAGCGAACAGCTGGCGCAGCGCTTCAAAGCGGGGCTGACAATGGCCCTGGACGTGAGTGGGTTCGGTCATGGACAGGGAACTCCTGATGGCGTTGAAGTCGCAAGCCTGAGGGCAGTCCTGCCCTCATCGACAGATCTGCACCGCCGGGTAAAACGCCTCAACGCAAGACTTTCTGGAACCATGTGCCGGCTTGAGCAAGCGCATCGTCTGCTTCGGGTATCACGCCTGCACCGGCTTGAAAGACATGCTGCATTTCTGGAAACACCTGCAGCCGCACCGACACACCAGCATGTGCTGCGCGCGTCGCCAAGCGGGTGGAATCGTCGAGCAAGGTCTCATCGCCGCCGACTTGGATGCAAAGAGGAGCCAAGCCTGCCAAGTCGCCATACAACGGTGCCGCCAGTGGGTCGCGGGGCGATGCGCCAGACAAAAACAGGGTGGCCATGCCGATCAAGGCGTCTCGGCTCACCATCAGGTCTGCCGCAGCCTTGGACGCCATGGATTCACCCGTTCCTTCCAGGTCAACCCAGGGCGAAAACACGACGGCGCCACCGGGTTGTGCCAGGCCCTCTCGCTTGGCGGCCAGAAGCAGCGCGAGGGTCAAGCCTCCGCCTGCAGAATCTCCAGCCACGCCTATCCGGGCTGCTGAGAAGCGCTGGTCCAGCAACCACCGATAAGCCAGCAGCGCATCGTTGACGGCGGCAGGGTGAGGATGCTCTGGGGCCAGACGGTAGTTCACGCTGAGCACGTTGCGCCTACTCTGCACAGCAAGATGCGCAGCAAGCTTGCGGTGTGAATTGGCACTTTGCACCACATAGCCACCGCCATGAAAGTACAAGACCACTGAATCTTCTCGCGCACCCTTGGGCCGCAACCACAACCCAGACAAGCCGTTGACATCGGTTTGCGCGATGGCGACGTCCTCTGGCATCGCGCCAACCGTTTCCATCACGGCTTCAGAACCTGCCCGCATTTCTTCCAACGTGGGAGGCGCCGTCGAAGACCCCAGCACCGCTGCTTGATAGGTCCGTACCTGTGCCAAGAAGGCCTGTGCTTGTGGACTCGCCATGGCGCGGCTCTTCTTAGAAGTCAAACGTCGCGCCGACGCCGAAGCTGCGCGGCGGGTTGTAGCCCACCGACCGCGCCGACAGCAGGATCGGTGAGGCGATGAGCATGTTGGTCAGCGCGGTGGTGTCGCTCGCGTTCTTGAGCTGGGCGTAGAGCTTCCATGGCCCGGCCGCCGGCCTCAGCGTGGCCGCCAGGTTGAGCAGGCCGTAAGCGCCCTGCATCGCATCAGCGGTGTTGAACTCGGTGAAATAGAACTTGTCGCGCCAGACATAGTCGGCGCGCAGCGAGGTCTTGTAAGCCCCCAAGGACTGGGTCCACTCGGCGTTCAGGCCGGCCTGGGCACGCGAGACATTCGCGAGTTGGCGGCCATTGACCGAGACCGGTCCGACAGCGGGCTGCGCGCGCAGGTTGGTGTTGACGAAATCGGTGTAGGTCGGATCCATCAGCCCGACATTCAGGCCCAGCGTCCAGGCCGGCACCGGGCGCAGCTGCAGCTCGACCTCCAGGCCATTGATCTTGGCGGCCGAGGCGTTCGTCAGGATCACCGACGCCAGCCCAACCTGCGACACCTGCATGTCGCGGTATTGGCTGGTGAACATCGCCGCAGCCAAGGCGCCACGCTTGTCGAGGAACAAGGTCTTGGCGCCGAGCTCAAAGCTCGTCACGGTCTCGGGCTTGACCGCGGCGGGCTGCAGATTGCCCAGGTTGATCGCGCCCGACTTGAAGCCGTGCGACAGCTTGCCGTAGGCCAGGCTGTCGGGGCTGATCTTCCATTCCAGCGCAAGGCTGCTCGGCACGCTAGACCAGGCGGCGGTCGGCTTGGCGCTGCCGCTCAGTCCGAAAGCGGCGACGGTCTGGTACTCGGTGGCGGTCTTCTCGTCGCGGTTGACCCGCAGCCCACCTTGCAGCGCGAGCGTCGGCGACAGCGCGTAGCGCAGGTCAGCATAGACCGCCGAGGACGTGGTCCGGACTTGGCCGCCGAGCAAGAACTCGACCGGCACCGGGATGTTCATCGCCGCGCCGGGCTGCAGGAAGCCGAGCGGCACCTTGGACTGGACCTGGATGTCTTGCTGCTGGTCGAACTGCAGGTGGGTGGCGCCAACCAGCCACTGCACGCGGCCGGTGTCGTCTGACGCCAGGTGGGCATCGATGCTGCGGTCGGTGCTGGCGGTGGTGAAGCGCGTGCCTGCCGTCAGCGCCTCGGTCGCGTCGCCGTCGACGAACACCCCGGTCCGGCTCTTGCGATAGCTCGCCGAGAGTGTCAGCGTGTTGGTGCCGATCGGCCGTTCATAAATCGCTTGCAGCGTGTTGACGTCGACCCGGTTGCTCGCACCCTGGCTCTTGGCGGTTCGGGGGTCGCTGCTGGGCACGACGCCAAACAGCAGACCCGAGACCATCACCGGATCGACCAGCGGCACCAAGCTGGGTCCGTTGTCATGCTCGCGGTGGTAGCCGGCGATCAGCCGCAGATTGCTGCCGCCGCCCAGGTCGGTTGCGGTCTGCAAGCGCAGCGACTGCGTGCCCAGGTCATCGAGCCGGCTCGGCCCGACGGTGCTCGGCCCGCCCGGCAGCACCGAGTCGTAGGTCTTGCCTGCCAGCGGGTTGTTGGTGTAGCCGTCCATGCTCTTGAGCTGGTAGGACAGCCTTGCGCTGGTCGAGCTCTGACCCAGCGGCCCCGAGACAAAGCCTTCGGATTCCTTGCGGCCGTAGTCGCCGATCAACACGCCGACCCTTGCCTTGAAGCTGTCGGTCGGTTTGGCTGAGATCAGGTTCACTGCGCCACCGGTGGCGTTGCGGCCGTAGAGCGCGCCCTGCGGCCCGCGCAGCACCTCGACCCGCTGCAGGTCGAACAGGCTGGCGTTCGAAGAGGTCTGGTCCGAGAGGTAGCTGCCGTCGGCGTACATCGCCACGCCGGGGTCGCCACCGGCCGTGAAAAAGATGTTGCCGATGCCACGGATGAAGGGCTGCGATGCGCCATACACCGAAGTGAACGACATGTTGGGCACCAGCGTCGCCACGCCGGCCAGGTCGGTGACGCCGGTCTCGGCGAGCTTGGCGCCGCTCAAGGCGGTCACGGCTTCCGGCGTCGCGTCGACCAGCGTCAGTCGCTTCTCGGCCGTGATCACGACCCGCTCAAGCGCTGCCGGCGCGGCGTCCTGGGCCGAAGCGATGCGAGGTGCTGCGACCAGCAACCCGGCGATCAGCGCAGTGACGGCATAGTTCAATTTCAGGCGAGGTGCTCTCATGACTTGTCTCCGGTAGATAGAGGTGCGCGCTTGGCGGTGAGGCTGTCGCGTCTAGATCGGACGAGTCTGGAGCACCGACCACAGGTCGGCTATCTGGTTTTGGCACCGCAGCATCTGAAAACGGACGCCGCCTGGCGTCGGTCGTTTGACCTGGATGCTGAACCGACGCTCAGCCGCCCGCGCGACGCAAGGTGTCGCGCGGCGATTCGCCGAAGCGCTGCCGATAGCGCGCCGCAAACTGCCCGAGGTGGGCGAAACCCCAGTTCAGCGCCAGATCGGTCACGCTCGCGCCGTCAGCTGCGGCGCTCAGGTCGCCGCGAACGCCTTGCAGCCTGAGCTCGAGCATGTACTGCAGCGGCGAGGTGCCGAGGTGTTTTTCGAAGCCCCTGGTCAGCGCCCGCACGCTGATCCCGCAGGCAGCGGCGACGTCTGCGACCGTCGGCAGCTCAGCGACCCGGGCATGGATGAACTCGCGCGCGCGCCGGGTCGAGGCCGGCAGCGAGGCCGGGTGGTCCATCCAGCCCTGGTGCGAGTTCGGCCAGGCCAGCAGCAACTCGAACAGTGCCGCTTCCTGCAGGCTGCGCTCCAAGCGCTGCGCCGCGCGCAGCGGGTAGTTCGGGGTGCCGGCCAGGCGGCCCATCACCCGCAGCAGCGCTGACGACACCGGGCTGCCAGCGGGCACTCGGCGGCTGAACTGCGGCATCTCGGTGAGCGCCGGACCGCCGAGCGCCTGGCAAGCGGCCGCCAGGTCCTGCTGCGTCACCCGCAGGTTGACGATCTCGGCATCGGCCGACATCCGCAATACATAGGTGTCGCCAGGCATCGAGACCGCGGCGTCGCCGGCGCTGAAATGGATGCCAGCGCGGTCGACCTGGCCGCTGCGCAGGTAAGAGAACACCCAGAAAGGGTGGCGGTCGTAGACCTGGGTCACTGTGGGCGCGCCGTGGCGGATCGCACCCAGGTGCAGGTTCGCGAATTCGAAACCCTGGATCGACATGTCCAGACTGCGGCCGGACTGCAACTGCAGGCTGTTCGGGCCATACATGCCGGCGCAAAAGGCTGCCGCGCGTTCCGGCACCGTGGTCTGGAACAACGAAACAAATCGGGAGTTCCCTGCCGCCGGCGGGCCTGCCGGCGCGTACACCGAGGGTTCTAGGCTGGGCTGGGGGTCCATCGGCCCATTCTGGGGCCATGGCAAGCCACACGCCACCGGTGTAATCGCGAACATGCCGATCGAGTTCGCAGGCGCTCAAGCGCCGATGCAACGCGCCGCGATCAGTCGCGGAAGTTGTTGAAAGCCAGCGGTACGTCGGCCACGTCCTTGCGCAGCAGCGCCATCGCCGCCTGCAAGTCGTCGCGCTTGGCGCCGGTCACGCGAACGCTGTCGCCTTGTATCGAGGCCTGCACCTTGAGCTTGCTCTGCTTGATGAAGGTCTGGATCTTCTTCGCGGTCTCGCTGTCAATGCCTTGCTTGACCGGCACCGTCAGCCTGACCTTGTCGCCGCCCATCTTCTCGATCTTGGCGCTGAAGTCGAGAAACCGCAGGTCGACGCTGCGCTTGCTGAGCTTGGCGCTGAGCAGATCGCGCACCTGCGCGATCTGGAAATCGCTGTCGGCGTGCAGCACCAGCGTGCGGTCTTTGCCGGTCTCGGTGCTTTCGATGCGGGCGGCCGAGCCCTTGAAATCGAAGCGGGTGCCGATTTCCTTGTTGCTCTGATCGACCGCGTTGCGCAGTTCGACCAGGTTGGGTTCCAGGACAGTGTCGAAGCTGGGCATGGCGGCAGTCAGGTGGGGGAGAAGCCGAAAATTCTGCCACGCGCTCAGCGGCCGGCCCCAGGCTCCTGCGCCGCTGTCGCCAGTTTCAGGCAAATCCCATGCGTTGCAGCAAGGCGGCGGCCATGTCTAACCGGTCGCGCAGCGCGAGCGCATGGGCACGGCAGTCGGCGGCGCTGTAGCTGGCGCCATCGACCTCGATACGCCGGGCCAGCGCCTGCACGCCGATCAGCCCCATGCTGGCCGCAGCACCATGGAGGGCATGGGCCAAGGGTGTCAGCGCGGCGGTGTCAGCGCAGTCCAGCGCGGCGAGCAGTTCGGACTGGCAGCCGGCGTTGTCGGTCAAGAAACTTGCCAGCAAGTCGCGGTAACCCGCCAGCGAGACGCCCAGACAGACATCGCCGATCACGGCCATGTCGAGGTGTTGGATGACGTCGGTGCTGCGAAAACGGCGCTGCAGCGGTACGGTGGGGTTTGAAGCAGTGGTCGGCAAGTGAAGCTCGTCGAGGGGTGGGCAATAACGGGATGTCGGCAGATCGCGCCGATTCAACAGGAAAATTGTGCCCGATTTGTGACCGATCTTGCTGCGCCGGCGTCGGCGCCGCCGGCAACAAGCCCGGTTGGCCAGGGCGAATCCTGGCCGGCGCGCATCGGCCAGAATCACCCCATGTCGCCCCCCCTGCCATCGCCCTTGTCCGCGCTGACCATCGAGCGCGGCTGCAAGCTGCGCGAGTTCAACAGCTTCGGCCTGTCGGCACTGGCGCACACGCTGGTGCGCATCCGCAACGACGCCGACGTGCGACGCGTGCTCGACCACCCCGAGCTCGGCCGCAGCCAGAAGCTGGTGCTGGGCGGCGGCAGCAACCTGGTGCTCACGCGCGACCCGCAGGCCGTGGTGCTGCGGGTCGAGGTGATGGGGCGGCGACTGGTCGAGGCGCGCGACGACGCCTGGATCGTCGAGTTCGGCGCCGGCGAGCCATGGCACGAGGCGGTGGCCTGGACGCTGGAACAAGGCTGGCCAGGGCTGGAGAACCTGGCGCTGATCCCCGGCACCGTCGGCGGCGCACCGGTGCAGAACATCGGCGCCTACGGCATCGAGTTGGCCGACCGCTTCGAATCGCTGGACGCCGTCGACCTGATCACCGGCCGCAGCGTCACGCTCAGCGCCAAGGCCTGCGCCTTTGGCTACCGCGACAGCGTGTTCAAGCAGAGCGGCTTCGGGGGCTTGGCGGGCAAGAGCCTGATCACCAGGGTGCGTCTGCGACTGCCGCGGCCCTGGCAACCGGTGCGCGGCTACCTGGATCTGGAACGCCGGATGGCCGAGACTGGCAATCCTGAGCCCGACGCACACACCTTGTTCGACTGGGTCTGCGAGATACGCCGCACCAAGCTGCCCGACCCGGCGCTGCTGGGCAACGTCGGCAGCTTCTTCAAGAACCCGATCGTCAGCGCCGAGCAGTGCCGCGACATCACCGGCCGCGACCCGCATCTGGTGCATTACCCGCTGCCCGACGGCCGCTACAAGCTGGCTGCGGGCTGGCTGATCGACGCCTGCGGCTGGAAAGGCAAGAGCATCGGCGGGGCTGGCGTCTACGAGCGCCAGGCGCTGGTGCTGGTCAACCGCGGTGGCGCCACAGGCGCCGAGGTCGTGATGCTGG
>JBILYN010000395.1:0-4324 GCA_044377715.1 Aquabacterium sp.
GCGCTGAGCAACCAGCCGCCGCAGCCCGCGCAGTCGCCGATCGAGGCCAAGCCGCCGACCCAGCAGGGCGCTTCAGGCGCTAACCCCACGCCGCCGTCGACCCAGACCAGCAACGCCAACCGCAAGGAGTCGACCGTCAACTACGAGGTCGACCGCGCGATCCAGACCGTCAAGGGTGGACGAGGCCAGGTCAGGCGGGTCTCTGCTGCGGTGATCCTGAACTACAAGAAAGGTGCCGACAAGGCCGGCAAACCGACCTCACTGCCTTTCGGTCCTGAAGAACTCAAGCAGATCAACCAGATGGTGCGCGACGCGATGGGTTTCAGCCAGCAGCGTGGCGATTCGGTCAGTGTGGCCAACATCCCTTTCAACGTTGAGCCGGTCGAGGAAGTGCCGGTCTGGCGCGAGGCCGGGGTGATCGAGATTTCCAAGGAGGCCATCAAGTACGCGTTGCTGGCGGCCGTGGTGGGCATTGTTTTCTTCGCCGTGGTGCGGCCGCTGTTGTTCCCGCCGCCCGCACCGCCTGAGGACGAGACGACTCGCCTGGACGAAGAGTTTGACGAGAAGATGAAGGCCGAGCTCTCGCAGATGACGCCGCAGGCGCGCGAGAAGCGCCGGCTCGAGATGGAGCTCGACAAGGAGCGTCGCCGCCTCGAGGAAGAAGAAAAGCGCATGCAGGAAGACGAGGTCCGCACGCGTGCCGAGGAAGAAAAGCGGCGTACCGAGGACGAGCGCAAGCGCCTGGACGAGGACAAGCAGCGCGAGTACGAGGAACTGATCGCCTACGCCAAGGATTACGTCACCAAGGATGCGCGCGTGGTCGCACAAGTCTTCAAGGACTGGCTGAGCCAGACCAACGACAAGCCCAAGTCATGATGCTGCTCGCACCAAGCCACCACCATGCCGGGACTGTCCGCGCCACCTGTTCAAACTTGAGGAGCCACCATGTCCGGTGAAGACGACGGCGCGCCGCAAGCCCCGAAAGTGCTGTCGCTCGCCGATGCGATGAAGGAGGGCGTCAAGGGCGCCCAAGGTTCAATCAACAGCATCGCTGACCTCGATGGACCGTCGAAGTCGGCGGTGGTGCTGCTGGCAGTTGGGGCTGAGGCTGCGGCTGACGTGCTGCGCCAGCTCACGCCGTTCGAGGTTCAGCGCTTGTCGGCCAAGATGGCGGTGGTGCGTGCGCTGTCGCGCGATCTGGTGCTTGAGGTGCTGCGCGAGTTCAGAGACACGACCTCGAACAACGCGCAGGTCGCTTTCGACACCGACTCTTTCATGCAGAACATGCTCGGCAAGGCGCTGGGCATGGAGGCGGCGTCGGACTTGCTCGGCCGGCTCGATTCGGCGGTCGACATGTCGGGCATCGAGACCCTCAAGCGCATGGAATCCGACGTGCTCTACGAAATCATCAAGAACGAGCACCCGCAGATCATCGCCACGGTGTTCGTCTTCCTGGAGGCGCCGCAGGCCTCGGCGGTGTCCAAGCTGTTTTCTGAAGAAGAGCGAAACGAGATTCTGCTGCGCGTCGCGCTGCTGGAAAAAGTCCAGCCTGCCGCGCTCAAGGAACTCAACGAAGTGATGGGACGCACGCTCAGCCCCGACACCGACCAGCGCCGGGCCCAGGTCGGTGGTGTTGGTCCGACCGCCGACATCCTCAACCTGCTGTCCGGCGGCATCGACCAGCAGGTGCTGGCAAGGATCCGCACCTTCGATCCCGAGCTGGCCGACCGCATCGTCGAGCACATGTTCACCTTCGAAGATCTGGTCGAGCTCGAGGACCGCGCGCTGCAGACTTTGCTGCTCGAGGTGCCGCAGACCCAGCTGGTGGTCGCCCTCAAGGGGGCCAGCCCGCGCTTGCGCGACAAGCTGCTCAAGAACATGGCCAAACGCGCTGCCGAGTCGGTGCGCGAAGAACTCGAGACCAAGGGTCCTGTCAAGGTGCAGGAAGTCGAAGAGGAGCAGAAGGCGATTCTTGCCATCGGTCGCACCTTGCAGGATGAGGGCCGCATCAGCATGCAGCGTGGCAAGCAGGCCGACTCCTTCATGTGAACTTGAGCGACATTTTTTCGAATGGATTCCGCTGAACTTTTTTCGCCCATACGTTCCTGGGCGCCACCGTCTTTCGACCCGCCGCCGCCGCCCGCGCCGCCTCCGCCGGCCATCAGCCAGGCCGAGATCGACGCGACGCTAGCCGCGGCGCGCGAGCAAGGCCAGGACCAGGGGCATGCCGAAGGTATGGCCCAAGGCTTGGTCGAGGGCCAGGCACGTGGACTTGCCGAAGGCCGCGCCGAGGGCCATAGATTGGCGTTCGAGGCCGCACGCCAGGAGCTTGCCGACCTGACGTCGGCGTTGCAGGCCGTGCTTGACGAGGTCAGCGGTTTGCCGGCGGCGATGACCGAGCCGGTGGTCGACTTGGCGCTGCTGGTCGCGCAACGACTGAGCGGCAGCCATCAGTTCGAGCGCTCGGCCTTCATGGCCGCCGTGCAGGAGGCGCTGATGCACCTGCCGATGCCGGGTGAGAAGCTGCTGATGCGCCTGGGCCCGGCCGACGAAGCGCTGTGGCAGGAGGCCTTGGATCGATTCGAGCTGCCCTTCGGCCATGCTTTCGTGGTCGACCCTGATCTGCCGGCCGGGCGCATCTTTGTTGAAGTCGGCGGCACCCGGATGGACATCGGTCCGCAGGCTCGCTTGGCGCTGGTGCGTTCGGCGCTGGGTCTGCCGCTGCCGACATGAGCGCCACAGCCCAGGCTCTGGTCCGGCTCGGTGCTGCGCATCGGCGGCTGCGCAGCGCGCCGACCTCGGTGCGCTGCGGCCGTCTGGTTCGCGTCAACGGCCTGATCCTCGAGGTCGAGGGCTTGCCGCTTGAGCTCGACCAGCGAGCGCTGATCCGCACCGGTGACGGCCGCACGATCGAGGCTTGCTGTGTTTCCTTCAACCACGGCGTGACCTATTTGATGGCGCTGGACGCCGACAACGCGGTCGGGCCGGGCGAACTGGTCTATCCCGCTGGTACGCCGGCCGACACCGGGGGCCGTTTCGAGTTGATGGAACGTCGGCGTGCGCTGCCGATTGGGCACTCGCTGCTCGGTCGCATCGTCGACGGCTTTGGCCGGCCGCTAGATGATCTGCCGGTCGAGTTGTCCGCCATGCCGGGCCTGGGCAGTGGGCGTCTCAATCCCTTGCGGCGGGCGCAGATCGTCCAGCCACTGGACGTCGGAGTTCGGGCGATCAATGGCCTTCTCACGGTCGGCCGAGGTCAGCGGGTGGGCATCTTCGCGGGCACCGGTGTCGGCAAGAGCGTGCTGCTGGGCATGCTGGCCAGGCGCTGCGAGGCTGACGTGGTGGTGGTCGGCCTGATCGGCGAACGAGGCCGCGAGGTGCGCGAGTTCTGCGAAGACATCCTCGGCGCCGAGACCATGAAACGCTCGGTGGTGGTGGTCGCCACCGCCGACTCGGCGCCGCTGGCTCGGGTGCGGGGCGCATGGTTCGCCACCGATGTGGCGACCTGGTTTCGCGACCAGGGCCGCAACGTCGTGCTGATCATGGACTCGCTGACCCGCTATGCGATGGCGCAACGCGAGATCACATTGGGCTTGGGCGAGCCACCGGTTGCCCGAGGTTACCCGCCCAGCGTCTTTCAGCGCTTGCCTGAATTGGTCGAGCGGGTCGGCAACAGCGAGGACCCTGGTGCGTCAGTGACTGCTTTCTACACAGTCTTGCTCGAGAGCGACGACAGCAGCGACCCCGTGGCCGACACCGCACGCGGTGTGCTCGACGGCCATATTTTCTTGTCGCGCGAACTCGCCGAGGCCGGCCATTACCCTGCGATCGACATCGAGCGCTCGATTTCACGGGTCATGCCCAAGGTCGCCGACGCCGATCAAATCGAGCGCGCGCGCCAAGTCAAACGCTTATTCGGACGCTACATGCGCAGCCGCGATCTGGTCGCGATGGGCGCGTACAGCCCTGGCAGCGACCTCGAACTCGACACCGCGCTGCGGGTCTGGCCCGGTATTTCGGCCTACCTGCAGCAAGGCCCGGCCGAGGCGGTCGACCTGCCGATGGCCTTGTCGCAGCTCAGCGTGCTGGGCAGCGAGATCGTGGGTCGAGGCTGAATCCGCGATGAAGTCTGATGCCTTGAAGGCCTTGGTTGCGCTGGCCCGGACGCAGGAGGACAGCGTCGCCGCGCAACTGCGCGATGTCCAGTCCAAGTTGCAGCGGGCCGAGCAGTTGCGGGTGCAGCTCGACGATTTCGGTCTCGAATACCGCCATGCAGCGCTAGACAGTGGGCGCAGCGGCGGCCAGCTGGGCTTTGTCAGTGATG
>JBILYN010000119.1:0-12671 GCA_044377715.1 Aquabacterium sp.
TGGCTGCTGGCCGACAACGAGACGGCGCGCGAGAACATGCTGCGCTGCGCCGACACCCAGGGCGTGGCGCGCGACCGACTGGTCTTCGCGCCGCGTGTCGCGCCGCCCGATTACCTGGCGCGGTTTCGATGCGCAGACCTGATGCTCGACACCTTCCCCTACAACGCCGGCACGACCGCCAGCGACGCGCTGTGGATGGGCACCCCCATCGTCACCCGGTCTGGCCGCAGCTACATCTCGCGCATGGCCGGCAGCCTGCTGCAGGCCGTGGGCCTGCCTGAACTGGCGACCGACTCGCTGGAAGGGTACGAGCGGCTCGCGGTCACGCTGGGTCGGCAGCCCGCGCGGGTGGCCTCGTACAAGCGCTATCTGGCCGAGTCGGGCCGCAGCTCGCCGCTGTTCGACCTGCCGCAGATCGTGCGCGACATCGAGGCCGAGTTCGAACGCCTGGCCTTGCTGCACCGCGGCTGAACTCGCGCGCCGGGGTCGCTGTGCCGCCACCGCCCATCTTGTCGGTCTGCGATGTCTGGCGCTGAAGCACCTGGCCTTGGCGACGGCGCTGTCGGGTCGGCCGCCGCCAGCCTGTCCGATGACCCCTTGGCGCAGGCGCTGGTCTGGTTGACGCGCCACCACGGTGACGAGCGATCGGCCGCGTCGCTGTTCGAAGGCCAGCAGGTCGCCGGCGCGGTCGGGCCCGACCAAGCGCTGAGGGCGCTGCGCGAAGCGGGCTACCACGTTGCGCTGGTGCAGCGATCGATCGGTGACCTGCACGGCCTGCTGCTGCCGGTGGTCTTGTTGCTGCGCCAAGGTGAGGCCTGCATCCTGCGCGCGCGCCGGCCTCAGGCTGGCGGGCCTGCCGTCTGCAGTGTCGTGATGCCCGGCTCACCGGCCAAGGAAGTGCTGGCTAGCGAGGATGAGCTTGCTGCCGAGTACAGCGGTTTCGCGTTGTTGGCCTCGCGGCTGGCGAGCGACCCGTCAGCCGCCGACCCCGCCGCGCCCGACCCGGATCGGCACTGGCTGTGGGGCACGTTGCGGCGCTTTGTGCCGTATTACCGGTCGGCCTTGCTGGCCGCACTGTTGAGCAACAGCTTGATGCTGGTCACCGGCACGGTGACCTCGGTGATCTACGACAAGGTGATCCCGCACCAGGCTTTCGTCACGCTGTGGGCGCTGGCGGTCGCGGGTTTGCTGGCGCTGGTGTTCGACTTCAGCGCCCGCCAGTTGCGTGCCTACCTGATCGATCTGGCCGGCAAGAAGGCCGACCTGCTGGTGGGCACGCTGCTGTTCCGTCAGAGCCTGGCGGTGCGCATGGAGTGCCGGCCCGAGTCGGCCGGCGCTTACGCCCACACCGTGGGCCAGATCGAGCTGGTGCGAGAGTTTTTCTCGTCAGCCACCTTGTCGGCGGTCTCAGACCTGCCGTTCATCCTGATCTTCATCGCGATGACTTTCGTGATCGGCGGCCCGCTGGGTTGGGTGATGGTGCTGGCGGTGCCGCTGATCCTGCTCGGCGCGTGGCTGATCCAGGGCTCGTTGCGCCGTGCCACCCGCGCCAACCTTGTTCAACAGGCCGACTTGCACGGCCTGCTGGTCGAGGCGGTCGAGGGCATCGAGGACATCAAGGCGACCGGTGCACAAGGGCGTTTTCTGCACCACTACGAGCAGGCCAGCGCCGCTGCGGTGCACAGCCAACTTAGCGCGCGCCGGCTCAGCAGCCTGACGCTGAACCTGTCGACGGTGGCGCAGCAACTGATCACGCTGGTGATGCTGGTCTGGGGCGTTTACCTGATCGAGGCCAGGCAGATCTCCGGCGGTGCGTTGATGGGCGGGGTGATGTTTGCGATGCGGGCGATCGCGCCGCTGGCCTCGGTCGTGATGCTGACCACCCGCTACCAGGGCGCGATTGCTGCGTTGCGCGCACTCGACCGGGTGATGGCCCAGCCGGTCGAGCGCGAGCCCGGCCGCAGCTACTTGCCGCTGCGCGAGATGTCCGGTCGCATCGCGCTGGCCGATGTCAGCTTTGCCTACCCGGCGGTCGGTCAGCAGGCTTCGCCCCAGGTGATCCACAGCGTCAACCTGCGATTCGAACCCGGCGAGCGGGTGGCGATCCTGGGCCGCATCGGCAGCGGCAAGTCGACGATCCTGCGTTTGATCGCCGGGCTGTACCGGCCGGCCGAGGGCCGGGTCGAGGTTGACGGCGTCGACCTGCGCCAGCTCGATCCGGGCGACTTCCGCGCCGGCGTGGGCTATGTGCCGCAGGACTCGCGCTTGTTCAAAGGAACGCTGCGCGACAACGTGTTGCTCGGCCGGGCCAGCGCCGACCCATCGCGGCTGCCCGCGGTCGCTGCGCTGACGGGGCTGTCTCGTGTCGCCGAGGGCCATGCGTTGGGCTGGGACCAACCAGTGGGGGAATCTGGCGTGTTGCTGTCGGGCGGCCAGCGCCAGCTGGTGGCGCTGACGCGCAGCCTGATCACCCGGCCGCGCATCCTGCTGATGGACGAACCCACGAGCTCGATGGACGCGCAGAGCGAGTTGGCTTTTCTGCGCCAGCTGCGCGAGGCCAGCGGCGACTGCACGCTGGTGGTGGTGACGCACCGACCGGCGGTGCTCGAACTGGTGCAGCGCATTGTGGTGGTCGACGCTGGCCGGGTGGTGATGGACGGCGCGCGGGCCCAGGTGCTGGCCGCGCTGTCGGGTGCCAAGCCGGCTGCCGACGCAGCGCCGCCCGGCAGCGAGACCGCTGCCAACGTCCACCGCCACCCCAGCACCCAGCCGGCCGAGCGCCGCGCTGCCGTCTGAGCCTGGCCGCCCGGCGATGAGCAAGCCCGACGGCGCAACGCTGAAGCGAGCCGATTTCGCGTTTTTGAGCCCGGCCCAGGCCGCGCTGCAGGTCGAGCCGGCGCACGCGGCGACCTGGGCTGTCTACTTGTTGCTGGCCGCGATCGCCAGCGCGCTGGCCTGGGCTGCGCTGGCCCAGGTCGACATGATCACCCGTTGCGATGCGCGCGTCGTGCCGGCAGGCCGTGAGCAGGTGATCGCCAGCCTGGAAGGCGGCATCCTGCGCGAGCTCAGGGTGCGCGAGGGCCAGGCCGTCGCGGCAGGCCAGGCGCTGGCGCTGCTAGACCCGACGCGGGTCGAGGCACAGCAAAACGAAGGCCGGCTCAAGCGCCTGGCCTTGATGGCCGCAGCAGCGCGGCTGCGCGCCGAAGCGACCGGCCGCGCGCCGGTGTTTTCGCCCGAAATTCAGACGCTGCCAGCGCTGGTGCAGGGCGAGACTGATTCTTACCAGGCGCGCCAGCGCGGGCTCAACGAAGCAGTGTCGTCAAGCCGGCGCAACCAGCAGTTGCTCGACCGCGAGCTGGCGCTGGCCGCGTCGATGTCGGCCAAAGGCCTGGTCAGCGATGTCGAGGTGATGCGGCTGCGGCGCCAGGTCAACGACCTGACCCAGCAGACCCAGGAGCGCATCAACCGTTTTCGTCAAGACGCCAGCGCCGAGCTGGTGCGGGTGCAGACCGAGCTGACGCTGCTGGGCGAGCAGCAGGTGGTGCGCGACGACATCCTCAAGCGCACCGTGCTGACTTCTCCGGTACGTGGCCTGGTCAAGAACATCCGCAGCAACACCTTGGGCGGTGTGGTGGCCGCCGGCGCGGCGGTGATGGAAATCGTGCCGGTGGGCGATCAGGTGTTGATCGAGCTGCGCATCAAGCCGGCAGACATCGGCTTCGTCAAGCTGGGCCAGCGCGTCGAGCTCAAGCTCACAGCCTACGACTACACCGTTTACGGCAGCTTGCACGGCCAGGTCGAGACCCTAGGCCCTGATGCCGTCGGCGACGCCGAGCGTGCCAGCGCAGCCGACGCCACCTGGTACCGCGCGCTGGTTCGCGCCGACCCGCGCGCGCTGCGCTCCGGCGGCAAGCCGCTGGATGTCTTGCCCGGCATGCTGGGCACGGCCGAGATCCGTGTCGGCCGACGCTCAGTGCTGAGCTTCCTGCTGCGGCCGATGATGAAGGCGCAGGAGGCTTTCAGCGAGCGATGAGCTGGGGCTGGTCTCGGCTTTGGCGCGAGAGAAGGCGGCAAATCCTGGCGGGTTTCAAGCGATCGATGTGGACCTTGTCAGCGTCTACTGAGGGTCATCAAGCCATGCCCTCCAGACTCTTGATCCTGTCTGCCACGATGAACCGATTTGCCGCCTGTTGCCATTCAGCCATCGCCAGGCGTCTGGGGGTTCGCCTGGGGGTTCGCCAGGCTGTTCGTCTGGTTGTTCGCCTGGTCGCCGCCGGCCTGCTCGGCACGATGCCCTGGCTGGCGTACCCGGCCTGCATCGACGAGGACAAGCCCGACCTGCCGGCCGCCGCTGCGGCGACTGTCGACTTGCCGCCAGCGCCGCGCACGTTGCTGCAGGCGCTGGTACACGACGCACTGGCGCGCAACAAGGGGCTGGGCGCGGCCCGGCTGTTGGCGCAAGCCGCACAGCAAGATGTCGCTGAAGCGCGGGCTGCCAAACGCCCCCAGGCGGCGTTGATCGGCTCGATCAGCCCGGGCTTAAGCCGGGGCACCGGCCTCGAAGCCAACGGCAGCCAAGTCCAGGCACGGGCTGGCCTGACGCTGACCCAGATGCTGTTCGACGGTGGCCGCGCCGACCGTGTGATCGATTGGCGCGGCCAGCAGGCCGAGGCCGCGCGGCTGGGCCTGGTCTCGACCCAGGAGCAGATCGCGCTGTCAACCACGTCGCTGGCGCTCGAGCGCAGCCGCTTCAGGATGCAGGCGGTGATCTGGGCTCAGCATGTGCGCAAGATGGCCTGTTTGGTCGAGGCGCTCGACACCTTGGTGGCGGCCGACAGGGGCAGGGCCAGCGAGTTGGTGCAGGCCCGCAAGCAGCAGCAGCAGGCCGAGCTGCAGCAGCAGCAATCGATGTCGCAGGCGCGCCAGGTCGAGGCGCGGCTGCGACGGGTTGTCGGCGACGGATTGCCTGGCACCGAGGGCATGGCGGCATTGCTGCTGGCCGTGCCCGACCTGCCCGGGTTGCTGACCGCTGCCGAACGCGCTGCCGACATCGCCCAGCTAGACGCCAACGCAGCGGCGCTGGGCGCGATGGCGCGCGCGGTCGAGGCCGGCAACAGGCCGCAGCTGAGCTGGACCGTCGGCGCCAACAGCTTGCTCGCCGCCGGCGGCGCCAGCCCACGCAGCGCGGGCCTGAGCGCCGGCGTGACGGTCAGCGTCCCTTTGCTCAATCCGGCGATGGAGCACTCGACCCAGGCTGCACGCCAGCGCGCTGAGGCCGCGACGCTGCAGCGCGCCGATCAATTGGAGCTGCGGCGCCAGCGCATCGTCGAGAGCCACGAGCAGGCCGGCGCGGCCTTCGACCGATTGCGCCGGGTCAGCCTGGTGTTGCGCGACAGCGACCGCTTGCGCAACTTCACGCTGCAGCAGTGGCAGCAGTTGGGTCGGCGCTCGCTGTTCGATGTGATCGCTGCCGAGAGCGACCACTACAACCTGCGGGTGCAGTACGTCAACGCGCTGCACGACGGCCAGCAAATGAACGCGACGCTGACATCGCTGGGCCCCGGCTTGACCGCCTGGCTGCAATGAACGCCACCTCTGTTCGTAAACGCCATTGAAAACCGACCTGCACCGAGACGCCATGCCCGCCACTGCCAACCCCCATCGCCATGTCTTGCGTCAATTGAATCGCGCAGCCGCGCCGCCCTCAGCGCTGGCGACGCGGCCGCGGGTCGACCCGCTGGCGCACATCGACCCGGCGGTTGAACTGCCGCCCGACGTGGTGATCCGCAGCGGCGCCTACCTGCCTGCCGGCGTCTGGCTCGGCGCCGGCTGCGAGATCGGACCCAACGTCGCGTTCATCGACGGCGCGCCGACCTGCGTCAAGCGTGGCGTTCGCATCGGCGCCAACGCCACCGTGCATGCTGGCGTCACGCTGTGCGCTGGCGCGGTGGTGCAGCCAGGCTCGGTGGTCACGCGATCGGTGCCTGCTGGGGCTATTGTCGAAGGCAACCCAGCGGTGATCGTCGGTTATGTCGATGCAGCGCGCGGGGTCAGCCCGACAGCGCTGCCACAGCGTGGTGCGGACTTGACGCGAACGCCGGTGCGCGGCGTCACGCTGCACCAGTTTCCGGTGATCCCCGATCTGCGCGGCAACCTGACGGTGGGTGAGTTCAGCAGCCAGATCCCGTTCGAGCCGCAGCGCTACTTTTTGGTCTACGGCGTGCCCAGCCGCGAGGTGCGTGGCGAACATGCGCACCGTCAATGCCAGCAGTTTCTGATCTGCCTGCGAGGCAGTTGCGCGGTGGTGGCCGACGATGGTCAACACCGGACCGAGGTGCTGCTAGACGCACCGCACCGCGGTCTGTACCTGCCGCCGATGACCTGGGGCATCCAGTACCAGTACAGCGCCGACGCGATGCTGCTGGTCTTCGCATCGCACCGCTACGACGCGGCCGACTACATCCGCGATTACGACGATTTTCTGGCCGAATGCATCGGCATTGCAGCGTGAGCGCCGCAGCCTTCATCCACCCGCTGGCCGATGTGCAGACGGCGAAGATCGGCGCTGGCAGCCGGGTCTGGCAGTTCTGCGTCGTGTTGCCCGGTGCACGCATAGGCCGCGACTGCAATGTCAACGCCCAGTGTCTGATCGAGAACGATGTGGTCATCGGCGACCGTGTCACTTTGAAGTCAGGCGTTCAGCTGTGGAACGGCCTGCGGGTCGAAGACGATGTCTTCATCGGTCCGAACGCGAGTTTCGGCAACGACCGTTACCCGCGGTCCAAGCGGCCGCCGAATGCTTTCACGCCGACGCTGTTGCGCCGCGGCGCATCGATAGGCGCCAACGCCACGGTGTTGTGCGGGCTGGTGATCGGCGAGGGCGCGATGGTCGGTGCCGGCAGCGTCGTCACGCGCGATGTGCCGGCCGGCGAGCTGTGGGTCGGCAACCCGGCCAGGTCGCGAGGCCCGGCGCCGCGCTGCGAAGCCTTGATCGATTGAAGAGGGCAAGATGATTCCGTTCCTCGACCTGCGTGCGATCAACCTCGCGCATCGCACCGAGCTGCTGGCTGCTTTCGAGCGCGTGCTCGATTCGGGCTGGTTCGTTCTCGGCCCGGAGCTGCTTGCTTTCGAGCGCGAATACGCTGCGCACTGCGGCGCGCCGCATTGCGTGGGCGTGGCCAACGGCTTGGAAGCGCTGAGCCTGGTGTTGCGCGCCTGGGGCATCGGGCCCGGTGACGAGGTGATCGTGCCGTCCAACACCTACATCGCCAGCTGGCTCGCGGTCACCCATGTCGGCGCCAGGCCGGTGCCGGTCGAGCCCGACCCCGACAGCTTCAACATCGACCCGGCGCGCATCGAGGCCGCGATCACGCCGCGCACCCGGGCGCTGCTGCCGGTGCACTTGTACGGCCGGCCAGCCGAGCTGGCGTCAATCCTCGAAATTGCGCGCCGCCATGGCCTGCGCGTGCTAGAGGACGCAGCGCAGGCTCATGGCGCGAGCTACCGTGGGCAGCGCCTGGGCGCGCATGGCGATGCGGTGGCCTGGAGCTTCTACCCCGGCAAAAACCTCGGCGCGCTGGGTGATGGCGGTGCGGTCACGACCCGCGACGCCGCATTGGCCGACCGACTGCGGCAGCTGCGCAACTACGGATCCAGCGTCAAGTACCACAACGCCGAGATCGGCTTCAACGCTAGGCTGGACGAATTGCAGGCCGCGCTGCTGCGCGCTAAATTGCCGCAGCTCGACGCTGACATCCGCCAGCGCGAGCTGATCGCGCAGCAATACCTGGCCGGGTTGGCAGGTGCGAGCCCGGCACTGTCCCTGCCTTCTCAGGCGAGCGACGCCTGCAGCGCCTGGCATTTGTTCGTGCTGCGCCATCCACAGCGCGATGCATTGGCGCGCCGGCTGGCTGCCGACGGCATCGGCACGGTGATCCACTATCCGGTGGCGCCGCATCTGCAGCCGGCATACGCGCCGCTGGGCTGGCAGCCCGGCTCGTTGCCGATCGCCGAAGCGATGCACGCCGAGGTGCTGAGCCTGCCGATCGGCCCGACCCAGACCGCCGAGCAGACCGACCAGGTGATCGTGGCGCTGCGCCGCGCGTTGGCTGAGATTGACCCTCACTGATTCGAGGCCACGATGGACATCGTCACACTGATCCCGGCTTACAAGCCGCAATACCTGGCCGAGTTGCTGAATTCGCTGCGGCTGCAGACCTGCCCGTCGCGCCAGATCCTCATTGCCGACGACAGCCCCGGTGGTGAGTTCCGCGCCGCGCTGTACTCGGACGCGATGGCGCCGCTGCGCGCCGGCCTGAACATCGAGTGTCACGAAGGGCCGCGCCGCGGCGGCTACGCCAACATGATGCACCTGGTGCGGCTGTGGGATGGACGCTCTGATTTGCTGCATTTGATGCTGGACGACGATGTCTGCTACCCCGATTTCTACCAGCGCCACCTGGTGGCCCACGCGTCGGCGGCGTTTTCCTGCTCGATCAGCCGGCGCTGGACTGCCAACGAGCTGGGTCAGCCGATCAAGGGTCAGCCCTTGCCGCCCTTGGTGTCGCAATGCGCGCACCGCTTGGTGTCGCTAGACGGCACCTTGGTCTGCGCGACCACCGCGACCGAATGCAAGAACTGGTTTGGCGAGTTTTCCAACGCGGTGTTTCGCGCCGACAGTGCGGCGCTGCTGCTCAAGCCCGAGTTCGGCGGTGTCTCCTACGCTGGGCTGTGGGACCTGGGCGCATTCATGGCCGCGAGCTTGCGCGCGCCGATCGGCTATCTGCAAGACCACCTCGGCTATTTCCGCACCGGTGCGCTGGGCAATTCGGCCAAGTTCTTCGGCCCGTACATGAAAGGCGCCCACCTGGGCTATGCGGCGCTGGCGCTGGGCGCGCATCGCATCGGCCAGTACAGCGCCGCGCAGGCGCGCAACACCTTCTCGATCCTGGCCAGCGTGATGCCGCAGCGCTATGGCAGCCAAGAAGACATGCAGGCTTTCATCGCCTTGTTGCCCGCGATGGCCCTGGGCGACGAACTCGCTCAGGACTCGTTCGTCGAGATCTGGCATGCCTACCTGCGCCGCCATGGGTTCTGAGGTACTCAAAAATGAAACTTCGTCTGGCCCGTTACAGCGCGCTGATCAGCGCGACGCCGGCGTTCGAGCTTGAGTCTCTGGTGCGCGGGCTGCTGGTGCATTACTTCTTCCATGTCTCGAACAAGCCCATCGTCGAGGTGGTCGGCGGCGACCCCGGCCAGCCCAGGCTGCTGAACCTGCTGTCGCCCACGGTCTTCAAAGGCCGGGGGCGGATCAGGCTCGCGTCGACTGCGGTTTTCGGTTGGGTCAGCTCGCCGGGCAGCTATAGCTGCAGCTACCTCGAGGCGCGCAACCCCGATGCGCTGATTGAGATCGGTGAGCGCAGCACCGTCAACAACAGCGCCAGCCTGATCGCCGAGGGCGCGGGCATCAGCATTGGTGCGCGCTGCCTGATCGGCACCGAGTTCCAGGCGCTAGACACCAACGCCCACGATCTGGTGCCGGGCCGCCGCCACCTGCCCGACCCGCGCACGCGCCAGGTGCTGGTCGGCAACGACGTCTTCATCGGCTCGCGCGTCACGCTGCTCAAGGGCTGCCGCATCGGCGATGGTGCCGTGGTCGCTGCGGGCAGCGTGCTGCCGCCAGGGTTCGAAGCGCCGCCACTGGCGATCGTGGCCGGCAACCCGGCCAGAGTGGTCGGGCGGGTCGGCGATCGGGGGCAACAGGTCCTGGTCGCTGATGTCGAGACGAACTAACCAGTCAATAACGCGACATCCATGTCCCAAACCTATATCGCGATGACCGGGCTGAGCCTGACCGAGAACCTGGGCTCGCAGATGTGGCACTTTGCCTCGCTGTATGCGATCTCGCGCCGCACCGGTCACCGCATCGTGTTCTTCCGCGAACACGCCGATCTTGGCAAGGGCTTGCGGCTGCACCGCCATTTCGCAGGGCTGCCGTTCGAGCTGGTCTCGATCGAATCGCTCAGCGAGGCCGAGCGCCAGCATTGGGTCTACCCGGTGCCGCGCGACCTGCTGGTCGACAGCGGGGTGTTCCAGCTCGACCCCCAGCGCAACTACAACTTCACCGGCTTGTTCAGCTCATACCGCTACTGGTACCCCCGACGCTTAGAGGTGGCCCAGCTCTACCGCTTCGACGACGCAACCCTTGCCCAAGCCGGTGCGCTGGTGGCCCGAGCCGGCGCAGGCGGGCGCCAGGTGGTGGCCGTCCATGTGCGGCGCGACGACTACCTCAACGCCATCTTCATCAACCTGACGCGCGACTATTACGACGCTGCATTTGCCGAGTTCGACCCCGCGCAAGTGTGCTTTCTTGTCTTCAGCGACGACCTGGCCTGGTGCCGAGAGGCTTTTGCCGACAGGCCCAATCTGTGCTTCTCTGACGCACCGTCACCGGTGGTCGACCTGTGCGCGATGTCGCTGTGCGATCACAACATCATCGCCAATTCGTCGTTCAGCTTTTGGGGTGCATTCCTGAACCGCCACGCTGGCAAGCGCGTGTTCTGCCCGGCCAAGACCTTGAAGTCCGACCGCGCGATACCGCATTTGAACCATGGCTGGTACCCGGACGAGTTCACCGCGATCGAGGCCGGCAACGTCTGAGCGCCCCAAGGCCGGCCGAAGCCGGCCGCCCCCCGTGGGGATCAAGCAAAGTGGCAAAGCCACATTTGCTTGAGAGGCCTGCGCCTCAGCGCGAGCGCTCAGGCGATGGCTATGGTGATTGCGATGGCGTCAGCAAGCCTTGTTGCGCCGCCTTGATCTGCAGCGCCAGGACCTTGGAGTAGATCCGGCACTGCGCGAAGCTGCCGGCGATGAACCACAGCCCGGGCTGGCCGGTGCGTGTCCACATGTTGCGCAGCTCCTGCGCTTCGTCGTCGAAGCCCCAGATCGGGCCGACCCGGTCGGCCACCGTGTCGCCGAACAAGCTGCGCACCATGAACTCCAGGCCTTGGTAGCCCGTCGCGAGCACGATCAGGTCGGCCGCGATCGGGTCGCCGTTGCGCAGTATTGCGCCATCGGCGACAAACCCGGCGATCTCCGCGTAGTGTTCGAGCCGGATCTTTCGCTGTGCGATCAGGTTCGAGCAGCCGACGTTGAAGTAATAGCCGCCGCCGTGTTGCAGGTATTTGAATTGCCAACCGGTCTCGTCGTCTTCGTCGATCTTGAAGCCGACGCGGGTCAGGTCGGTGATCAGTTGCTGGTCGAGCAGCGTCGCTTGCTTGGCCATCGAGCGGTGGGCTGTCTTCATCAGCGCCAGCGGCATCGATGCGGTGATCAGGTCGCAGTCCTCGAGCGCATGTCCCTCGTTGTACAGCACATAAGGCAGCTGCGCGCTCGGCTCGATGTTGAGCACCAGGGTCGGACTGCGCTGCACCAGCGTGACCCGCGCGCCATTTGAATGCAGGTCTTGCGCGATGTCGTGGCCGCTGGTGCCGGTGCCGATGACCATGACGTCGCGCTGGTGCCAGGGCGCTGCGTCGCTGTATTGGTGCGAGTGAATCACCTGGCCTCGGAAATCCTCCAGGCCCGGGATGTCTGGCAGTTTGGGGGCATCGCTCATGCCGGTGGCCATCACGACATGCTTGGGATGCATGGTTCGGCTGCTGCCGTCTGCCAGGCGCAGCGTCACGGTCCAGCGCTCGGCCTGGGCATCGTAGCTGCCACCCGAGAACTCGGTGCGGGTCCAGAAATCGAGCTCCATGATCTCGACATAGGCCTCGAACCAGCCCGCCAGCTTGTCCTTGGGGATGTAGGTTGGCCAGTTGGCGGGAAACGGCAGGTAGGGCAGGTGGTTGACATGGACCTGGTTGTGCAGCGTCAGCGCGTGATAGCGCTTGCGCCAGTTGTCGCCAATGCGCTGTTCGCGGTCGACGATCAGCGCGTCGACGTTCAACTGCCGCAGACGGGCGGCGAGCGACAGCCCGGCATGCCCGCCGCCCACGATCAGCACCTCGGGGTCTTTGTCGGCGTAGGCGCTGGCCGCCTGGCGTCGGTCCAGCCAGTTCGGGCCGCTGAAATCCCTGGAGTCGGCCGCACCGTGCGGCCGTCGGCTGCCGACGCTTTCTTCGCTGCCCTTGATCTCATCGATGGCGGTCAGCAGCGTCCATGCCTTGTAACTTGGGCTGCCTGGGTCCAAGCTCAGTCGCAGCACGCCATGTCCGCGAACGCTGGCAGTCTCGAACTTGAAGAATGCTTCGATGGCCTGTGACCCGGCGCGGGTCACTTGGCGAGGCCTGATTCGCTGCGCATCGATCGCGAAACCGCTGGCGCCTTGGCCGTGGCGCAGCAACAGGTCGACGACGCTGGCCGCGCCACTGACGGTCTTGACGTCCCAGGTCAGTGCCAGCAGGTCGCGCCAGTGGGCGGCGGGCGTGAACAAGGCGGCCAGGCCTGCAGCGTCTGATCTCGCCAGCGCCGCTTCGAATTGCGCCAGCCAATGGGTCACGGTCGAAGCCAGCGAATCGTCTGTGTCGTCTGTGTCAATAGGCATGGCAAGGCTCTCGATGTCGACGCGATGGCGGGATATGGCTCAACTCCGGGCAAGAGATCGCCGGTGCCGGAATCATCCCTCATTGCGTGGGATGCTGCTGCGCTGGCTGGCCGCAAGATATTGA
>JBILYN010000120.1:0-12664 GCA_044377715.1 Aquabacterium sp.
GCTACGCCGGCCTGGGCCTGGGCACCTTGGCGGCCAGCGTGCTGGGTCACCGGCTGAGCCATCGCCATGGCCCGGGCCCGACCATCGTGTTCGGTTTTGTGGCCTGCGGCCTGGGCTGGCTGCTGCCAGCGCTGGCGCCGTCCGGACCCAGCGGCGTGATCGCATTCGCCGCGATGCTGATGCTGAGCGGCGTCGGCGGCGTGCTGGTGTTCATCAACTTCCTGGCGCTGCGTCAGGCGGTGACCCCCGAGCCGCTGCTGGGGCGGATGACGAGCACGATGCGCTGGCTGATCCTGTTGCCCGCCGGGCCCGGGGCCTTGCTCGGGGGCTGGATCGGCGAGCATGTCGGCTTGCCGGCAGCGCTCGGTGCGTCGGGCTGCGCGGCGCTGCTGCTGGCCGCGCTGTCCTGGCGCAGCGGCTTGATCCGCGGTTTGCGTCGCCTGCCGGTGCCCGACCCCGATGACCTGGCCTGGGGTGCCGAGGCCAGCGTGGGCGCGATGCCCGGCTCCGACGGCGAGCCTGTCAGCCCAGCGCTGGCGCGAAGCGGTCCACCGCGTCGGTGATCAGGCCGTCCACGCCCAGCGCCAGCAGGCGCTGCGCATCTTCAGCCTCGTTGGCGGTATAGACCATCGCCCGCCAGCCGGCGCGGTGCAGCTGGTCGACCAGCGCCGCGTCCATCAGGCTGTGCTGGGTGACGATCGCGACGCAGCCCAGCGAGCTGGCCACCTCGAACCAGCCCGACCACAGCTTGTCGAGCAACAAGGCCCGCGGCAGCGCAGGGGCGGCCGCGCGCGCGCCCGACAGCGACTCGGGGCGGAACGAGCTCAGCAGCGGCGGCACCGCCTGGCCTGCCCACAGCCGCGCCGCGTGCTCGGCCACCACCCGGCCGGTGTGTTCTTCCAGGCCTGGCGTGGGCTTGATCTCGATGTTGAGCGCCAGCCCGTTGCGCAGCACAAAGGCTGCGACGGCTTGCAGCGTGGGCAGCGGCTCGCCAGCATGGCCGCGGCTGTGCCAGCTGCCGGCATCGAGCTGTGACAGTTCGCGCCAGTCCAGGTCGCCGGCGGTCCCGCTGCCGCTGGTGGTTCGCTCTAGCGTCGAGTCGTGCAGCAGGAAGGGCAGGCCATCGGCCGAGAGCTTGACGTCGCACTCGAAAGCCCGAAAGCCTTGCGCCGCACCCAGGCGAAACGCCGCCAGCGTGTTCTCGGGCGCGAGCTTGCCAGCGCCGCGGTGCGCCACCCAGCGCGGGTAGGGCCAAGCCGTCATCGTCATGCGTCCACCCGTTGGCCGGTGTTGTTGTCGAACCAGTGCAGTTGCGCAGGCGCGGCGCTCAGCTTCACCGTCTGCCCGAGTTGCGGCGGCACCAGCGTGGCGTCGATGCGAACAGTGAAATGCGAAGCGCCCAGCCGGCCGTGGACCAGTCGCTCGGCGCCCAGCATCTCGACCGTCTCGACCGCCAGCGGCCACAACCCGTCGGCGCTGATCTGGCAGTGCTCTGGCCGCAGCCCCAGCACCAGCGCGCCGTCGCGGGGTGCTGCTGCCGGCAGCGCCAAGGTCTGGCC
Source organism: Aquabacterium sp. (assembly GCA_044377715.1). Taxonomy (GTDB): domain Bacteria; phylum Pseudomonadota; class Gammaproteobacteria; order Burkholderiales; family Burkholderiaceae_C; genus Pseudaquabacterium. Next base: position 1,560 of record JBILYN010000120.1, read on the forward strand.
GCCGACCGTGAAGCTGGCGCCCGAGGCCTGGCCGCTGAGCAGGTTCATCGGCGGTGAACCGATGAAGCTGGCGACAAAGCTGCTGGCCGGCTTGCCGTAGACCTGCTCGGGCGTGCCCATCTGCTCGACCCGGCCAGCGTTCATCACGATCATGCGCTGTGCCAGCGTCATCGCCTCGACCTGGTCGTGGGTGACGAACAGCGAGGTCACGCCCAGCTCGCGGTGCAGCTTCTGGATCTCTAGCCGGGTTTGCGCCCGCAGCTTGGCGTCCAGGTTGGACAGCGGCTCGTCGAACAGAAAGGCCTTCGGCTGACGGACGATCGCCCGGCCCATCGCGACGCGCTGGCGCTGGCCGCCCGAGAGCTGGCGCGGCGTGCGCTGCAAGAAAGGCCCGATCTCCAGGATCTTGGCGGCCTTCTGCACCCGGGCCTCGATCTCGGCCTTGGGCACTTTGGCGATCTTTAGGCCATAGGCCATGTTGTCGAAGACGCTCATGTGCGGGTAGAGCGCGTAGTTCTGGAACACCATCGCGATGTCGCGGTCGGCGGGCTCGACATCGTTGACCACCCGGCCGCCGATGCTGATCTGGCCCTCGCTGATCTCTTCCAGCCCCGCGACCATGCGCAGCAGCGTGCTCTTGCCGCAGCCGCTGGGCCCGACGATGACGATGAACTCGCCGTCGGCGATGTCGGCTGACACGCCGTGGATGACTTGCACCGCTTGTCGGCCGCGGCCATAGCGCTTGACGACCTGGTGGATGGCGATGGCGCCCATGTTGTCCTTTTGGTGGTGAGGTGCCGAGACCTTCGGTGCCGGCGGCCTACTTTTCTGTGTCGACCAGGCCTTTGACGAACCAGCGCTGCATGCTGATGACCACCAGCGCCGGCGGCAGCATCGCCAGCAGTGCGGTGGCCATCACCAGGTTCCACTCGTTGGCCGCGTCGCCGCCCGAGATCATGCGCTGGATGCCCAGCACGATCGGGTACATCTTCTCGTCGGTCGTCACGAGCAGCGGCCACAGGTACTGGTTCCAGCCGTAGATGAACTGGATCACGAACAGCGCCGCGATCGAAGTGGTGGACAAGGGCAGCAGGATGTCCTTGAAAAAGCGCATCGGCCCGGCGCCGTCGATGCGCGCGGCCTCGACCAGTTCGTCCGGCACCGTCAGAAAGAACTGGCGGAACAGGAAGGTGGCGGTGGCCGAGGCGATCAGCGGGATCGTCAGCCCGGCATAGCTGTTGAGCATCCCCAAGTCGCTGACCACCTTGTAGGTTGGCGAGATGCGCACCTCCACCGGCAGCATCAGCGTGACGAAGATGGCCCAGAAGAACAGTTGCTTGAACGGGAAGCGAAAGTACACCAGCGCAAACGCCGACAGCAGCGAGATGCTGATCTTGGCCAGCGCGATGATCAGCGCGCTGATCAGACTGACCATCAGCATCTGGCTCACCGGCGCCTTGCTGCCCGGCCCGCTGCCGTGTCCGCCCAGCGCTTTGAAGATGCTGTCCCAGAAATGGCCGCCCGGCAGCAAAGGCATGGGCGCTTGCACGATGGCCTGCGCCGTGTGGCTGGCCGCGACAAAGGTCAGGTAGACCGGGAAGGCCACCACCGCCACACCCAGCAGCAGCACGGCGTGCGACAACAGGTTCAGCCAAGGGCGGCGCTCAACCACGGACGGCCTTCATAGCGGTCTTGCGCATCAGTAATTCACCCGGCGTTCGACATACTTGAACTGCACCACCGTCAAGCCCACCACCAGCACCATCAGCACCACCGACTGTGCCGCCGAGGCGCCCAGGTCGAGGTTTTTGAAATCGGTGTAGAGCTTGTAGATCAGGATCTCGGTGTCCTTGCCCGGCCCACCGTGTGTCGAAGAATCGACGATCGCGAAGGTGTCGAGAAACACATAGACCACGTTGATCACCAGCAGGAAGAAGCTGGTGGGCGACAGCAGCGGGAAGATGATGGTCCAGAAACGACGCCAGGGCCGCGCGCCGTCGATCGCCGCCGCCTCGATCAGCGATTTGGGGATGGACTGCAGCCCGGCCAGGAAGAACAGGAAGTTGTAGGACAACTGCTTCCACACCGCCGCCATCACGATCAGCGCCATCGCGTGGTCGCCGTTGAGCAGGTGGTTCCACTCGAAACCACCGGCACGGAAGTACCAGGCCACCACGCCGATGCTCGGCGCGAACATGAACAACCACAGCACGCCAGCCACCGCCGGCGCCACCGCGTAGGGCCAGATCAGCATCGTCTTGTAGACCGTGGCGCCGCGCACCACCCGGTCGGCCATCACCGCCAGCAGCAGGCTGATCACCAGGCCCGAACATGCCACCAGCACCGAGAACACCGCGGTGGTGCGGAAGCTCTGGTAGTAGGTCGGGTCGGAGAACAGGCGCTGGAAGTTCTCCAGCCCCACCCACTCGACGCTGGTGCCGAAAGCGTCCTGCTGCTGCAACGACTGCAGCAGCGCCTGGCCCGCGGGCCAGAAGAAGAACACCGAGATCACCACCAACTGCGGCCCCAGCAAGGCCCAGGGCAGCCAGGCCGATTTGAATAGGACGCGTTTCTCCGCCGCCAAGTCGCTCAGCCCTTGTTTGCTTTCTCGAACCGCTCAAGCAGCTCGTTGCCGCGCGACACGGCCGAGTCCAACGCCTCTTTGGGCGCCTTCTTGCCCGACCAGACCTGTTCCAGTTCTTCGTCGATCACCGTGCGGATCTGCACCATGTTGCCCAGGCGGATGCCGCGCGACTTGTCGGTGGTCTTGCGGATCATCTGGGTCACGGCCACGTCGGTGCCCGGGTTCTTCTTGTAGAAACCGCTCTTGTCCGTGGTCTCGAAAGCTGCCTTGGTGATCGGCAGGTAGCCGGTGCGTTGGTGGCTCTTGGCCTGCACGTCGGCGCTAGACAGGAAGTTGAAGAACGCTGCCGTGCCCTTGTAGTCGACCGGCTTCTTGCCCGACATCACCCACAGGCTGGCGCCGCCGATCACGGTGTTCTGCGGCGCGCCCGGCACGTCCTGGTAATAGGGCAGGGCGGCCATGCCGTAGGCGAACTTGGCGTTCTTGGAAACGCTGCCGTACAGCGCCGATGAGCCGGTGTACATCGCGCATTCACCCGACGGGAAAGTGGCATCGGCCGTGTTGTTGCGTCCCTTGTAGACGAACAGGCCCTGCTTGCTCATGTTGGCCAGGTTCTCGATGTGGCGCAGGTGCAGCGGGGTGTTGAAGGCCAGCCTTGTGTCGAGTCCGCCGAAGCCGTTGTTCTTGGTCGCGAACAAGGTGTTGTGCCAGGCCGAGAAGCTCTCGAGCTGGGTCCAGCTCTGCCAGCTGGTGGTGTACGGGCATTTGTGGCCAGTGGCCTTGAGCTTGGCCGCGGCCAGCGCTACCTCGGGCCAGGTGGTCGGCGCCTTCTCGGGGTCGAGCCCGGCAGCCTTGAAGGCGTCCTTGTTCCAGTAGAAGATCGTCGTCGAGCTGTTGAACGGCAGGCTCAGCATCTGGCCGTTGGGGGCGGTGTAGTAGCCCGACACTGCGGGCACGTAAGCGCCCGGGTCGAACTTGTAGCCGGCGTCCTTCATCATCTGTGCCACCGGCACGATCGCGCTCTTGCTGGCCATCATCGTCGCGGTGCCGACCTCGAAGACCTGCAGGATGTTGGGTGCATTGCCGGCGCGGAACGCTGCGATCGCCGCGGTCATGCTCTGGTCGTAGCTGCCTTTGAAGGTGGGCACCACCTTGTAGTCCTTCTGGCTGGCGTTGAACTCGTTGGCCAGGTCGTTGACCCATTCGCCCAGCGCGCCACCCATCGAGTGCCACCACTGGATTTCGGTCTGGGCTTGGGCTGGCAGGCTGCCCAGCGCGGTGACGGCGGCCAGTGCCGCCAAGTGCAGTTTGAGTTTCATTTCATCTCCGTGAATACCCTGAGGGGCCCGCTAGTGTGCATGCGGTTTGTGACAGTGCTGTATCTGACACACCTGGGGGTCACTCCGCAACCGGATTAACCCGCTAGCCGGTGCGGTCCTCGACGCCCTTGGCGCAGTCCCGATGTTGCACTGCGATACCATACTAATCCAGTTGCCTATTCAGGTTGACTTGACCTCGATTCAGGAAGTCGCCGCCTGCCGCCCCATGAACGCACCGCTTGCCATCTCCCACCTGGCCGCAGGCCAGCCCGACATCGCAGCTGCGGGCGACGCGCCCCGGCTGCGGGAAATCCCGTACAACTACACCTCGTTCTCCGACCGCGAAATCGTGTTGCGGCTGTTGGGCCAGCGCGGCTGGGAACTGCTCGACCTGCTGCGCGACGAGCGCCGCACCGGCCGTTCGGCCCGCATGCTCTACGAGGTGTTGGGCGACATCTGGGTGGTGCAGCGCAACCCCTACCTCGAAGACGACCTGCTCGACAACCCCAAGCGCCGCGAGATGCTGATCGCTGCGCTTGAGCACCGGCTCGGCGAGGTGGCCCAGCGCCGCACGCCCGATGCCGATGCCTTGCGCGACAGCCATGTCGGCGAGCTGTTGCAACTCGCCAGCGACGCTGTCCAGCGCTTTGCCAGCCACTTTGCCGTGCTGGCCGCGCTGCGCCAGCGCAGCCGCAAGGCGCTGGGACGCGCCACCGCACGCGACAACATCAAGTTCGACGGCTTGTCGCGGGTCTCGCATGTCACCGATGCCACCGACTGGCGGGTCGAGTTTCCGTTCGTTGTGCTCACCCCCGACACCGAGGCTGAGATGGCCGCGCTGGTGGCCGGCTGCGTCGAGCTTGGCCTGACCATCATCCCGCGCGGCGGTGGCACCGGCTACACCGGCGGCGCGGTGCCGCTGACCTGGAAGAGCGCGGTGATCAACACCGAAAAGCTCGAGCAGATGACCGAGGTCGAGCTGATCGACCTGCCTGGCGTGGCGCACAAAGTGGCCACCGTCTGGACCGGCGCCGGCGTGGTGACGCAGCGCGTGGCCGACGCCGCCGAGCGCGCCGGCTATGTGTTCGCGGTCGACCCCACGTCGGCCGAGGCCAGCTGCGTCGGCGGCAACGTGGCGATGAACGCCGGCGGCAAGAAGGCCGTGCTTTGGGGTACCGCGCTGGACAACCTGGCGAGCTGGCGCATGGTCACGCCCCAGGCCAAGTGGCTGGAGGTGGTGCGGCTGAACCACAACCTGGGCAAGATCCACGACATCCCGGTCGCGAGCTTCGAGCTGCGCTGGTTTGATGCCACGGGCAAGGTGCTGGAGAAGACCGAGCGCCTTGACATCCCCGGCTCGACTTTCAGAAAAGAGGGCTTGGGCAAGGACGTCACCGACAAGTTCCTCGCCGGCCTGCCCGGCATCCAGAAAGAGGGCTGCGACGGCCTGATCACCAGCGCGCGCTGGATCGTCCACAAGATGCCGGCGCATGTGCGCACCGTCTGCCTGGAGTTCTTCGGCAACCCGATCGAGGCCGTGCCGTCCATCGTCGAGATCAAGAACTTCATGTTCGAGGATGCCAAGAAGGGCGGCGCGATCCTGGCCGGCCTGGAGCACCTGGACGACCGCTACCTCAAAGCCGTGGGCTACACCACCAAGAGCAAGCGCGGGTCTTTCGGCGGCGCGCTGCCCAAGATGGTGCTGTTCGGTGACATCGTCGGTGACGACGAGGACGCGGTGGCGCGCGCCACCAGCGAGGTGGTGCGCATCGCCAACAGCCGATCGGGCGAGGGCTTCGTGGCCGTCAGCGCCGACGCCCGCAAGAAGTTCTGGCTCGACCGCAAGCGCACCGCGGCGATTGCCCGCCACACCAACGCGTTCAAGGTCAACGAGGACGTGGTGATCCCGCTCGAGCGCATGGGTGAGTACACGCTGGGCATCGAGCGTATCAACATCGAGCTCAGCCTGCGCAACAAGCTAGCGCTGACCGAGCGGCTGCAGTTGTTTCTGACCCAGGGGCCATTGCCGCTGGGCAAGGCCGATGACGCCGGCAACATCCCCAGCGCCGAGCTGCTGGAAGACCGCGTGCAGCAAGCCCTGGCCGAGCTGGGCCAGGTGCGTTCGCAGTGGCAGCTGTGGCTGAACCAGCTTGACCTGCCCCAATCGCCCGACGGCGGCGAGCCCGGCCGAAGCTTTTTCGACCAGCTGCAAGACCATTCGCTGCGCGCGAGCTGGAAGCTGCAGCTGCTCAAGCCCTTGCAGGCGATGTTTGCCGGCGCGGCTTTCGCGCCGATGCTTGACGAGTTCAAGCGCATCCACCAGCAGGTGTTGCGCGGCCGGGTCTGGGTGGCGCTGCACATGCATGCCGGCGACGGCAACGTGCACACCAACATCCCCGTCAACTCCGACAACTACGAGATGCTGCAAACCGCGCACGAGGCGGTGGCCCGCATCATGGTGCTGGCGCGCAGCCTGGGCGGTGTGATCTCGGGCGAGCACGGCATCGGCATCACCAAGCTCGAATTCATGCGCGATGCCGAGCTGGCTGACTTTGCCGACTACAAGGCCCGCATCGACCCCGAAGGCCGCTTCAACAAGGGCAAGCTGCTGCGCGGCGATGCGCTGCGCAAGCTCGGTGACGATGTCCGAGCGGCCGACCTGAGCCACGCCTACACGCCCAGCTTCGGGCTGATGGGCCACGAGTCGCTGATCATGCAGCAAAGCGACATCGGTGCGATCAGCGAGAGCATCAAGGACTGCCTGCGCTGCGGCAAGTGCAAGCCCGTGTGCGCCACCCATGTGCCGCGCGCCAACCTGCTGTACAGCCCGCGCAACAAGATCCTGGCCACCTCGCTGCTGATCGAGGCCTTCTTGTACGAGGAGCAAACCCGCCGCGGTGTCAGCCTCAAGCATTGGGAAGAGTTCGAAGACGTTGCCGACCACTGCACGGTCTGCCACAAATGCCTCAACCCCTGCCCGGTCGACATCGACTTCGGCGAGGTGTCGATGAACATGCGCAACCTGCTGCGCAAGATGGGGCAAAAAAGCTTCCGTCCCGGCAACGCCGCAGCGATGCTGATGCTCAACGCCACCAGCCCGCAGACCATCAAGCTGGTGCGCGGTGCGATGGTCGGGGTCGGCTTCAAGCTGCAGCGCATGGCCAACGACGTGCTCAAGCTCGCCGCCCGCAAGCAGACCAACGCGCCGGCCGCCACGCTGGGTGCGGCGCCGATTCGCGAGCAGGTGATCCACTTCATCAACAAGAAGCTGCCCGGCGGCCTGCCCAAGAAGACGGCGCGCGCGCTGCTCGACATCGAGGACAAGGACTACGTCCCGATCATCCGCAACCCGGTGGCCACCACCGCCGAGACCGAAGCGGTGTTCTATTTCCCGGGCTGCGGGTCTGAGCGGCTGTTCAGCCAGGTCGGCCTGGCCACGCAAGCGATGCTCTGGCATGCCGGCGTGCAGACCGTGTTGCCACCCGGCTACCTGTGCTGCGGCTACCCGCAGCGCGGGTCGGGCCAGTTCGACAAGGCCGACAAGATCATCACCGACAACCGGGTGCTGTTCCACCGCGTGGCCAACACGCTGAACTACCTTGACATCAAGACCGTGGTGGTGAGCTGCGGCACCTGCTACGACCAGCTGCAGGGCTACAAGTTCGAGGACATCTTCCCCGGCAGCCGCATCATCGACATCCACGAGTACCTGCTGGAAAAAGGCATCACCCTGCCCGGTGCTGGCGACGGCAACGCTGCGGGCTACCTCTATCACGACCCCTGCCACAGCCCGATGAAGCTGCAAGAGCCGATGAAGACCGTCAAGGCGCTGGTCGGGCCGAACGTGCTCAAGAGCGAGCGCTGTTGCGGCGAGAGCGGCACGCTGGGCGTGACAAGGCCCGACATCTCGACCCAGATCCGCTTCCGCAAGGAAGAAGAACTGCGGCTGGACGAGGGCAAGCTGCGCGACCGCATGGCCAGCGTGGCCGCTGCCGGCGGCGCGGTGCCGGCGCAGGCCAACATCAAGATCCTCACCTCTTGCCCGAGCTGCCTGCAAGGGCTGAGCCGATTCGAAGACGACATGAAAAGCGGCCTGCTCGAGGCCGACTACATCGTGGTCGAGATGGCGCGCAAGATCCTGGGCGAGAGCTGGTTGCAGGATTACGTCGCCCGCGCCAACGCTGGCGGCATCGAGCGGGTGCTGGTGTAGTCGGCGGGCTGGAATTCCTGTACGGGCTTCAAGCGGAGACAGCAATGAGCGCCGTGGTGAACCGCCCCCGCTTTGCTGACGCCGAGGCGTTTCTGGCCTGGGAGGCCTTGCAGCCCGTACGGCATGAGTATGTGGATGGCCAGGTTTATCCCAAGACCGGGGCGCTTGGTGCGCAAGACACCATCGCCCACAACACCGTCGCCCACAACACCATCACGCTCAATGCCTACACGTCCCTGCGCCCGGCCTTGAAGGGCACGCCTTGCCGCATCTACTGCATGGACCTGAAACTTCGCGTCAACGACAAGGGTGACTTCCTCTACCCTGACCTGATGGTCACCTGCGACGCTCGTGACCGGCCGTCCGTCGAAGACCGCTTCATCAGCCACCCCTGGTTGATCGCCGAGGTGCTCAGCGACAGCACCGCCGCCTACGACCGGGGCCGCAAGTTCGAGCTCTACCGTAGCATAGCAAGCCTCACCCATTACCTGTTGATCGAGCAGGACCGGCCCCACGCCGACCTTTTCTTCAAGAACGAGCAGGGCCAATGGGTGCTGCAAGCACTGACGGCCGACGACGCGATCCAGATCGATCGCTTGGGCCAGCCTTGGCCGGTGGCCACGCTGTTCGAGGAAGTCGATTTCACGCCCCCAGCGCCGCCGGCTTGATCGCGGCCCGGCGCTGCTATCCTGTTGACCCGACCTCACCGCCCAAAGCCATGGCCCGCACCAACACCGTCCACCCCCAACCCACCGCGCTGACGCTGCACCAGGCCTCGCGTGTGCTCGAAGTCGGCTTCGACGACGGCGCGGTTTTCCACATCCCGTTCGAGCTGATGCGGGTCTACTCGCCCTCGGCCGAGGTGCAAGGCCACGGCCCGGGCCAGGAGGTCTTGCAGACCGGCAAGCGCGAGGTCGGCATCACCGGCATCGAGATGGTCGGCCACTATGCCGTGCAGCCCAATTTCAGCGACGGTCACAACACCGGTCTGTTCGCCTGGCACTACCTCTACAAGCTCGGCGCCGAGCAAGCTGACCTCTGGCAGCGCTACGAGCAGCGCCTAGCCGACGCCGGCATGCAGCGCGATGCGCCGATGGTCGAGAAATCGGGCGGCGCCTGCGCCAGCCATTGAAGCGGGGGATGCCTTTTTCGACCGCAGGTTCAGGCCATGAAAATCCGCTACTTCGAAGACACCGATACGCTTTACATCGAGCTCAAAGCTGGGGTTGTGGCTGACACGCGTGACCTGGATGAAAACACCTTGGTCGAGGTAGACGACAATGGTCAGATGCTCGCGATCACCATCGAGCATGCTCAAACAAGGGCAGAGTTGCCAGCTTTCTCGTACGAGCAGGTTGCGGCCTAAGCCCGCTATTGACATATCTTGTGCCGCGTGGGCTTTGATGTAACGACGCGGGCCGTAAACTGGGCAGCAACTAGGAGATGCCCATGCTTGATCTAGTCGCTGAACTCGCAACACGCGGCCGGTCATTGCCGCCTGAGCAACGTGTTCGCCTCCTCGATCTGCTGCTGGAGTCTTTGCACGAGCCTGCAGCAAGCCAGGTTGAAGATGCCTGGAGCCAAGAGATCGAGCGTCGGGTTGCTAGCTTCGAGCGCGGTGATGCAGTGTTGCATGACCTTGACGACGTGATGGCAGAAGCAGTCCGAATCGCCCCTTGAAGAACCTGCGCCTTCTTGGGGAGGCTCGCACTGAACTGCTATACGAAACCGCGTACTACGAGAGCCAGCCTTTGGCGGCAGAACCAGGAACTGACCCCATGGCCCAAACCCATTTCGGCTTTGACACTGTCGACGAGACCGACAAAGCCCAGCGCGTCCGGGGTGTCTTTGACTCGGTTGCGACGCGCTACGACGTGATGAACGACGTGATGTCGATGGGCCTGCACCGGGTCTGGAAGGCCTACACCGTGGCGGTGGCCAACCTGCGCCCTGGCGACAGGGTGCTCGACATCGCTGGCGGCACCGGCGACCTGGCGCGCGCTTTCGCCCGCAAAGTGGGTGACAGCGGCCTGGTGATGCACACCGACATCAACGAGGCGATGTTGCGCACCGGCCGCGACCGCCTGCTCGACGAAGGCCTGGTCTTGCCCACGGTGGTGTGCGACGGCGAGAAACTGCCCTACAAGACCGACAGCTTCGACCTTGTCAGCGTGGCCTTCGGGTTGCGCAACATGACCCACAAGGACGCTGCGCTGGTCGAGATGTGCCGCGTGCTGCGCCCGGGTGGCCGCTTGCTGGTGCTGGAGTTCAGCCGCGTTGCCGAACCGCTGCGCAAGCCCTACGACTGGTACTCGCTCAAGGTCTTGCCGCTGCTGGGCAAGTGGATCGCCAACGACGCCGACAGCTACCGCTACCTGGCCGAGTCGATCCGCATGCACCCCGACCAAGCCGAGCTCAAGACCATGATGCAGACTGCCGGTTTCGGCCATGTCGACGTGCACAACCTCACGGCCGGTGTCGTGGCGCTGCACGCTGGCATCAAGTGCTGATGGCCGGGTAAGGCGGCCTTGGCCTTCAAGGCCGGTGGGCATCGGGCTTGGACAAAGCGCCATCAATAGCCTCATCAGGCCGGCCATGTATTACTGAATGGCATGCCAAAGTCCTCAGCCCTCAACGATTGGCTGCCGCCGCAAGCTGTTGAAGCGCTTCGCGCGCTGGGTGCCAACCTGGCGCTGGCCCGGGCTCGGCGGCGCTAGTCTTTGCGAGACTGGGCCAAGCGAATCGGCGTGTCGGTGCGCACCTTGCAGCGGCTGGAAGCGGGCGACCCGGGGGTGGGCCTGGGCGTGTACGCGGCAGCGCTGTGGCTGATGGGCCGAGCCGACGCGCTGCACGATCTGGCCGACCCCGCGCTGGACCGCGGTGCACTGGCGCTGGACGTGCGCCAAGCGCAGGAGCGGCTGGCGCGGCGCAACCGGGCTGGCCAGTGAGTGCCTACCAAGTCACCGACACGCTGTACCTGTGGTGGGTGGCC
>JBILYN010000396.1:0-4296 GCA_044377715.1 Aquabacterium sp.
CTGCAAAGTCACGACATGCAGGATCGGTGACAACGCGCCGTAGTGCTCGGGCATGCGGATCACGTGCACGCCAGGCTCGCTGCGGATGTGGCTGTCGCTGTCGGCAAACACGAACAGCTCGCCGCCGCGGGCGCGCACTTCCTGCAGGTTGCTCTTGAGCTTCTCCAGCAAAGCGTCGTTGGGCGCGATCGTCACCACTGGCATCGACGAGGTCACCAGCGCCAACGGGCCGTGCTTCAACTCACCCGCTGGGTAGGCCTCGGCGTGGATGTAGCTGATCTCCTTCAATTTCAGCGCGCCTTCCTGGGCGATCGGGTAGTGCAGGCCGCGCCCTAGGAACAGCGCGTTTTCCTTGCGCGCGAACTCGGCCGCCCAGGCGATCACCTGGGGCTCGAGCGCCAGCACCGCCTGCACCGCGACCGGCAGGTGGCGCAGCGCCTTGATGTGCTCGGCCTCCTGGGCCGCGCTGAGCCGACCGCGCTGCTGCGCGAGCGTCAAGGTCAGCAGGAACAAGGCCACCAGCTGGGTCGTGAAAGCCTTGGTCGACGCCACGCCGATCTCGACGCCGGCACGCGTCAGGAAGTGCAGCTTGCACTCGCGAACCATCGCGCTGGTCGCGCCGTTGCAGATCGTCAGCGTGTGCGGCTGGCCCAGGCTGCGCGCGTGTTTGAGCGCGGCCAGGGTGTCGGCGGTCTCGCCGCTCTGGCTGATCGTCACGACCAGCGTGCGCGGATCGGGCACGCTGTCGCGGTAGCGGTATTCGCTGGCGACTTCAACGCTGCAGGGGATACCTGCGATCGACTCGAGCCAGTACTTGGCGGTGCTGCCGGCGTAATAGCTGGTGCCGCAGGCCAGGATCAGCACCCGATCGATCTGCTTGAAGACCTGGTAGGCACCATCGCCGAACAGCTCGGGCGTGATGCCGGCCACCGACTCCAGCGTGTCGGAGATCGCGCGCGGCTGCTCGAAGATCTCTTTTTGCATGTAGTGCTGGTAAGGCCCCAGCTCGGCAGCGCCGGTGTGGGCGTGGACGGTCCGCACCTCGCGCTGCACAGGCTGGAACCGGCCGTCGGCTTGGCGCGCGCTGATCCAATGCTTGCCCAGCTGCAGGTCGACCACGTCGCCTTCTTCGAGGTAGACGATCTGGTCGGTGACGCCTGCCAGCGCCATCGCGTCCGATGCCAGGAAGCTCTCGCTCTGGCCTTCGTGATGGCCTAGGCCGAGCACCAGCGGCGAGCCCTCGCGCGCGCCGACCACCCGGTGCGGCTCGTCACGACAGAACACAGCGATCGCGTAAGCACCCTTGAGCTGCAGCGTGGCGCGCTGCACCGCGTCGAACAGGTCGCCGTCGTAGAGCTGGTGCACCAGATGGGCGATGACCTCGGTGTCGGTCTGGCTCTCGAACACATAGCCCTTGCGCTGCAGCTGTTCGCGCAACTCATCGTGGTTCTCGATGATGCCGTTGTGCACCAGCGCGATCCGGTCACTCGAAAAATGAGGATGGGCGTTGTGCAGCGCCGGCACGCCGTGGGTGGCCCAGCGCGTGTGCGCGATACCGGTGCCACCCAGCACCTGGTCCTCGACAACCTGCAGGCCTAACTCGGCCACACGGCTGGTGCTGCGGGTGCGGCGCAAGCCGCCGCCTTGGTGCACTGCGACGCCGCAGGAGTCATAACCGCGGTATTCAAGCCGCTTCAGACCCTCGACCAGGATAGGGACGATGTTGCGATGGCTGACGGCGCCGACGATGCCACACATGGTTGAAGCCTTGCAGAAGCGATGGAGGCCAGATCCTAGTCAAGACTTGAAAAAATATGTGCTACTTTTTTCGCAAATATAGAAATATTCGATCAACCCCACATCAATCGGAAAGATAATTTCAAAATCTCCGAAAAAAGTAACGAATTGTCCGCCATGGAAGCTCTGGACTCGCTCGACCTCCGACTACTGGACTTGCTGCAAGCCGATGCCTCGCGCTCCAACCAGGCCTTGGCAGCGGCCGCTCAGGTCTCGCCTGCGACCGCGCTGCGCCGTGTGCGAAGGCTGATCGAGACTGGCGTGATCGAGCGCCAGGTGGCGATCGTCTCGCCGCAACAAGTGGCCGGGCTCAGCGCGATCGTCGAGGTCACACTAGACCGCCAGGGCGCCGAGCACCTGAGCGCTTTCGAGCAACGCGCGGTGATCGAAGCGCCGGTTCAGCAGTGCTACCGGGTCTCGCCCGGGCCAGATTTCGTGCTGATGCTGTGGGTCGCCGAGATGACCGACTACCACGCGCTGGTGCAGCGCCTGTTCACCCAGGATGCCAACGTTCGCAACGTCAAGACCTTTTTCGCGACCCACCGAGCCAAGTTCGAACCGGCGGTGACGCTGGCGCCGCCGCGGGCGGCTTAGGCTGCGGCCCCGGGTCAGCGCAGCGGCGCGTCGTCCGTCGCCAGCAGCGCCTGCAGCCGCGCCAGCGCAGCGTCCACCGCCACGCCATGGCCGGCGATCGCGGCCAGCACCTGGGTTGGGGTGCGCTCATCACGCTCAACCCGGGCATGGGCGTTCACCGCCTTCAGGTCGAAGGTCGCCGCGTCGATCGCGGCAGCTCGGGCCTGCGCATCACGCAAGGCCCAGTCACAGGCGGCCAAGGATTGCCGAATCGGCGCCAGCGCGCCCACCACCGCCTGCACCACCTCGCGCGGGGTGAAAAACTGACCACCGTCGCTGTTCTTCTCGCCCATCTTCAGCAGCAGGTCTTCGTACACCTGCGACCGGGTGGTTGCGACGGCGCGCCGCGCCTTGGCGGCAACGGTGGATTGTGGGCTCGTGCCATGGCGTCGGTCCATCGATCAGGGAAGGGTTTCAAGGGCCGGGGGCCGGGGGCCGGGGATCAGGGCGGGCAACCGACTGGTCGGCGAACAGCATGCGGCCGCAGCGAGATGTCAGCCGACCAGCTTGTCGTAGTCGGCGTGCGTGCCGATCCAGAACCAGTGCACGCCACCGGGCTGCGGCAGCCCCAGCGCCCGGTAGTAGAGCCCGATCCGAACGCTGACCATCTTGCCGCCGCCCAGCGTCTTGAACTGCAGCGAAGGGTGCGTCGAGTCCTGCTTCAGCAGGGCATAACACCGGTCCGACAGCGCCTGGATCTCCGTCGGCAGCGCGTCGTGGCAACGCCAGAAGCGCTTGGACGCGGTGTGCTTCAAAGCGCGCGCGCGGGGCCGGCGTTGAAGTCGTCGGCCGCCTCGGCCAACAATGCATCCAGCTTGCCGGCGGCCAGGTCGCCGTCGATCTGCTGGTCCCAGGCCGCGAAGTCGAATTCGGCGAACCAGCGGCGGAACTCCGCCAGTTCCTGCGGTGGCAGGGCCTTCACTGCGTCTTCGATGGCCTTGACGTCGGGCATGGTCGTTCCGTGGGGAAGTGGGTTGATTTTGAGTATGCCTGACAGCCCGTTTCGTTCCAACGCAGCCGTCGCGGGTGCTGGCGTCGGGCGCGTTGCGGTCGCTGCATCACTGCTGCAAGCTTCCTCACGCGGCGTTCAGCGCGAGCGCGCCATCAGCACGGTGGCGTCGGCATGCCCGCGACACCGTCGACGTGCGCAAGCGTGGCTGGGCCGAGGGCGCCGGGTGGCCGGATGCCGGAGGTAAAGGAGGAGCCGGCGGCCGCCTTTGGCCGACGGCGGGGGGCACGCAGGCAACCGGCCACCCGGTGGCCTTGGCCTCGCGCCGACGCCAACGGGGTTCGACGGCAGTCGACCCGTACAGACCGTCACCACACGCGCCAGACTGATGAGCACGCTCGGCATCATGGACTGGCATCACCGAAGGCCTGGGCCAGCAGGCGGGCGGGCAGGCGTTCGATTTCGGCGAGCCGTCTGGCGAGGCTGGTCTGCAGCGCCTCGGCTTCGACCAGCGCGGCCTTGACCCTGGCCACCAGCGCCAGCTGCTGCGCCATCGGCACCAATGGCACCTCAAACGCGTTCAGCACCGCACCGCTCAGGTTGGACTGGTTGCCGCCGCGCGACTCGGACAGCGCCCGCAAATCGTTGTAGGAATGGCGCAGCCAGAACTGCAGGTAGTCGGCGTCCAGGTGCTCGGACGGCAGGATGGCAAAGCAGGCCTGGTTGGTGGTGGCAGGCACTTCCTAGCACAGCCGACTGCCCGCGGGTCTTGCCCTGGCCGTACATCGCCACCAGCACCGTGCGGGCGGGCAGCAGGCTCAACGAACATTCCTGCAGAGCGCGCTCAGAGATGGCCTCTTCGGTCTGGTGGATCGGTGCGAAGGCCACTTCACCGGTTTTCACCCGGGGATGAACGG
>JBILYN010000007.1:0-37218 GCA_044377715.1 Aquabacterium sp.
TGGCTCACCAACACCGGTCTGGACCGATAGGTCGCTCCGTGATCGAGACAGCCAAAGGTCGGCACCGAGTTCCAGCTTGCCGGGGATGGCCGCGTGCCTGAGTCCGAAGCCAAGAACCCCGAATTCGTCTTGGGTCTTGCCGATCCAATCTGGCGTGGAAAAGGTCTGGCTACCAGTCTGGCGGGATGTCGTCTTCTGGCCCTGCGCGTAGAACGAAAGTCGAGTGTGCTCAGACAGCGCGACCGCGATGTCCGCGGCGAGGTTGACCGTATCCGATGCATTCAGGCCGATCACGGTCTCGCTGTAATCGTCGATTGCGTAGTCTGTCACCAGACCCACGCTAACGGTTTCGGAGACCGACCAGTCGGCGCGTGCGCCCATCGTGCTGCGCTTGCGTGCTGCCACGTTGTATATGCGCATCAGGGGATTCTGAGGCGGAAACCAGTAGGCGATGCCATAGGTCGAGGCATCTCGGTCGCCGTACCCGATATTGACGGTCAAGCCGAGACTGTCCAGCGCCTGCACGCTGGCTCGTCCCCACAACGTGGTCTCGGTTGTGTTGACCACCTCGATGTAGCTGCGGTCGCGCTTGTCCCAATCGAGGCCGCCGCTGAGCTTCCAAGTGCCTGGGCCGCGGTAGTCGGCATTGAGCTTGAAGCGGTTTTGTGTCAGGCTGAACGGTGTGTTGCTGACCGTCCCGGGGCGGAGAAACAGGTCGGTCGACACCATAGGATAACTCTGGACGGCGGTCTTGTTGTCACGCACATCCCAGGCATAGACCGCATTCACGCGCAACTTGTCCATCGGCGCGTAAGTCGCCTTGACGTTGCCGTTGTAGCTGTCCACTCGTCCGTCGAGCGACTGCGACGGCAGCGCGGGTACCGACGGTGCCAGACTCGTGTTCAAGGTCGACGCCAGGAAGGCAGCGTTCTGTGTACCGCGCCCGAAGGCGATATCGGCGCTCGCGCGCAGTGTGGGCATGACCTGGTACCCGACAGAGCCCACGATCTGCTGGAACTGGTTGCCCGGGGCCTGCGCGAGCTGGCCTTGAGTGGCACCGGCCAGCACGGGCACAAAGGGATTGGCCCAGGTGAGCGATTCATTGCCGTTGCTGAACTGCGAGAGCTGGTAAGCCAGCGTGGCTTGCAGCCGCGACGTGATGTAAGCGACCGCCACCTCGAACTGGTCGGTGCTGTCGTCCACCGGAGCTGCGAGTTGCGAGGCGCTCGAGAAGAATGACCCGGAGGTCGGCCTTGTGCCGTCGCGGACGTCGTGCCTCAGGCCGATCCGGTAGTTGAAATTGTCTTGACCTAGCCACGAACCGGCCAGGTCAAAGCGTTTGGCGTTGAAGCCGAGTTCAACCGGTTTGAGCGTGGCCGCCAGCGGCATTGAGGCCGTGTCGCCAGCCGGATAACCCGCGCCAGCAGGCAAGGTCAGTCGGTTGCCGCCATTGCCGAGGAAGGGGGTTCTGGCTCCTTCGGCGAAATAGCGTGGCAC
The DNA here is from genome assembly GCA_044377715.1 of Aquabacterium sp. GTDB lineage: Bacteria > Pseudomonadota > Gammaproteobacteria > Burkholderiales > Burkholderiaceae_C > Pseudaquabacterium. Next base: position 1,498 of record JBILYN010000007.1, read on the forward strand.
TTCCTGGTAGCCGAGTCGCAGGTTGTAGAGCCCTTCGCGCCCAGCCTGTGCGGACAGGGTGCGTGCGGCGATACCCAGGTCACTGGCCATCAAGTCAGCGTAATAGCCGCTCTCGCCGCGGTACGCCAACTTGCCGTCGAGGTCCAGGTAGGCCCCTTTCTTGTCCAGGCCGGTGTGGTCGCCGAAGGTCAGGGAATCCTCCGAGACATAGCCGATGCCGGCCCGGACGGTGCCGGTCGCGCCCTTCGGAAAGGGGCAGGACTCGCAAGTCCATTGCGAGGTATCCGCTTGAGCGGCGGCGGTGCCGGCGGCGGAGAGCACGCCAAGTGCGGCAAGCAGGAGTAGAGGGCTATAGGTTCTCATGGTCGCATCCGTAATCGGTGGGTGGGGCCGAGCGGGGTGCGGTGCCGGTGGCAGCCGCGCACCCGAGCGCAGCGGCGGTCAGCGCATCAGCTTCGCTCCCGAGGGGTGATTGGATCCATGCACTTGCGAGTGACAGTTGGTGCAACTGCCGGCCACCAGGAAGGCCGTGCCGCCGGTGGTACCGCCCGGTAAGCCGTTGGAGGTGCGTGCCACTGACGGGTGGTTGGCCGAGCTATGGCACTGCTGGCAAAGCAGCGGGGGCGTCTTGGTCAGCAGGGCAGGGCGCACCGAGCCGTGCGCCGCGTGGCACAACGAGCAATCCTCGTTCACCGGTTGGTGTTCCCAGAGCAGCGGCCCGCGCTTCTCGGCGTGGCAGCTGTAGCAGGTCTGGTTCAGCGTCGGTTTGTTGAGCATCGCCTGGGTCGTGGAGCCGTGCGCGCTGTGGCAGCCGCTGCAGGTCATCACGCCGTAGCGCACCGGGTGGGTCGATGGTTTCTGGAAATCTGCCCGCTGAGTCTTGTGGCAGGCCAGGCACACTTGCGGCTCGGTGGCCTTGGTCAGTACCGGGTCGCCCTGGCTCTGGTGGATCTTGTGGCAATCGGTACAGGCTAGGTTGTTGCGCTCGTGCGCGCCGGCATGCCAGCCGGTGCGCGACGTGCCCTCGTGGCAGCTCAGGCAAATCTGGTTGCGCCCTGCGAGGTCCACCTTGGAATCGGGCTTGAAGTTGTTGATCGCTCCGGCTTTCTTGTTGCGCGCATGCAGTGCGCCTGGGCCGTGGCAGGCCTCGCACTGCAGTCCCTTGGCGCCAAACGGGGCGCGCTTGTCGCTGCGCTGGCCGTGCTTGGAATTGAAGATCGCCGCTGCCGAGTAGCTGCTGCCTTCGTCGTCGTGACAGCCTAGGCAGGTATCAGCGCCCTTGGGGCTGTACTGGTCGGACTTGGGCATGGGCTGGGGAGCCGGCGCACTGGCTTGAGGCGCTGACACAGTGGCTTGCTGTGCCACCGTTGTCGGCTGCCAGGCCAGCCCGGCCAGCAGCAAGAGTGCGCAGAGGGTCGGTCTGAGGATCTTCATCAATATCCGCCTATGGGTATGTCAGGGTCAGTCTTGCATTGCCTGATGGCAACGAGACCGCGATCGATTGGACCTGCTGCCAATGTCCCTTGCATTCAGGGTTTTGGCGCAGCCTTGCTTTCCTTCTTGACCTGCGGCGCAACCGGCTGCTTGGCCACGATCCTGCCGGTGAGGCCCTGGTAGGTCATTGCGGAGATCACCTTGTCGACGGTCAGCTTCGTCTTGCTCGGGTAAGGGCGTGCCGCAATGATCCTGTCGGCTTCGACGTCACGGATGCCTGGCAATGTCTTCAGCTCGGCACGGCTTGCGCTGTTGATGTCGACGAGTTTGACCGGGGTGCTTGGCGCGCTGGCCTTGGCCTGGCTGGTGGCCGGCCGCGATGCGGCCGCCTCGGCCTTGTCGGCGGCCAGCGAGGGGCTCCCGCCAAGCAATCCCATGGCGACTGACAAGGCAAGGGGAATCAAGCGGTGAATCATGAATAACCTATCGAAGATCGAAAAAAACCCGGATGCATCGCGCCTCCGGGTTGTGTGCTGGACTGGAGGAGAGAGCGCTCGTCTCCCTACGCCTGCGTCGTCGGCTTACTTGTGGACCTTCTTCGTGTCGGACTCTCGACCCGGGCCGTGACACACCGCGCAGGACTCAACGTCCTCCAACGTCCGCAGGCTAGGCTGCGCCAGAGAGCGCTTCAAGCTGACCGCCCCACCATTGATGGTCATGTGTGCCTTGGCAGCATTGTTGTCATGGCAGCTCACACAAGCCGCGGCAAATGGCGTCGTCACGATGTCAAAGGTGTTGCTCGTGTTGAGCGCGGCCTTGGCCATCGCCGGGGTTGCCGCAGCGCCGGCGGCATCGTAGGAGGCATCAACCGACTCGTAGGTCGACACCAGAGCGCCGGCAGGCACGGTGTTGTAGGTCGTCGCGTCGCCCGTCGCCGTCGTGTGGCAGGTCTCACAGTTGTTCAACTTGCCCGGAAAGTCCATGCGCCGGAAGTCAAGCAAGGTGATCGCGCTCGGCGTCCGGTCACGCGCGTCCTGGAACGGGGTGACCCGCTCGCGGCCGGCATGGATACCGTGGATCATGTCCTTGAAGTTGTTGCTCGTGACCGGCAGCTTCATCGCGGCATTCACCCCGGTGAGGTTGAAGTTCCAATCCAACAAGGTCTTCCTGTCGTCCACCGTGAAGGTGCTCGTGGGCGCCGCAGTGTTGTACGCCGTCAGCACTGCATCAGAGATGCCGCGACCGCTACTGGCCATGCCGGTGTTGTGGCACATCACGCAGACCTGTGTCTCCTTGACCCGGTTGCCACCGTGTCCTTCGAACCACTCGTGGCAGCCCGCGCACTTTTCGGCATTGACGATCGTGCGGCGTGGCGTGTCAGTCCCCACAGTCTTGACCACAGAGATGGCGTGGCGCGCAACCGTACCCGTCATCCCTTGCAGGGTGTCCGTCGGTGCGCCGAGTTGGCTGAAGTAGCCTTGCAGGGCCACCGTTCGCATCTTGGCACCGACCGGGAACACGCACTTCACTGGTGTTGCGGCACCGCCGCAGACGGCATTGCCGGCGCCAAGGATGGTCGCGGTGTAGTAACCGCTGGTGTCCGGCCCGGACAGTGAACCGACCGTGGTGGTATTGGCACCGGTGCCGCTCGTCGAGGTGTTGAGCAAGGCGGCGACCGACACGCTGATCGGCTGCTGCTGCTTGATGCCCAGGTTGTTGAAGTCAGACGGCGCACTGACCCCGTCCTGGGTCATTGCATAGGCCAGCAAGAAGCCCGGCGAGCCGCTGAATCCCGTCAGCGGATTGGCCATGCCCGCAGCTGCAGGCAGCAAGGTCACCGGGTCGTACTGAGTCGGAGTCGACAGGTACTGGCCCGTGGCGGATGCCGGCGCGACACCCTTCAGGATCCGGAACTTGATAGTCACATTGTTGCTGGTGGCGTCCACCGCAGCAGACTGGATTTCGTACTGGAAGGCCGCCAAGCCGGGCAGGATCGCCGGGTTGTTCTTGGTCACGTTTTCCATGCGGTGGTCGTACTGCACATAGGCCGGCGTGTGGCATCCCGCGCACTTTGAATCGTCGGCTTGCGCGCGGCCCACGTGGCCGGAGGTCGCCAGAGCTGTGCCGTAGGCTGTCGCTGCCTTGTCAGCCAGCGTCGAACCACCGCCGGTGCTCCAGACGATGCCGTCGTGGCAGGCGCCGCAGGACACCCGGCTCGGCATCTTCTTGTAGTTGTCGGCCGTCGCGGCGATCTTGCTGTCGTGGCACGTCGTGCACATGCGCTGCCCGCCGCCCAGCTTCGAGAAGCCCTTGTTGTCGAACACGACATTGGCGAAGTTGTAGTTCTCCTTGACCAGTTCACGGCCGTTGTGGATCTTGTGGATCATGGTCGTGAAATTGCCTGCGATCTCGCCGTCGGCGATGTTGGTGCCGGGTGAGTAGGAGTAGGTCGCGATACCGGTGGTGGCGTTGATCGACTTCGTCTCGGTGAGCTTGGGGAACTTGCCCGCAATGGAGGCGACGTTGGCATAGCCGTAACCACGCTGCTCGGAGTGGCAGACCACGCAGTAGCGCGTCTCTACTCGCGCACTCCCACCGTGGAAGGCGAGCTTCTCGTGGCAGGTGTTGCAGCTGGCGATGTTGACGTCTTCGCGCGTCAGGTCGGCCGCGGTCAGCACTTTGCCCGTGCCGGGAATGAAGTCATAGATCGCGTTGACCGGATTGGCCATGTTCACCGCCGTCGCAACCGTCGCACCGTTGGTCGTGTTGCTGCCCGTGCCGGGCGCTGCGCCGCCGATCTGGATGACCAGACGGTGGGGCAGGGCGCTTTTATAGGACAGGTCACCCAGCGCAGCCTTGTTCGGCGCGGGGTAGCTGGTGCTGACGGGCTGCTCGGGCGCGGACGCAACCTGGGCCTGGATCCCGACAATATCGCGCCAGAAGGTGTACTTGTAGCTGCCGGGCTTGTCGGCGACCGCTTCGAGCTTGCCGGTGTTGTCGGTGCCGGGCCGCGCCGGATAGACGATGTAGTTGCCGTTCGTATCTTTGGGCGTGCTTGTCGTGGGCACGGCGGTGACGATGTAGCTCTTCCACTCGCTCGGGTTGCTGTCATCGCGCGGCACCAGCTTGGCCAGTGCAAACGACAGGTTGGTGTAGCTGGCCACGGTGGCGGTGGCGCTCTTGGTGGTGACCTTCTCCATTCCGACGACCGGGTTGCCTTGGTCATCGCTGACCGTGAACTCGACGACCGGCGGGCTGGAGATGGTGACCTTGGATACCTCAGCCGTGAATTTGGAACTTTCCCAAGCCGCAGCTGTCATGGTGCCGACATTGATCACGGCAGTGGCGCCAAGCCCGGCGGAGCCGGCCGACCCAGTTGATCCGGCTGGGCCGGCTGGGCCGGCTGGGCCTTGCGGACCGTCAGCGCCATCACTTCCTCCGCAACCTGACAGCGCAAAGGCGATCACGCCGGCGGCGATGAGGCCGGTCCAGCGGCGGCTACCTCTATTTTCCATTCCGAGTCCCTCTCTTCTGTAGAACAAGCGACATAGTGGAGACGAGTCTACGTACCGCGTCATCGCCAAGCTTGACCCAAGTCATAAGCCGCGTAGAACCTCTATGACCGATCAAATTTTTCGTGAGAGCTCCAATTTTCGATAAATTCGAAATAGGTTTTTGCTAACCTATAAAAATAGCGACTTATCGATCAATTCGCGCCGCTGGATGCGCGTTTTTCATGACCAAGACGAGGTGCTTTCGGCGTGATGCGCCAAGAGTTGGCATCCCACAGGTCTTCTCCCGAACCTGCCAATGCAGAACCGCCGAGGGGAAAATCACAACTTCAGCGCCATTGGCCGGTTTTGATTTCATTCTCGTCCCCGGTCTTGTCGGGGACTGCTGGACCCGGCAGGATATTCCGAGGTCACCAAGCGCAAAGCCTCAATCCCGAAAATATCACTGAACCACGATTGCCACTCGGAATTTTCGAGTATTCAAGCCACCGCGGCGTTGAGATGTGTCAGCGGTATGGTGGAACACTTTGGGTTGCGGCCAGCGCCGGTGTGGGCCAGCGCAAACGCCAAGTCGCCGCTACCGCATGAGGCGACACCTCATGGCTATGAACGCCCGAGGCACGTCGCTCAAGGTCCCAGCGCGTCCAGTTCCGCGTCGCTGAACCCAGCCGCCCGCCTGGCCGCCAAGTTGAATGGCGGCCTCAACCTGGGTGCCAAATGGCGCGCCACCAACTGCGGGTAGAGTCTCTCGGCGTCGAGTCCGTCGCGCTTGCAAAGCCAGCGGTACCAACGATTGCCGATCGCGACATGGCCGATTTCGTCACGCAGGATGATGTCGAGGATCGCGACTGCGCGCAGGTCTCCGGCCCGGCCAAGCTTGGCCTGGATCGGCGGCGTGGCGTCCAGTCCGCGCGCTTCCAGCGTTCGCGGCACCAGCGCCATTCGCGCGACGATGTCGCTTGCGGTGGATTCAGCCATCTGCCACAGCCCGTCATGGCCATCGAAATCGCCGTAATCCTGCCCCATGGTCTGCAGGTGCTCGCGCAGCAGCGTGAAGTGCAGCGCCTCCTCGGCGGCGACCTGCAGCCAGTCCAGGTAATAGGCCTCGGGCATGCCGCCAAAGCGCCAAACCGCATCCAGCGCCAGGTTGATGGCGTTGAATTCGATGTGGCAGATTGAGTGAATCAGTGCGGCGCGTCCCTGGGGTGTGAAGGGTGATCTGCGCGGCACCTCGGTCGCAGCCACCAGCCTGGGCAGGCTTGGGCGGCCGGGCAGACAGGGTGGTGTAGCGATCTCGGCTTGGCTGTCGAGCACGACTTGGCCTAGCTGTACAGCCGCGAACAGAGCGCGGGTTTTTTCGGCTTTGGCAACCGGATCGCGGAGTTCGAGCAGCGCCAGTGCGCGAGGTCTGAGTGACATCCCTAGAATCATAGGCTGCAAACCGATGAGATCCTGCCATGGCGATATACCAACTTGAAGACGACGTGCCCGACATCCATGCCTCGGCCTGGGTGGCCGACAGTGCCCAGGTGATGGGCCGGGTGATCCTGGCCGAGAACGCCAGCGTTTGGTACGGTGCGGTGCTGCGCGGCGACAACGAGTCGATCAGCGTTGGCTGCAACAGCAATGTGCAAGATGGCAGTGTTCTTCACACCGATGCAGGGCAACCGCTGGTCATCGGGGCCGGCGTGACGATCGGTCACCAGGTGATGCTGCATGGCTGCAGCATCGGCGATGGCTCGCTGGTGGGCATCCAGTGCGTGATCATGAACGGGGCGCGGATCGGCCGCAATTGCATCGTCGGCGCCGGTTCGGTGGTCACCGAGGGCAAGCAGTTCCCTGATGGCGTGCTGATTCTCGGCGCGCCGGCCAAGGTGGTTCGCGAGCTCACGGCCGAACAGATCGAACGGCTCAAGCTCAACGCTGAGCACTATGTCGCGCAACAACGCCGCCACGCCAGCCGGCTCAAGCGCATTGCCTGACGATGGATCTGCTTCAAAAGTTCCTGTTCGAAGGCCTGCCGGTTCGCGGCATGCTGGTGCGCTTGGGCGCGAGTTGGCGCGAGTTGTTGGCGCGCCGCGCCAGCGTCAGCGATGGCGGGCACGCCTTCGCGCCACCGGTGCGTGCATTGCTCGGCGAAATGGCAGCGGCGGGCGTGCTGATGCAGGGCAACCTCAAGTTCAACGGCGCGCTGATCCTGCAGATGCAGGGCGACGGTCCAGTCAAGCTGGCGGTGGCCGAAACCCAGCCTGATCTGAGCTTCCGGGTGACCGCTAAGGTGGTGGGCGAGGTGGCGGCTGAAGCCAGACTTGAGGCCATGCTCAACCTCAACGGCCAGGGCCGTTGTGCGATCACGCTCGATCCGCTGGATCGGTTGCCGGGTCAGCAGCCTTACCAAGGCGTGGTCCCTCTGCATGGCGACCAACGTGAACCACTGCAAAAGCTCAGCGAGGTGCTCGAGCATTACATGCTGCAGTCCGAGCAACTCGACACCCGCCTGGTGCTGGCGGCTGACGACTCGGTCGCTGCAGGTTTGCTGATCCAACGTCTGCCGATCTCGGGCGGCGCCAACTTGGCGGGGCAGGTACTGGTCAGTGCCGATGAAGACCAGATTGGCCGCAACGAGGATTTCAACCGCATCGCGATGCTGGCCGCGACGCTGACGGCACAGGAACTGCTGACGCTTCAACCCGCGCAGCTGATGCACAGGCTGTTTTGGCAGGAGACGCTGCGCGTGTTCGAGCCTCAGCAGCCTCGCTTTGCTTGCCGCTGCTCGCGCGCACGCGTCGCCAACATGCTGCGTAGCCTGGGTGCCGAAGAACTTGAGTCGCTGATCGAGGAGCGTGGAGAAGCCGAGGTGGGTTGCGATTTCTGTGGGGTGATGTACCGGTTTGACCCGGTCGACGTGGGCGAACTGTTCGTTGCGGGGCCTGTGGCCGGCACGGCTTCAAGCCAGTTGCATTGAGGCCGGCGCGGCGCCTGTCCAGTTTGGATCAAGCGCTGAGCGAGTCGCGGTTGCTGGATGGCAGCGTCAGGCCCTTGGCCGAGTACATTCGGGCAGCCGGCGTGTGCCCTGGCAGCAGTACATCGATCGCACGATCGAGCGCTGCGGTGGCACGTGCGAGAGCCTCGCGCTGACGCGCGAGCTGGGCACTGGCGCGGGACAGGCGTAGTCGCATCGCGTCGGGCACGCCGCCGTGGCGCGCCGCATGGATGAAGGATTCGACCGCCGCGGCCAAGGCCTGATGCAGTTCACAGGCTTGCTGCTCGATGGCCAGGATGTCTCGCTGACGCAGCGAACCAGCCAAGGCACCGAGCCGCTGTTCGACACTGGCCACGAGCGGTTCGAGCCCATCCTGGGCGCCGTTGCCGGCCATGTCGTGGAACTGGCTCATGCCGCAAGAATTTGTGGATCAACGGGGTTTGACGTTGCCCATCAGCTCTTGGGCATTGGCGATGAGCTTGTCAGCGATCGCGCCAGGGTTGATCTGGAACTTGCCGTCGCGGATGGCATCGCTAATGCGCTGCACTTTGACAGTGTCGAAGGCGCCATCGCTGACACTGTCGGCGAGTTGCGACACGGTGGACGACAGCGCCACCTGGGCGCTGGCCGTTGGCGCTTTGGCGCTGACCGACGTTGGCGCAGCGCCGGCCTTGTGGTCGCCGACTGCGGTCGGGTGAGGGATTTTTTCGAGCTGACCAATCTTCATGATGGACTCCGGCAGCGTGGGTCAGATGCGACCCGACCTATGAGACATGCAAAGGGTATCGGCCTGGTGGACCGGGACTTGAGGGCATCGGGTGGGGATTGTCTCCCGGGGCCTGCTCAAGGCTTGAGACTTGACCACGCGAGGACGGACAGGCGGTCATGGCGTCAGTTCGATTCGTCGCTCGCCGGCAGCGATGCCGGTGACGATGCGGCCGCCCTCGGTACGGGCCCGCACGCTCTGACCCTCTAGTCCTGGACCCAGCGCTTGGCCTTCGCTCGATACCGAGTAGCCAGGACCGGCCGCGAGGATGCGCACTGTGTCGCCAGCGTTGAAGCAGTGGCGTGGCTTCAGATCGTTGCTGCGCAGCGCCTCGCCTGCCAGCAGGCGCTGCGTCAAGGTGCGGCCAATGACGCCTGCAGCTTCGTCCATGATGCGCCCGGCACGTGCTGCGATGTCGACCTCGCGCATCACCAGGTGTCGGGCCTCCAGCACGGTGCCTGCGGGCAGGGTCGTGCTCGCCACCAGTGATGCCGCCCACCACTGGATGGTGACCGGTAGGCTGACCTGCCAGGGCTTGTCACCCTGTACGCAGCGCAGGCCGATGTGGCTTCGGCCCAGCACGGGCGCACCGGCAAGCAGGTAGGGATCTATTTTCTGGCAGGGTGCGAGTTTCATGTTGGGATCGATGCGACCCAGCAACACGTCCACACGTGTTGGCGACACGACGCTACCCAAGGTCGCGGCGGCGGCTTCGCGCGCAAGACCTTTGATGGCGATCACCAGCGAGTCGGGCAGGGCAAGGGGCTCACCCGATGCTGCACTGGGAAAAACCCACAGCGCCAGCGCAGCGGCCCACCAGAGCTGGATCCAAGCTGCGCGCATCTGCTGGCAAGACCTGTTGGCAAAGGCCTGATGGTGTTGGTGTGTTGACTTTCTCACGGGCCAGATGTTCAGGCCTGAGACCGACAGGCGGTGATTCGAAATGCGCGTTATTGCGGCTGCTTTTCTGACTCATGTTGCTGCTTTGGACTGCACACAATGGCCTCATTCGGTCCCATTGGGGCGGCGCCATCAGGAGGTGTGATGCAAGGTCTGAGTTCAGCGATTGATTTCCAATCGCAAGCCCTGGTGTTGCGGGCTGAGCGCCAGCGTCTGATGGCCAGCAACATCGCCAATGCCGATACCCCAGGTTATCAAGCGCGGGAGATGGATTTTGCCAACGCGCTGCGCCAGGCCACTGGCGTGTCAAGCGGCGCCGAAAGCCTGACGCTCACCCATGCAGCGCACGGTTCGGCAAGCCCGGTCGATCCACCGGGCTTGCTGTATGCACGCCACGGTCAGGATTCGATCGACCGCAACACGGTTGACCTCGACCGTGAACGGGCCAGTTTTGTCGACAACAGCGTGAAGTACGAGGCCACGCTGCGGTTCATCAACGGCAGCTTGCGAACGATGCTCGATGCGATGAAAAGTCCGAGCCAAGGGTGATTTCCTTGTTTGAACCCGTTGTTGTGATGCATGGCCAGCGCTGTGCCGATTGTCCCCAATGAGCATGTTCAAGATCTTCGACGTTTCTGGCAGCGCTGCCAGTGCGCAAACCCAGCGCCTGAATGTGGTGGCCAGCAACCTGGCCAACGCTGACACCGTGGCAGGTCCCGACGGCCAGGCCTACAAGGCCAGGCAGGTGGTTTTCCAGACCTTGGTGATGGGCGAGGCGACCGCGGCTGGGGTTCAGGTCAGCAACGTGACAGAGGACAGCCGTGCAGGCCGTTCTGTTTTCAGCCCCAGTCACCCTGCCGCCAATGAACAGGGTTATGTTACTTACAGCAATGTCAGCCCTATCGATGAGATGGTCAACATGATCTCGGCCTCCCGGTCTTACCAGAACAACATCGAAGTGATGAACACCGCCAAAAACCTGCTTCTCAAGACGCTGCAGATGGGTCAGTCCTGAAGCGCTTGATCATTGGAGAAACGCATGAACACCATTGCCACGAACCAAGGCGCTGCCGCTGCTTCAAGCGCCGGCGTCGGCTTGGGCGGCGCAACCCAAAGCGCGGCTGACATGAGCGAGCAGTTTCTCAAGTTGCTGGTCACTCAACTCAAAAATCAAGACCCACTCAACCCAGTGGACAACGCGCAGATGACCTCGCAGATGGCGCAGATCAGCACTGTTGGCGGTATACAAAGCCTGAACACCAGCATCACAGGCCTGAATACCAGTGTCCTGCAAATGCAGGCCTTGCAGGGCGCTTCGCTGGTGGGCCGAGATGTGATGCTGCCCGGAAAAATGCTGTCAGTAGTCGATGGTGCCGTCAGTGGCAACTTTGAGGTCAGCGCTGCGGCAGACCAGGTCAGGATAGACGTGTTGAACTCATCAGGCGTGACGGTGGATTCTCTCAAACTGGGCGTCCATACCGCGGGTCAGCACAGCTTCAACTGGCCCGCAGGGCGCGGCGTCGGTCAGGCCGACGGCTACTCCTTCAAAGTCAGCGCCAGCAACGGAGCACAGTCTGTTGGCAGCACCGCGCTGATGCACGACACGGTCCGGGCGATCAACACCACGGGCAGTGCGCTGACGCTCGAATTGGCCCGCAGCGGCAAGGTTCCTTACGCCTCGATCACCGCGATCAACTGATCGAGTGCGGCCCACCATGGGCATCGTCGCTTGGCGCCATCGGGTGCCAGGCTCCCAAGTCGCCTGATGGGCGGCAGCAAGTTCGCAGCTTAGCCAAGGACTATTGTCATGAGTTTCCAAGTAGGTGTGTCGGGTTTGAACGCAGCAGGTCGCAACCTCGACGTGATCGGCAACAACGTCGCCAACGCCAGCACGGTTGGCGCCAAGAGTTCACGTGCGGAATTTTCTGATGTCTATGCGCGCGCTGCGGGCGGCGGCTCAAACAACATCGGCCTGGGTGCCACCCTGTCGGCGGTGACCCAGCAGTTCTCAGAAGGCAGCATTTCTGCCACCAACAACGCGATGGACGTCGCGATCAACGGCGGAGGCTTCTTCCAGGTCAAAGACGTGAATGGCCTGGTGACCTACACACGCAACGGGCAGTTCCAGGTCGACAGTGCTGGCTTCATCACCAACAGCGCCGGTTTGCGTCTGCTCGGCTATCCCGCCAACAGCCAGGGCGCGCTGATACCCGGCCAGGCCCAGCCGCTGACCTTGCCCACTGCGGGCATAGCGCCCAGTACGACAGCCAATGTCAAACTGCAACTCAACCTCAACGCCACTGCTGCAGTCACGGACACTGGTGCGACACCGCCGATCGATTTCAGCGACGCCAACACCTACAACAACGCGACGTCGGTCAACAGTTACGACGTCAAAGGTCAGGAATTGGCGATGACCTATTACTTCCAAAAATCGGCCCAAGATACCTGGAATGTGTATGCATCGGCCAACGGCACGGGGGTCAATCCTGACGGCGCTGGCAATCCGCAGCCCATCACCCAGTTGACCTTCCCAGCCGATGGCAGCGCGCCAACCTTGCCGGCCGGGTTGGTGACACTCGACGTGCCAGCAACCACTGGTGCCAATGGCGCCGTCACCACCCCGGTCATCGGTGTCAAGCTGGATTTGCTTAGCACCACGCAGTATGGCGCTGCATTCGGCGTGACCAACGTCAGTCAAGACGGCTTCCCGCCTGGTCAGCTCAGTTCGATCGCGATCCAGAGCACCGGGGTGGTGCTGGCGACTTATTCCAGTGGCCAGAGTGCACCGATCGGTCAAATCGAGATGGCCACCTTCCGCAACATGCAGGGCCTGCTGCCTTTGGGTGCCAACACCTGGGGGGCGACCTTCAAGTCCGGCATGCCGATCACCGGAACGCCTGGATCGGGCAACCTGGGTTCGCTGCAGGCCGGATCGATCGAGGAGAGCAACGTCGACCTGACCACCGAACTCGTCAACATGATGGTCGCCCAGCGCATCTACCAGGCGAACGCCCAGACCATCAAGACACAGGACGGGATCATGCAGACCTTGGTCAGCATGCGCTGAACCCATTGACTGACCGAGCGTCGACGCAGGATCACCCATGGACCGCGTGATTTACCTCGCAATGGCCGGCGCCAAGGCCGCCATGCTGCGCCAGGACGTGCTTGCCAACAATCTGGCCAATGCGTCCACCACGGGTTTCCGGGCTGAGTTGACAGCGTTTCGCGCGGTGCCGGTGCTGGGCGACGGCGCCAACACCCGTGTCTACGCGATCGAAACAACACCGGGTTACAACAGCGATCCGGGTCCTGTGCAGGCCACCCATCGCAATCTCGACGTGGCGATGAAAGGCGATGCCTGGCTGGCGGTGCGCGGTGCAGACGGACTTGAGGCCTATACCCGCAATGGTGCGCTGGACGTCAACAACGAAGGCTTGCTTGCCACGCGCAGTGGCCAAGGCGTGCTGGGCGACGGCGGGCCCATCGCTGTGCCGGCCAATGCCCAAGTGCTGATCGGCTCCGACGGCACTGTCAGCGCTGTCGTTGGCAATGGGCGCCCCCAAACCTTGGGTCGACTCAAGTTGGTGACGCCAGACGCGCCGCTGGTGCGCGGCGAGGACGGTCTGTTCCGCTCTGGCGCAGGCGATCTGCCAGCCGACCCGAGAGCGCAGGTGCAGGCCGGCGCGCTCGAGGGCAGCAACGTCAGTCCGGTGGAGTCGATGGTGGCGATGATCGCCGCCGCGCGCCAGTACGAACAGCAGATGAAGATCTTGTCGACCTCACAGGATCGCGAGCAGTCGGCCACCCGGTTGTTGGCCAACACCTAGTCCGCAGTGGCGGGTCAGGCCTGGGCGTGTGGCACCAAGATCGAAAAGCCATCGTTCCAACCTGTTTCTCATGCCTTGGACCTGTTCAAGCCAGCGTCATCATTGAACCAACAAATTTGTAAGAGGCATCTCGATGATCCGTTCTCTGTGGATAGCCAAGACTGGCATGGAGGCCCAGCAGACCGCGCTGGATGTCATCTCCAACAATCTGGCCAACTCGGGCACCAACGGCTACAAAAGTGGCCGTGCAGTCTTCGAGGACTTGATCTACCAGAACTTGCGCCAGGTCGGCGCCAACAGCGGTGAGCAGACGACATTGCCCACGGGCCTGCAGATAGGCCTGGGCGTGCGGCCGGTGGCACTGGCGCGCAACTTCTCACAGGGGGCGCTGCAACAGACCGGAAACTCCTTCGACCTGGCGGTCCGTGGCAATGGTTTTTTTCAGATCCAGATGCCTGATGGCAGCACAGCCTATACCCGAGATGGCGCGTTCCAACTCAATTCGCAAGGCCAGTTGGTGACCAATAGCGGCTACCTCGTGCAGCCTGGCATCACGATCCCGGCCAGCGCGCAATCTGTGACGATCGGCAACGACGGCGTCGTCACGGTGGCGCTGCCGGCGCAGACAACGCCGCAGAACGTCGGCCAGCTGCAACTTGCCGCTTTCATCAACACCGGCGGATTGGAGCCGCGTGGCGAGAATCTGTTTGGCGAGACCGTCTCGTCGGGCACACCGGCGGTCGGTGCCCCTGGCGCCAACGGATTGGGTCAGGTCGCGCAGGGATCGGTCGAAACCAGCAACGTCAATGTGGTGGCTGAACTGGTGTCGATGATCCAGACCCAGCGTGCTTACGAGCTCAACTCCAAGGCGGTGACCACCTCCGACCAAATGCTGCAGAAGCTGGCGCAACTGTGATCAGGCCATGAGCGCACATAACCCTTCGACGACCGCCGCTTGGCAGCCAATGCTGCTCGGCGGTTTGCTGTTGACCCTGGCCACCTTGGTGTCCGGTTGCGAGACCATGGCGCGTTTACCGGCGGTCGACACGGTCTTTCCCACGGCGGCGCTACCGGTGCCGGCAGAGGGATCACTGGCTGCCAACGGCTCTATCTTTCACGGCAACCGCTATCGACCTTTGTTCGAAGACCACCGGGCACGCATCGTCGGCGACACCGTGACCGTGAGCATCACCGAGAAGGTCAGTGCAGTGCAGACTAGCACCAGCACCGTTGACCGCGCAGACACCTTGACAGCGGGCATCAGCGCGCTGCCATTCCTGCGCACCAATGCGCTGACCCGAGCGACCGCATCGGGCAGTAGCACCAACAGCTTTTCTGGCAAAGGCACGACCCAAAACAGCAACGACTTCTCAGGCACTGTCACCGCCACTGTGGTGCAGGTGTTGTCCAACGGTCACTTGGTCGTGTCTGCCGAGAAGCAGGTCGGTGTCAACGCCAATGTCGACGTGTTGCGCTTTTCGGGCCAGGTCGACCCGCGTTCGATTGCGCCTGGCAATGTCGTGCAGAGCAGCCAGATCGCCAATGTGCGGATCGAACAGCGCGGTCGAGGTCAACAGGCCGAGGCTCAGTCCATGGGCTGGATGGCGCGTTTTTTCCAGAGCGTGATGCCATTCTGATCGACATGCGAACCAAAACCATCTTTTTCAACGCTGACCGATTGCTGGGTGCGGTGGTCTTGCTGTATCTGTTCGTAGCGAGCGCCGCTGTCTGGTGGCCGGCGCAAGCTGCGCGCATCAAGGAGATCGCGAACGTGCAGGGCGTGCGGCCCAACCAGTTGACCGGATTCGGTCTGGTGTTCGGGCTTGACGGCACCGGCGACCAAGCGACCCAAGCGCCTTACACGCCGCAGGCCTTCGCGGCCTTCCTGCAGCAATCGGGCATCGTGCTGCCTCCCGGTGTGACGATGCAACCCAAAAACCTGGCGGCGGTCGTCGTGACTGCGGACCTTCCGGCTTTTGCCCAGCCCGGCCAGCGCATCGATGTCAACGTTTCCTCGGCTGGCAATGCCAAGAGCCTGCGCGGTGGCATGTTGCTGGCGACCGCGTTGCGTGGCGCCGATGGGCAGATCTACGCGCTGGCCCAAGGCAACCTGATAGTCGGTGGCGCCGGCGCTGCGGCGGGTGGCAGCAAGGTGCAAATCAACCACCTGGCCGCAGGTCGGGTGCCCGAGGGCGCCACGGTCGAGCGCGCTGTGCCGACGGTGCTGTCGAACAACGGCATGCTGCAACTCGACCTGCAGGCCAAGGATTTCGCCACTGCGCGTGCCGTGGCCCGTAGCATCAACGAGGTCAAGGGCGACGGCGTGGCGCAGGCCATCGACGGTCGGGTGGTGCGGGTTCGCATGCCGACACGGTCCAACGACCATGTCGCCTTTCTGGCCGACATCGAGAACCTCGAGGTCCGGCTCGAGCGACCGGCGGCGCGGGTGGTGATCAACGCCCGCACTGGATCGGTGGTGATGAACGAGGCGGTCTCGCTCAACAGTTGTGCGGTGGCGCATGGCGCGCTCACGGTGACGGTCAATTCCACGCCGGTGATCAGTCAGCCGACGGCCTTCAGCCAGGGTGGCACCACGGTCAAGGCAGAGAAGGTCGACATCGCCATCACCCAGCAGGGCGGGGCGTTGATGCAACTGCCGGCTGGCGCCAAGTTGGCGGATGTGGTGCGCGCGCTCAACACCTTGGGCGCGTCGCCGCAAGACTTGCTGGCGATCCTGCAAGCGCTCAAGAGCGCCGGTGCGCTCAATGCCGAACTCGAGGTGATCTGATCATGGCGGCGATTCCGTCTGACCTGATCGGCTCAGCGCCGGCATTGGTCAGTGCCTCCCGTTTGGCCAGCGATGCGACCACCCTCGACACGCTGCGCCACAGTGCCGGCAAGGACCCCAGAGGGGCGGCACGTGAGACTGCCAAGCAGTTCGAGTCGCTGTTCCTGGGTCAACTGCTCAAGAGCATGCGTGCGGCGACCCCATCCTCTGGCCTGATGGACAACGCTGGCACCCAGCTTGGCACCGAAATGCTGGACGCCCAACTTGCAAACAAAATGGCAGGTCGTCCTGGGGGGCTGTCCGAGGTCATCGCCCGCCAACTCGAGCGCCAGATGGGCTTGATGCCCGGGCCGATTCCAAGCACCAGCCGTGCCAACAACAGTCTGCCGATGGTCAGCAATCCGGCCAGCACGCCCAGGATTCCCGACAAGAGTGCAGCCGGCTTTGTGCATCAGCACAGCGACGCGGCACAAGCCGCGTCGGTGGCCACCGGTATCCCGGCGGCCTTCATGCTGGCCCAGGCAGCGCTTGAGACCGGTTGGGGCAAGCGAGAGATCATCGGTCGTGACGGCACGCCCAGCCACAACCTGTTTGGCATCAAGGCTGGCGCCAACTGGAACGGCCCGACGGTGGACGTGATGACCACCGAGTTCATCGCCGGTCGACCGCAGAAGCGGGTGCAGTCTTTTCGCGCCTATGCCAGTGAGGCGGCATCCTTTGCTGACTATGCCCGGCTGATGAAGCACAGCCCGCGCTATGCGGCCGTCACGGCGGCCGGCAGTGACGCCAAGGGTTTTGCTGAGGGCCTGCAGAGAGCCGGTTATGCGACCGATCCGGCTTACGCCGAAAAATTGGGCCGAGTGATCAACACCGCGCTACGTCTGCAGCGCGGCATGGCCTGAGCTGACGGCGGCATCGGGTCACCATGTCTTCCACGTCCTTGATGAGCCTGGGCAAGCAGGCGGCGTTTGCCGCCTACGCCCAGCTGCAGACCACCGGCAACAACATCGCCAACGCCAGCACGCCGGGCTATTCGCGCCAGTCGGTGCATCAAGCCGCAGCCGCCGGCATGGCCTACACCGGTTCGGGCTACCTCGGGCGTGGTGTCACCGTGACCGCGGTGGCCCGTGCTTCGAACATGTTTCTCGCTAGCCAGGCCGTGGCGGCCACAGCTGCGGCGTCGGCAGATACCGCGCGCAACGACAAGCTCAAGCAACTGGAACAAGTGTTCATCGGCGGCGACGCTGGCCTGGGTGGCAGCGCCACGCAGATCTTCAATGCCTATGCCGATCTGGCCGCCGCGCCGTCCGACCTGTCGGCACGTCAAGTGGTGCTGGGTCGGCTGGAGGGTTTTGCCTCACTCGCGCGCAGCGTCAGCTCGCAGATAGAGCAGAGCCAAGCCGGCGTCAACAACGATGTCAGCGCTGCGGTCGGTACGGTCAACGGTTTGGCCGATCAGCTCGCGAGACTCAATATCAGCATCGCTTCCACCCACCAAACCAAGCAACAGCCCAACGACTTGCTCGACCAGCGCGACCTGCTGATCAAGCAGATCGGCGAGCAGATCGAGGTACATACGCTGATCGGACCCGACCAGAGCGTCAGCGTCTTCGTCGCCAGCGGCCAGAATTTGGTGCAAGGTGGCTCGTCGCATGCATTGGTGGCGCAGCCCGATGCCGCCGATCCTGCGCGCATCGCGGTCGGTATCCAGGTCGCAGGCCAAGTCACGATGTTTGCTGCCCAGGCCATTGGCGGCGGCCTGATCGGCGGCTTGCTGAGCTTCCAAGACATCGACCTGGCTGACGCCCGCTGCCGGGTCGGCCAATTGGCGACCGGATTGGCCAGCTCGGTCAATCAGCAGCAGACGCTGGGGCTGGACTTGCAAGGACGACCCGGCACGCCGCTGTTTGCCTTTCCCGGCCCGCAGGTGCAAGCCGATGCCGGCAACGCCAGGGACGGCAGCGGCAATCTGCTGGCCAATCCCACCATCAGCGTGATGGACGCGTCGCTGCTCAAGGCCAGCGATTACCGCTTGTGCTGGGACCCGGCCAACGCCGGCCAATACCGCGTCACCCGGCTGTCTGACGGCGAGCAGTTCACCGGTGTGGCAGACGGGCAGGTCATCGACGGCTTCGCGATCAGCATCGGTGCCCAAATGCCGGCGGCCGGCGACACGTTCTTGCTCAAACCGGTCAGCGCATCGGCGTCCGGCCTGACTGCGTTGCTGAAAAACCCGACCGGTCTGGCTGCAGCAAACCCGGTCACCGGCTCCGCCAATCCGGCCAATAGCGGCTCAGCAACGATCAACACCATCGACATGGTGGCTGTGTCTGCTGCAGGCTATACGCCTCTCACGCTGAGCTTCACCGACGACAGCGGCAGCTACCAGATGCTGGACGTCGACAACAACGTGGTCGCAAGTGGCAGCTTTGTCGTCGGTCAGCCGATCAGCCACGACGGCATCGCGATCTCGCTGTCGGGCCGGCCCAGCGTGGGCGACCGTTTCATAATCGCGCCGACGACCTATCCGGCGGCAAACAACGGCAACGCGCTGCGCCTGGACGGTATGGCGTCAAGCGCGCTGATCGACGGCCAGACTGTTGGCGATGCCTATGCCAGCGCGATCGCGCAGCTTGGCATGCGAGCCCAGGGTGCGGCGGCAGCGGCCACCAACAGCAGCATCTTCTCCACCCAGGCCGACGCAGCGCTAAGCGGAGCCGTCGGCGTCAACCTCGACGAAGAGGCTGCGCGCCTGATCCAGTACCAACAGGCTTACCAGGCTGCAGCCAAGGTGTTGCAGACGGCGCAGGCGATGTTCGACGCCATCCTGAGCATCGCGCATTGACGCCGCCGCAAGCTGTTTTCACGGTCCACTCCAAAACGGTCCCGACACCATGAGAGTCTCCACCAACAGCCGCTACGCTTCTGCGGTCCAATCCCTGCAACAGCGTCAGATTGAGCTGAGCGCGTCGCAGACCCAGATGACCAGTGGCAAGCGAATCAACCGGCCCAGCGACGACCCAGGCGGCGCCGCGCGCGCCGAGCGTGCCTACATTGCCCAGCAGCGCATTGCCAGCGACCAACGTTCGGTGGAGGCGAGCCGCAATGCCATGACGCTGGCTGAATCTGCGCTCGGCCAGGCCGGCGATACGCTGCAAAGCGTGCGCGAGACCTTGGTGGCGGCCGGCAACGGCAGCCTGGACGCCGCTGGGCGTTCGACCCATGCGAGCCAACTCAGCCAGTTGCGTTCGCAGTTGCTGGCATTGGCCAATCAGGCCGGCAGCGCTGGGGGATATTTGTTCGGCGGCCAGGGTGCCAGCACTTTGCCATTTTTGGACAAGCCGGATGGCGTGCAAGCGACGGCTGTCGGCGGACAGAACCAGCTCTCGGCTGGCGAGCAGTTGCCCATCACGGTGGACGGACCTGCGATCTGGCTGGCTGCGGCCAGCGGCAACGGCGTGTTCGTCAGCGCTGCGGACGCCAGCAACCAGGGTTCGGGTTGGATCGACGCTGGCACGGTCACAGACCCGGCCGCGATCACAGGCGCAAGTTACCAGATCAGTTTTGTCGGCAGCGGCGCAGCCACGAGCTACAGCGTGACCCAGAACGGCGCGGCCACCGCGCAGAGTGGCGTTGCCTACAACGCAGGCAGCGCCATCACGGTCGACGGCATGAGTTTTCACATCAGCGGCGCGCCGGCCGCCGGTGACAGCTTCACCCTAGCGCCTTCGACCCCGGACCTCAATTTGTTTGCTGCGTTGGACCGGGTGATTGCGACGCTCAAGGCTTCGACCGCCAATGCCGGCCAAGTGACCCAGAGCGTCAACAGCGGGCTGCGAGACATCGATTCGATCATGGGCCATCTGCAGGCAGCCAGGGCTGAAGCTGGCAGCACTTTGACGCGCCTCGATGCCATCGCTGGGCGCAACCAGGATCGCACGCTGTGGGCCAAGTCAGTGCAGTCGGATGCCGAGGACGTCGACATGGTGCAGGCCATCAGCGAGTTCAAGAACCAGCAGACCGGCTACCAGGCTGCGCTGCAGAGCTACGCGTCGGTGCAGCGCTTGTCGCTGTTCGATTACCTCAAATAGGCTTTGCAAGAGCGACCAGGAGCGACTGTGAATGACCATCCCGTGCTGGGGCAGGTAGCGTTGGGCTACTCGCCGATGTTCGACCGGCAACGGGCGATCACGGCGTTGCGCCTGACGGTGTTTCCGGTCAAGCCCGAGCGAGCGCCCGATGCCGGCGGTTTGCTGGCCGCGCTGTCGCCAGCTTGGCCCGAAGCCGCTGGCCGCTTGTTGCTCAACATCGTCGGCGAGCCTTGGCTCGACGGTCTGCTGCACGCAGATCTGCCACCCCACCTGATGCTCGAACTGCCGGCGTTCCTGGCCAGCGACCCCAGCCGCAGCGATGCGTTGCTGGCCTTGCACCGGCGCGGCAACACGCTGCTGATCAAGGGCCTGTTGCTGGCGTCGTTGGCGCCTGTGCTGCAGCCTTGTTTCAGGTGTTCGATCATCGACCTGGCGACGGATCTGGCGATGGATGCTTGCAAGGCCAGGCACCGCTCGCCACAACGCCCATGGGTGTTGGCAGGGGTGCGCACGCTCGCGCAGGCAGACCAGGCTTTCGATGTCGGCGCCTGCGCGGTGCTGGGCTGGCCCATCGACGATGTCACGCCAGCGCGCGCGTCTGGCGCCCGCAGCGCCCAACCCGAGTTGGCGGCAATCGTTGAGTTGATCAACCGGGTAGAGCGCCAGGAGAGCATCGACCGGCTAGAAGCGGTGATGAAGAACGACCCCACCCTGGCTTTCAGGCTGATGCGCTACCTGAATTCGTCGGCGCTTGGCCTGAGTGTCGAGATCACGTCACTTCGCCACGCGATTCTGATGCTGGGCTATCAACGGCTCAAACGCTGGCTGGCCTTGCTGCTGGCCACTGGCCGAAGCGATCGTGGGCTCAAGCCGGTGGCCTATGCGGCGGTCAGGCGCGGCCTGCTGATGGAAGAGTTGGGACGCGACAGCGGCTGCGACGACGACCAGCGCGCCGAGTTGTTCATCTGCGGCGTGTTCTCATTGCTCGAGTTGTTGATGCGCCAGCCGATTGCCGACCTGCTGTGCAGCATCCCCACCAGCCAGGTGGTGCGCGCGGCGCTGCTTGACGGCCAAGGTCCATACCAGCCTTATCTTGCGCTTGTTCGAGCGATCGAATCGGCTTCTTTCCATGACATTCAGGCCGCCGCCGACCACTTGCTGATGGCCTTGCCGGCGGTCAATCGGGCCTTGTTGCGGGCCTTGGTCGCGGCCAGGGAACTTGACTGAACGGCGCCGCCACAACAAGCCGCAGGCAGTATCGTGACATTGGCGGGTGCGCTTGGTCACGGTGCGTGAGTGCTGCCGGTTGACGCCGCGCCTCGGCTGGGCGATGCTGTGGAAAACCTTTGGTGGGGGGATTTCGTCTGTGCCTGTGCTCAGGTTCCCCTGCGGTTGCCCAAACATGAGCATTCCAGAATTTCCTATTTCGAAAGACAGCCTCAGCCTCTCAGCTGAGCCCTTGTCAGGGCTTGATGCCGAGGTACTGGCCAAGCTCGCGGGGCTCGATCCATGCGGCAGCACAGGCTTGTTGCCGCGTTTACTGACGCTCTACCTGTCCTCGTTGGCAGATCTGCTCAGGCAATTGGACGCGGCACGCCGGCCGGTTGATCCGGCGGCGCTGGGCTGGGTCGCGCACAGCTTGAAATCGTCGTCGGCCAGCATGGGTGCGCTGCGTTTGTCGGCGTTGTGCGGCGCGACCGAACAGGCATTGCGAGAGGGTCGAATTGACGGTTTGCCCGCCTTGCTCGATGCGCTGGTGACCGAGGCCTCGTTGGTCGAGGCCGCCGTGCGTCAGCGGCTGGGCCGCGAATAGCGCCGGGCTGCGATGACGCTGATTCCCGAAATTGACCTTGATGACTTGTCCCAGCGACCACAGGTTCTGCTGGTCGATGACGACGAACTGACCTTGCTGCTGACCGCGCAGTCCTTGCGCGAGCGTGGTTTCGATGTTTTCGAAGCTCGCGGCGGCGAGCTTGCGTTGGCCATGCTCGGGCATTGGACGCCCGATCTGGTCGTGCTTGACGCGCTGATGCCCGGGCTCGACGGTTTTGCGACCTGCAAGGCTTTGCGTCGATTGGCGGGCTTCGAAAACGTGCCGGTGCTGATGCTGACCGGGCTCGACGACGAGGCGTCAATTGCCCGGGCCTACCAGGCAGGCGCCACGGATTTCTTTGTCAAGAGCAGTCAGTGGAGCTTGCTGTCAGGGCGCTTGCGTCACCTGCTGCGCGCCTCACGCACCCGGCTCGAACTCGAGCGCAGCAAGAGCAAGCTGGCGCGGGCCCAGGACCTCGCACGCATGGGAAGTTTCGACTGGCACAGCTCGGCCAACCCCATTGGCAGCCAGTCCGGTCTTGGACTGATACTGTCGCCGGAGGCGCGGCGGGTGCTTGGCCTCGGACCGCAGGACAAGGTCACGCTGCGACAACTGATCCGCATGGTCCCATTGCCCGAACGTCGGGCGATGACCCGGGTGCTGAGCGGCGCGGCAAGTCAGAGCCGGCTGTTGACCATCGACTTGCCCGTCAAGCTGCCTGATGGACGGATGCGAGTCGTTCACCTAGAGGCCGAGCCTGAATTCAATGAACAAGGGCGCGCCATCGGTTATACCGGCATCGTGCAGGATGTGACTGACCGCCGGGTGGCCGAAGATCGCATCCGGCATCTGGCCAACTTTGACGCCTTGACCGGTCTGCCCAATCGGCGTCAGCTGATCTGGCGCATCGAGCGTGCGCTTGACCATGCCCAGCGCTTCGGTCACCAGGCGGCGTTGCTGCTGATCGATCTGGATCGGTTCAAACTGATCAATGACACCTTGGGCCATGCCGCTGGCGATGAACTGTTGATCGCGGTAGCCCAGCGCCTGCGTGCTTGCGTGCGCCACAGTGACCAAGTGCTCGACACTGCACTCGAGACCCCTGGTGTGCGCAGCCAACGTTCACTCGAGGCGATGGGCCGGCTCGGCGGTGATGAGTTTGTCGCCTTGTTGCCCGAGGTTGTCGACGAATCCGATGCGCAGCGGGTGTCAGAGCGAATCCTCGAGGTGATGCGTGCGCCGATCTGGGTCGGCGGCCAGGAATGCTTTGTCACCGCCAGCGTGGGCATCGCAATGCATCCTGCCGATGGCCTGACGGTGGTCGATCTGCTGCGCAATGCCGATGTCGCGATGTACTCGGTCAAGAACACAGGCCGCAACGCCGCCGCCGCCTACAGCCCGGTGCTTGCTGGCCGCGGTCGTGAGAAATTGGCGCTTGAGTCGGCACTGCACAAGGCGATTGAACGCAACGAGTTGGTCTTGTATTACCAACCCAAGGTCGATCTACGGTCGGCCCGCATGGCAGGTGTCGAAGCCTTGATGCGTTGGCGCCATGGCACAAGCTTGGTGGCGCCGGTCGATTTCATCGCGATGGCCGAGGAGTCCGGTTTGATCGTACCGATGAGCGAGTGGGCCCTGCGAGAGGCGGCACGCCAGGCCAAGGCCTGGAGCCTGAGCTTTGGTTTCGCTGACTCGATTGCGGTCAACCTGCCCAACAGAATGTTCGAGCGCAGCGATCTGGTCGACCACATCCGCCACTGCCTGTCGGCTCACGGCTTGCCTCGCAACGCGATCCAGCTCGAAATCACCGAAACCGGCTTGATGAAGGACTTGCAGAGGGTCATACCTTGCCTGCACCGCTTGGCCGAGGTCGGGGTCGAGGTATCGATCGATGATTTCGGCACGGGCTACTCGTCGCTGGCCTACCTGACCACCTTGCCGATCGCTGAGCTCAAAATCGACCACAGCTTTGTTCGAGATCTGGGGCTCACGCCGCAAAGCTCGGCGGTGGTCACGGCCATCGTCGCGCTGGCACGCTCACTGGGTTTGCGGGTTGTCGCCGAAGGGGTGGAGAACTTGCGTCAGATGGAGGTTCTGGACCGATTGGGCTGCTTTCTGATGCAAGGCTTCCTGTTCAGTCGCCCGATGCCGCCCGACGAACTTGTGCATTGGGTGCGGCAGACGATCCTGCCAAGCGGTCTGCTTCGGTCAGACGACAGTGATCGCTTGCCTCGAAGATCGCGACCTGAGGTCGCCAAACCCGACTGACGGTAAGCCTCAGGGCCGGCCTCAGCTCAAGCTGCCGGTGGTCGGCGATGCCAGGTGATGGTGCTGTAGGCCTGTGCGGCTGGCGATGCGGCCGGTGGTGATGCGCAGCCGCCACAAGCGCCACAAGCGCTGCCCGGGAGGCTTTGTCGCAGCGGCAGCCGACGCAACAGCGCCAGCCGCCAAGCCCGTGGCATCAGTGTCAGGCAGACATAGGCGCCGCAAACCCCGACGATCAAGATGACGACCAGTTCTTGCATCACAGGCATTTCACCACGTCTCAGGCGCCCAGCCACAGCGTGGCGCGGTAGGTCACAAAGGCAGCGCCATAGGCCAGCGCAAACTGGTATCCGGCCATCGCCAATGGATAGCGCCAGCTGTTGGTTTCGCGCTTGACGGCGATCAGCGTGGCAATGCACTGTGGCGCGAAGACATACCAGGCCAGCAGCGAGAAGGCCGTGGCGAGAGACCAGCTGTGGGCGATCATCGGTCCGAGTTGCGCGGCCACCGCGTCGCCTGCCGCAGACAGTGCATAGACCGTGCCGAGAGCGCCCACCGCCACTTCACGCGCAGCCAGTCCAGGCACCAGTGCGATCGAGATCTGCCAGTTGAAGCCTATCGGGGCAAAGAATTGCTGCAACAGTTGGCCGAGTTGACCCGCAAAGCTGTATTGGATCGCTACCGCAGTGGCGCCAGCGGGCGCTGCTGGGTAGCTTGCCAAGAACCACAGCAGCACCATCAGCGCAAAGATGATCGTTCCCACACGGCGCACGAATCCCTGCGCCCGCTCCCACAAGCCCAATGCCAAGGTTCGGGCGTCAGGCCAGCGATACGGTGGCAACTCCAGCATCAGCGGCTGGTAGCGGTTCTTCAACCAGACCCGCTTGAACAACCAGGCCACTGCCATCGCCGATCCAACGCCGACGGCGTAGAGCGCGAACAACACCAGGCCGCGAAGATTGAACGGGCCGACCGCGCGTTCGGGGACGAAGGCGCCGATCAGCAGTGCGTAGACTGGCAGGCGCGCCGAGCAGGTCATCAGCGGTGCCACCATGATGGTGGTGACCCGGTCGCGCCAGTTGGCGATGGTTCGGGTCGCCATGATGCCCGGAACGGCGCAGGCAAAGCTCGACAGCAGCGGGATGAAGGCTCGGCCCGACAAGCCGACCTGACCCATCAGCCTGTCGAGCAGGAAGGCTGCTCGCGGCAGGTAGCCGGAGTCTTCGAGCGCCAGGATGAAGGCGAACAGAATCAGGATCTGCGGCAAGAAGACCAGCACGCTGCCAGCACCGGCGATGGCACCGTCCACCACCAGACTGCGCAACGGGCCGGCCGTCATCTGAGCCTGGGTCCAGTCGCTCATCCAAGCCATGCCGCTTCGGATCAAGTCCGTCGGCAGGTTGGCCCAGGAGAACAAGGCCTGGAAGATCACGAACAGCAAGCTGGCCAGGATCATCAGCCCCCAGAAGGGATGCAGCACCCAGGTGTCGAGTTGCAGCTGCAATCGGTGCCTGGTCGGTGCCAGCGGTGCGGCGATGGCCAAGATGCGCCGCACCTCGCGTTGCAGTGCGGCTGCGCTGGCCGGCTGTGCTGGCGGCAATGTGACCGCCGGCACCTCCTCCCAAACCGATGCCGGCAAGGTCCAGTGGGCCAGCTCATCGAGCAATTTGGCATGACCATCGGCACGCACAGCGACGGTCTCGACCACTTGGCAACCCAGCTCGGCCGCTAGCTTGACGCTGTCGATCGCCAAGCCGCGATCCCGCGCCATGTCAACCATGTTGAGCGCCACCAGCATCGGCCGCCCGAGTTGCTTGAGCTCGAGCACCAGCCGCAGGTTCAATCTAAGGTTGGTGGCGTCCACCACGGCGATCAGCGCGTCGGGCACGCCTTCGCCGGCGCGCCTGCCTTCGATCACCTCGAGCGTGACTTGCTCGTCCGGTGTGGCCGGTTGCAGGCTGTAGGTTCCAGGCAGGTCAATCACCGACACGATGCGGCCGTTGGCCAGCCGGACTTGGCCCGTCTTGCGTTCGACCGTGACCCCGGCGTAGTTGGCGACCTTCTGGCGGGCACCGGTGAGCAGGTTGAACAGCGCCGTCTTGCCGCAGTTCGGATTGCCCACCAAGGCCACGCTTCGCAGCTGCCCAGACGCCAAGGCATTGACGGCGTCGCTCATCGGGCGGACATCAGGCCAGGCGGGTGACCGAGATGCATCGAGCCTCGAGCAGGCGCAGCGCGAACATCGTGTCGCCGACCACGACAGCCAGTGGTTCGCGCCCGCCCGGTCCGCGGCGCAGCACATGAACGGCCTCGCCGGGCAGAAACCCCAATTCAGCGAGCCTGCGCAATTGCTTGCCGTCGAGCGAGTTTCCGTCCGCCTGCACCTGGTTCACCGTGGCACGGGCTCCATCGGGCAGGTCGCTGAGCAGGGTGGTCATGGCCGCGGAGGTGGGGAATCTAAATACGATTCTCTCTCATTTCCGATGCCGGCGGGCCTATGCCTTGTCGCGATGGCTTGTGCTGGATCACGGCGGACGACCGCTTGCCACGCACTCAATTTACAGTCTGACCCGCTCCAATCCTCACGGACAGCCTGCCTGCGAGGCCATGAAGCAGGTCTATCGGACCTGGTTTCAAAGCCCTGCGAGCAGCGCCAGTGACTTCAAGACCTGCGGATCAGGTCAGGCGCGTTGTGACCGGGCATCGCGAGCCGGCTGTCCTTGGTCAGGGCCAGCGCTTTGGTCGCGCCCTCGTGCTCGAGGATCTTGCTCATCACCGCCTTGCCAGCGGCTTCGAAATACTCGCGGTTGTTGACCACGAATTCGCGCGACTCGCGGTACTTCGCGAGCAGTCCGTTGACCTCCGGGATCACATAGCGTGCAACCAGGTCCCAACTGCGTCGGGTGTTCTCGCGGTTGGCCCAGTCGTGGACGAAGCCGACCAGCGTGCCGAAGCCACCGGTCAGACCGATCAGCTTGTGGATCGCCGCCACCAAGTCGTCGGGCGTACCGATGACGGTGGCCGCGCCTGGCGTGAAAGCGACGTCGTCGACCGCGTCGTCGGGGGTCTTGTAGAACTTGGACCCCGGTCGCTGCAGCGTGCCGTGAATGTATTCATTGTTCCAGCGCTGTAGCCCCGCGCCGGCTTCGATGCGGGCTTGCTCGCGGGTCTCGGCGATGTGCCAAGACAGCAGCACCCGCCAGTCTTTGCGATCGACCTGGTTGCCGTGCTTGCGAGCCGAATCCTCGGCAAAGCTCCACTGTGTCGCGAGAGCGGCCAGTCCCTCGGTCGAGGACGATCCGATCGAGATCACGCCGGTGCCGTATTTGCCGGCCAGCGTCATGCCCGACGGGCTGATGGTCGAGGCCACGACCATTGGCATCTTTTCCTGCAGCGGCAGCAGTTGCAGTTTGGCGTCCTTCAGACGAAACCATTCGCAGTCGTAGCTGAATCGGTCAGCGCCCTCGAGCAGGCGCTTGATCACCCCCAGGGCTTCGTCCTGGCGATTGCGCTGCAATTGCGGCTCTATGTCCAAGGTATGGGCATCTGACGCCAGCGCGCCCGGGCCTGAGCCGAAAATGGCCCGTCCGCCCGTCATGTGGTCGAGCTGCACCATGCGCTGAGCCACATGGAAGGGGTGGTGGTAGGGCAGCGAGATCACGCCAGTGCCCAGCTTGATGCGGTGGCTGTGTTCTCCGGCGGCGGCCAGGAACATCTCGGGCGATGCAATCGTCTCCCAGCCAGTCGAATGGTGTTCGCCGCACCAGAACTCGTCGTAGCCCAGGGAATCGAGCTGCGATACCAGCGCAATGTCGCTGCGGTATTGCAACATCGGGCTCTCGCCTATCGGGTGGTGTGGTGCCAGAAAGGCACCAAAGCGCATGCGGGTCATCTTGTCTCCTAAGGGGTCGTTTCGCGCTCGTCAAAACGAACACTCGGTTCGATTTTGTCAGGTTTGGGGTGAATTCGTCGGCGCGGCGTTTGCGCTCCGGGCAGCGTGCATGGTCAACACAGCTTGGAACTCGCGGTTCAGGCCGGCCAGACAGTGCTAAGCCGCCTGAGCCAGTTCGGCACTCAGCCGCGCACGCAGCTCGCGCTTGAGAAACTTGCCGCTGGCATTGCGGGGCAGTGGGTCGGCCTCGAACCAGACATGGCGGGGCACCTTGTGTTTGGCCATCAAGGTCGTGCAATGGCCACGAAGGCCTTCAGCGCTGAGGCTTTCGCCAGGTTTGAGCACCACGGCGATGCCCACTTCCTCGCCCAAGCGTTCATCCGGTACCCCGAAAGCGCAGCATTCGGCCACAGCAGGGTGGCGGAAAACGCAGGCCTCGACCTCGGCGCAGTAGATGTTCTCGCCACCGCGCAGCACCATGTCCTTCTTGCGGTCGACGATGTAGATGAAGCCATGCTCATCGATGCGACCGATGTCGCCGGTTTGCAGCCAGCCGTCGACGATTGACGCGCTGGTGGCCTCGGGCCGGTTGAGGTAGCCCTTGATCACAGGCGAACCCTTGACCCAGATCTCGCCGACTTCGCCGATGGCCAGGGTGTGACCCGCATCGTCCACGCACTTGACTTCCAGCGTTGGCACCGAAGGGCCCGCGCTGTCCGGGCGATCGACCAAGAAGTCTGCTGACACCGAGGTGATGATGCCGCTGGTCTCGGTCATGCCGTAGCCGGTGCCGGGCCGAGCGGTCTTGATGCTGCTGTCGATCTTGGCCACCAGATCGGGCTGGAGTTGCGCGCCACCTCCGCTCAAGGTCGTCAGGCTCGCGGTGTCATGGCTGTCGAATGCCGAGTGGTTGATCAACTCGCGCGCCATCATCGGCACGCCACTCATCGAGGTCACACGCTCGCGTTCGATGATCTTCAAGGCCTCGCCAGCATCCCAGCGGTACATCATCACCAGCGCGCCACCCCCGGCTGTGGTCAGGTAGGCGGCGCAGTTGTTGGCTGTCACATGGAACAGCGGTGTCGTGATCAGGGTCACCGGTATCGGCACATCGGCGGCGTCAGGCGGTGCAACGCCGGTGGCGCGGTGGACGGCCAAGGCCTGCGCACGGCCTGAGAACACCATGTTGAACAGGTTGGCAATGCAACTGCGATGGGTCAGCTGTGCGCCTTTGGGCCGGCCTGTCGTACCAGAGGTGTAAAAAATGCACGCATCGGCGTCGGGGTCTATGGTCACCTCAGGCATTGCCGCCTTGAACGCGATGACGTCGGACCAGGGCACGGCCCCGGCTGGCGTCGCGGCCACCCGCACCGTGACGAGGGTGATGCCGGCAGCCATCTCGGGCCGCTCCTGCACTCGGGCCAGGCGCTCGCTGTCGAGGAACAGGAACTTGGGCGTTGAATCTTCGAGGGCGAAGGCCATTTCCTCGGCGATCCACCAGGCGTTCATGCCCACGACCGTGACGCCGATAGCCAGCCCAGCCCAGTAGATCAACATCCATTCGGGGTAGTTGCGCATGCCGATGGCGATACGGTCACCGGGCCGAACGCCTTGATGCCAAAGCCAAGCCCCTATGGCATCGACCTGGGCGTGGGACTGTGCATAGCTCAGCCGTTCGCCTTGGTAGATCAGGTAAGGCCGATCTGAGAAGGCCGCGGTCGACAGCCAGAAGTCTCGGATGGTGGCTGGGGCATGTTTGAAGCAGCGCAGAGTCTGGCCCAGCACTTGCGTTTCAACGATTTCGAACGGTGACCCTTCGGCGATCAGTTCGGCGCGGGCCGTCATCAATTCAGCATAGTGCATGGTCTCTCCAAGGACGATCGAGAGATTGAACCCCATCGGGCCAGCCTGCGCAGCCCGGAATTGCCCTAGACCCGTCGTTTTCCGTTGGCTGCCGGCTGCACATCGGCGCGGGTGCGGCAGAGCAGCGCGCGCCGCGCGGCGCGCGTTGCCCTAAACCGCCTTGGGTCAGCGCGATGCGAGCGCGTCGGGCGTGAGAATGACCCGTCCGACAACCTTGCCGTGCTCCAGGTCGTTCAGCGCATCACCGGCTTCGTCGAAGCAGCGGCAGCTGATCGGCACTGGGCGGAAGCTCTTTTGCCGCACCATCGCCCACAGCGCCTGCAACTCGGCCAGGTTGCCGATGTACGAGCCGACCCAGCTGATCCCACGCATCGGCACCAGCGGGGTCGAGACCGTCACGTCGCCGCCGAACAGGCCGACCTGCACCAGCTGGCCGCCCTTGGTCAGCAAGTCCAGCCCGAGCTGCACCGTGCTGCCTGCGCCCACGCAGTCGATCACCGCCCAGACCGCGCCGCCGCAAGCTTGTTTCACGGCGTCTTGCGCGTCAGGCGCGTTGGGGTCGATCGCGGCCGACGCGCCGGCTTCGATCGCCGCAGCGCGGCGGCTGGCGTCGGGCTCGACCACCACCGGCGCGCGCCCGCCCAACTGGCCCAGCAGCGTCACTGCCATCAGCCCGACGCCGCCGGCGCCGATCACCACCACCGGCTCGTCGGCCAGCACTGAGGCGTCGATCTTGCCGATCGCGCTGTAGGCGGTCAGGCCTGAGCAGGCATAAGGGGCGGCCTGGGCCGGCGCCATGTCGCCGATGTCGATCAGGTAGCGGCCGTGCGGCACCATCACGTGGCTGCTGTAGCCGCCTTGGCGAAACACACCCAGGAACCGGGGCTGCAGACAAAGATTCTCACGCCCGCGTTGGCAGACACCGCAGCTGCCGCAGCCTATCCAGGGATAGACCAGGACTTTCTGGCCCAGTCGCAGGCCTTGGGCTTCGGCGCCTAGCGCCACCACCTCGCCGACGATCTCGTGGCCGGGCGTCAGCGGCAGCGACACGCCGCGCTGCCCCATCTCCAGCCGCTTGCCGTGGCCCAGGTCGTAGCCGCCCTGCCAGATGTGGACGTCGGAGTGGCAGACGCCAGCAGCCAGGGTTCGCAGCAAGACCTCCTGGCCTTGGGGTGTCGGGGTGGCGGTCTCGATGCGCTGCAAAGGCGCGCCGAAGGCGGTGACGGCTTGGCTGATCATGGGGATTCCTGGTGTGCAGACGTTGGGGGATGAGCATGGCGACCTGGCCAGCACGGTGCCGGCGGCGCTGGACGTGATTGTGGCCGCTGGCGATAGCTTGCGCTGAATGCGCCGAGCGCCGCTGGCTGCAGCGCGCAGGTGTCACCGACAATCAAGGCCCAACACAAGCCGCAAAGCACAAGTCATCAATGGCCATCCAATGGTTTCCCGGTCATATGCATGTCACCCGCAAGGCGATCGCCGAGCGCATGAAAGCGGGGATCGATGTGGTGATCGAGTTGCTAGACGCTCGGATGCCGGGCGCCAGTGCCAACCCCTTGCTGGCGAGCCTGACCGACGGCAAACCCGCGCTCAAACTGCTGAACAAGCAGGACCTAGCCGATGCCAGCCGAACGGCCCAATGGCTGGACCATTACAACAGCCTGCCCGATACCCGCGCGATCGCGCTCGATGCCAGCGAACGGGCACCTGCGCAGCGGCTGGTCAAGGCCTGCCGCGAGCTCGCGCCCTTGCGCGGGGGCATGGCCAAGCCACTGCGGGTGCTGATCTGCGGCATCCCCAACGTCGGCAAGTCGACGCTGATCAACACGCTGGTGGGCAAGAAGTCGGCCAAGACCGGCGACGAAGCGGGCATCACCAAGATCGAGCAGTGCATCATGCTGGCGAGCGATTTCAAGCTCTTCGACACACCTGGCATGCTCTGGCCCAAGATCGAGGTTCCGCAGTGCGGCTACCTGCTTGCTGCCTGCGGCGCGATCGGCCGCAACGCCTACGACGAGCAGGAAGTGGCGCTCGAATTGCTTGAGCAGTTGCAGGCAAGTTACGCGGCTAGTATCGAGTCGCGCTACCGGCTCACCGACGTCGCAGCGATGAAGTCCGAACTGCTGCTCGAAGCCATCGCACGCCAGCGCGGACTGGTGCAGACCGGCGGGCGCATCAACCTGCAGAAAGCTGCCGAGGTCGTGCTCAACGATTTTCGTGCCGCCGCGCTGGGCGCGATCACGCTCGAAACCCCTGCCGAGCATGCGGGCTGGCAGGCCGCTGCGCTGGCCCAGGCGCAGGCCGACGAAGCCTTGCGAGCGGCACGAAAAGGCGGGCGGTCGGGCCGCTGAAGCGCTCAGCCTGAGCTGCGAACGCGCTGGTAGAGTGCATTCGCCCGCGTCAGGTGATCGTGCATCGACTGCGCCGCGGCGTCGGCGTCATGGGCGGCGATTGCCTCGACGATGCGTCGGTGCTCGGCCAGCGTCAGGTCTTCGACGCCCGGCGCGCGGACGATGGCCTGATGGTAGACGCTGGCCCAGTTGAACAAAGCTTCGACGATCGCCGGGAAGATCGGGTTGCCGCTGATCAGCGCGATCTCACGGTGAAACAGCATGTCTCGGTGCAGAAACTGGTCGAGCGCGAGCAGCGCGTCCTGGTGCTCGGCCAGCCGCAGCGCCAGCCTCGCGACGTCTGCCGGTGTCGCGCGCTCGGCAGCGATCCGCGCCAGTCCGGTTTCGAGAAAAACCCGCGCAGCCAGCAGATGGTCCAGGTGGTCTGGCTGCATGCGCAGCAGGTGCTGGGCGCTGCCGGCGATCTGCGCGATCAGCATCTCGGCGGTTGGCATCACCACTCTTGCACGCTCGCCGTGCGCGATCTCGACGATGCCTGAATGCGCCAACTGCTGCAGCGCTTCGCGCACAGCAGGCCTGCCGACGCCGTAGAACACCATCAGCTCGCGCTCGGAGGGCAGCGGGCGGCCGGGCGCGAACTCGCCGCTGCGGATGCGCAGCAGCAAGCGATCGAGCACCTCTTGGTAGAGCTTGCGGCGCTGGATCGGTTCGTTCGGCATCGCGCGCTGCGTTCAGCCGGGTGAGCAACCCAGCAGCACATCGCCGAAGAAGCCCGGTGCGCCCATCTGCCCGCCCTTCAGAACGATCTCTAGCCCGTCGCGATCAGGGCGCTGTGACCAGGCCCGGCACAGCGGCGCGCCCGGCGCGATGCCAGCGATGACGCTCAGCGCTGAGATGTCGAGTGCGCCTGCCACGGCGCCGGCGCTGTCGCCGCCCGCGACGACGACGCGCCTGAGCGCAGGGTGGCGGTCGAGCAGTCGGCGCATCACCTCGGCCAACGCCAGGCCGACGCGCTGCGCCGCGTCGCCGCGCGACAGGCCGGCCGCGCGGGCCTGGGCGTCGAAGCCGAGCACGGCAGGATCGTCCGGCCCCTCGGCCGAATAGACCAGCGGGCTGGCGCCACGACGCAGCGCCGCACTGGCCACGGCCACCGCGCGTTCGATGGCGGGTTCAAGCGTCTGTCCGGCCAGCAGGCTGGCGATGTCGAGCCGCTCGAGTTGAAAGCCATTGCCGCGCGCCCAGGCGATCTGCGCGCCGGTGACTGGCGAGCAACTGCCGCTGACGACCGCGATCGCGTCGACCGGGCCGGCCGACGGCAGCGACGGCGCTGCGTTCAGCAGGCCCAGCGATCGCCAATGCGCTGCCAGCGCGTACTGCAGGCCTGACGATGAGGCGCTGAACAAGCCTTCGCCACGGCCTTGCCAGACCAGCCTGCCGACCTCGGCCAGCGTCGCGTCGTCGACCACGTCGAGCAGCAGCACCGGCACGTCGTCGCCTGCCAGCGCGTCGCGCCTGGCGCTGGCCTGGCCCGATTGCAGCTGTGCCAAGTCGATCAGCTCAAGCCGGCGCGAGGTCTGGTGCGCCAGGTGGCGGCGCAGGTCGGCCTCGGCCATCGGCGTGACCGGGTGGCGCGACATCGTCGGGTGCCGGTCGAGCCGGTGACCGACGCCACCGGCCACGGCAAACAGGTTGCCGAAAGCCTGATAACGCTTGAGCCGCGGCGCACCGACGACCATCGGTGACCAGCGCCCGGGCATCAGCGCCGCGCCGATGTCGACCGCGCGACCGATAGACCCGACGCTTGGCGACGAATCGAAGGTCGAGCAGACCTTGTACTGCAGGATGGGCGCGCCAAAGGCCTTCAGACACGCGAAGGCGGCGGGCAACTCGGCGTCCATCCATTCAGGGCTCTGACCCCGCGCGGTGCTGGCCAAGCCGATGCAGCGCATGTCGCCAAAGCGCTGCACCCATTGCGGCGTCGGGCTTTGCAGGAACAACACGGTGGGCAAGCCGGCAGCGGTGAAGGCCTCCATCACATCGGTCGAGCCGCTGAAGTCGTCGCCGCAGTAGGCCAGCAGTGGGCCGGCTGGCAAGACCTCGGAGCTTGTCATCACCAGAAGCCTATCGCGTCGCGCAACTCGGCATGCGAGCTCGCGTGCGTCGCCAGCGCGACCCCGGCCACTGCGGCGTCCCAGGCCTGCCGCAGCGCGCTCACGCCCGCGGCGACACCGCCGGGGTGGCCGAAAATGCCGCCGCCGGCGGCGAAGATCAGGTCGGTGCTGCCCAGCGCGGCATAGGTGGAGGCTGCGACCAGGCCGGTCTGGCCTGAGCTGAACACCGGCATCGCCGCCATCGGGGCGTCGGGCCAGAGAGGGCTGAGCACCGCGCGCGCTGCGGCGATCACGCTCGCGTCGTCCTCGCTGAACTTGTTGGCCAGGCCGTTGACATGCAGGTGGTCGGCACCGGCCAGGCGCCAGATCTGCTGCCAGGGCGCGTAGTCCCATCCCAGCGCTGGGCAACGGCTGAGCATTCCCCAGCCGTTGCGGTGGGCGTGGATCGGCAGCTGGCTGTGCCTGCGCAGCTCTCGCAAGCCCAGCAGGCCGATCGAGTTCAGGCTGGCCATCACGCAGCTGCCGCCGAGTTGCAACACCAGGTCGTGGCGGCGGCGCATCTCGTCGAGTTCACCAGTCAGGTTGAAGGCCACCATCACCTTCTTGCCCGAGCGCTGGGCGCCGGCGTCGACCTCGCGCATCACCGCGCGGACCCTTTGCTCGAACGGGCAATGGGTGCCGTCGGCTTGCAGCTCGTCATCCTTGATGAAGTCGATGCCGCCGTCTATCAGCTTGCGTACTTCGGCAGCAGTCTGTTCGGCGTCTAGCCCGACGCTGGGCTTGATGATGGTGCCAATCAGCGGCCCGCTCGCCACGCCAGCCAGTCGACGCGTGCCCTCGATGCCGAAAGCCGGGCCGGGGTAGGCGGCGGCGAACGCGGCCGGCAGCGTCAAGCCTGTGATGCGCAGCCCTGAGACCTGGCGCAGTTCGAACAGGTTGCCGGCGATCGTCGCCAGCAGGTTGGGCAGTGAGGGACCGATGTTGGTGATCGGCCAGGACAAGCTGAGTTCGCAGCGGCTGAAAACACTGCCCGGCGGGTAATGGCCGGGCAGGCTGGGTTGGGCCACGGTGTCAAGCAAGGCTAGCCGCTCGATGCGGGCGCCCGATCGCAGTTTGAGC